>CAIXKO010000407.1 GCA_903919925.1 uncultured Bacteroidota bacterium | reverse complement strand
TGCGGGGAATATGTTTTTGTTGCGGAGCATGGCAAGCCGGTCGGGGTTTTTGATCGTACCGGTAAATTCATCCGCAAGATTGGCAATATCGGCAAAGGCCCGGGAGAGTATAATTTTGATTTTAACTTTTGGCCGGAAGAGTCGTCGCGGCAAGTTTTTATTGGGAATGCCGATAAACGCTCGATTATGGCTTTCTCATTCGAAGGCGCCTATATAAAGGATTTTGTGCCGGATACCAAGCCAATGTCCTTTGTTCCATTGGGGAAGGGCCGGATTTTTACCTGGACTTTCATGCAGGGTGAAAAGGATGGAAAATTCTACCGTATGGTTTTTTATGACGAAGCGGGGGCAGCAACCAGCTATGTTTTCGAGCCAAAAATCAAGTATGATTTCTCCAGGGGTATTGCCATCATGTCACCGCTGCTCACACCGGCACCTGAAGGAATTTTGTATAACTCATGGGAGAATGATACCATTTTCAGGGTGAAGGCTGACGGCTCTTTTGACCCGGCACTCAGCTGGTTGATGGGAAATCTCCAAATGCCACCTGATCTCCAAAAGGATTATCAACGATTCTTCAGGGAGAAGGACAATTACCTGATCGATTTCAATGCATTTGAGAGCCCTTCAAAATGGTTTATCCGTTACGATTATAAAGGCCGAAATGAAATGGCCTGTTATGATAAGCATAGTTCGGAGTTCTTTGTGGTGGCAAATCCCGATACCGCTCAACGCGGTGTTTATAATGATATCGATGGCGGCCCGTCCTTTTTCCCATCCTGGGATAATGAAAACGGCCACTCTTTTGTGCGCCTGATCAATGCGATTGATCTGATGGATGATCAACAGGAGAAGACCGGGAAAAACCCGGAGCCCAAAGACGCGGAAGCGGCAAAAAGATTCCTCACTATGGTGGCCGGCCTCAAGGAAAACAGTAACCCGGTAGTGATGCTGGTGGAATTGTAGGAACTGCCCTGGTGAGCAGTAGCTAACATTTTGTACCTTTGTATAATTGAAAAGCTGAAAATGAAAAAAATTCCTTATGGCATAAGTAGTTACGAAAAAATCAAAGCTGACAATTACTACTATATCGATAAAACCAAATACATCGAAATAATAGAGAATTATGGCTCGCCTTACCAATTCTTTCTACGTCCGCGCAGGTTTGGCAAAAGCTTGTTCATTTCAATGCTTCATCATTATTACGATATCAAAGCCAAAGAGCAATTTAACGAGCTTTTCGGGGATACCTACATTGGCAAAAATCCTACCCGGCTTAAAAATTCTTTTCCGGTATTGCGATTTAACTTTTCAATGGTAAAAACCTTTGGGGATATTTCCGAAATAAGTACTTCTTTTTTTAAGTATATCCAATCGGAAGTTGAATACTTTATTGATAAATATAACGATATTTTTAATTTTAGCTTAAATGATATTATCAGGTTAAAATCATCCAATTTTGAAGATATGGATATTTTGAGGGATTTATTTATTAAGCTCCGACAGAAAAATATTCATTCATTTGTGATCATTGACGAGTATGACAATTTTGCCAACAACATTTTAACCGAGCATGGCGAAGAAACCTACACGAAAGTTACTCACGCCGGTGGATTTTTACGTAACTTTTTCACCAATTTAAAGGGCTTAACCGATAATCGCGAAATAGACCGTTTGTTTATTACCGGGGTTTCGCCTTTAGTAATGGCCGATGTTACCAGCGGTTTCAATATTGGCGACAACATTTCGCAGGACCCGCAACTGTCGGCAATGGTTGGTATTACCAGTGAAGAAGCAAAACAGATGCTCGGTTATTATAATTCCTTCGGCATTTTTAACCAATCAATCGATTCCATTCTCGATGATTTTAATCAATGGTACAACGGCTATTCGTTTAACCAGGCACTGGAAAGAGTGTATAATACCATTTCTGTTTTATATTATATTAATCAATACATTAAAACTAAAAGCAGGCCCGCTATTTTGACTGATGAAAACATGCGGACCGATTATGGGAAATTCCGTTTTTTATTGACAGAGAACAATAAGATAAATGGAAATTTTTCGGTACTGAGGGAAATAGCCGAAAATAATGAAACAACGGGTAATTTTGTTCGTTCGTTTGCTTTGAAAGAATTGATAGATATCGATAAATTTAAATCGTTATTATTTTATCTTGGCTTTACATCAATTAAGGAAACTGATATTTTTGGAATTAACGTTTATACTGTTCCAAACAAACTGATCAAGACAATGATATGGGAATTCATTCAAAAATCGGTTAATGAGGTATATAATTTGCGAATGAACATTGATTTTTTTGCAGGCGCATTTCTGAAAATGGCCACTAAGGGCGAGTGGCATCCTGTTCTCAAATATATCGTCGAAAAATTCTACGAGGCGGTATCCGTGCGGGATTTTGTATTTCACGAGGAAGGGATCAAAACATTTATCCTTGCCTGGCTTAATCTGGGTATTATGTATAAAACGTACAGCGAAAGGGAACTCAATCAAGGGTATGCCGATATTTATATGGAACCGGAGAAGCGCTATGGCAATGAAATCAAATTTGGTTATATCATTGAATTGAAATACATTAAATCGGCATTTCTGAAAACGAAATCAAATGCCGGCCCTGAAATACAACGGGCAATTGAGGCTGCCACTACCCAACTGAACCAATATTTACCATACAACAATTGTACAACCACCAAAATTATTATCGTGGCTTCGGCTAAGAAATTGTTGTACATGGATGTAATCAGCAGCAACGCGTAGAGACGCATACTTGTGTGTCTTTTGTGACAAACCGGTAGATCGATTTGGTTGGCCAGGAGGTAACATAACATCTTCCATATCGGTCCACCGTGATACCATCGCAATTGGAAATGGAGGTTTCGGCCTCATCAAACAGGATGCTCTCCGGCTTTTGAAGCAAGTTTTTACCTTCAGTACCCGGTTTTTTGGACTTCTGTGAACCTGCTTCTTTAATTCCCTTTAATGCAGTTTTTGCATTTTCATTTTTTGGATCCAGCTCGAGCGATTTTTTATAATTACTGATTGCCAGATCGGTTTGGCCATCTTTTAAATAGGCTTCTCCCATACTGTCAAATACGTTACTGGAATTAGGAAAAGCAATCGTGTTGATTTTAAATATCTTAATGGCATCTTTTATCTTATCGCCCTGCAAAAACCGATATCCCAGCGCATTCATTTCCGATTCTTCAAATATCCGGGTATTGGGTTCGCTTTTCTGCAATTCATTAAAATATTGAACCGCTGCATCCACTCCCTGCGAAAACAAGGCAGAAAAGAATTGCGCTCTTTTTAGAAATCGCCCAACCGATGAATTAAAAGCTTCCGGTTGTTCCAGCGGAATCAGGTGACCGGAATTAAGAATAACTTCCCGTTTTGCGTTTTTTATTCCGTATTCAATAACCCCTGCATGAGCGTGAACATCAGCAATATCATTTTCGCCAACCAGAACCAGGGCCGGAACTTTAATTTCAGATAGGAATTTGGCTCCTGGTCGCTCGGCAGGTTTTAAATAATTACCCTCCGATGGATGCAGGTTTGCTTTAAGCAATTTTTCGACCTTTTCTTTTGCTTTTACATTTTCGGAATAGATTTCGTAAGGATCGTCCCACACAAAATATTTTATTGCTTTTTGAGGA
>CAIXKO010000406.1 GCA_903919925.1 uncultured Bacteroidota bacterium | reverse complement strand
TAAGGCATAGTCATTTAACGACTGTAGTTGCTGGGATTTTTCGGCCCTGGTGTCCAACAGAAAAACAATCAAAAGACTGACCGGCACAACAAAATGAATTATTCTAAAAATTCGGTTCAGTGAGTTGGTTTCTTTGCTTTCCTCTCTTGTAGATTCCATTTAATCGCTGAATAATTGTAAAACGTTCAAGGTGTTATTAGAAATTAGGATAAATATAATTAATCGATTGTTCATTTTCAGGGTTTTTATTTTGTATTAAAGGAATGGTAAAATAGAAAGTTGACCCTTTTCCCGCTTCGCTTTCCACCCAAATTTTACCCCCAAGCATTTCCACGTAAGCTTTTGAAATAGATAATCCAAGCCCCGCTCCCTGGTAATTCTTGTTGAGTGAATCTTCCCCTTTGCGGAACCGAAGGAAAATGATTTCTTTTTGGTCATTGGGAATTCCCTGACCAGTGTCACTAACAAAAAATTCCAGGGACGAAGGCGTATTTGCTTCCTCTGGAGAAGCACAATTCGCTGTTTCCACCAGGAGGTATCCGAATTCAATGGAACCCCGGGAGGTAAATTTCAAGGCATTTTTAATCAGGTTTGTGAGAATTGCATAAACTTTTTCTTTGTCCGTTTTAATAATCAGCGGTTTTTCCGGTAAAGAATTGCGGATACTTAATTGCAGGCCTTTTTGTTCAGCTTCCGGTTTAAAGAAAGCCAGGAGGAATTCTGCCTGCTCATGGATATTGGTCCTTGAAAGACGCACTCCCATTAGCCCCGATTCAATTTTGGGAATGCTGATGATATCGTTGATAATATTGAGGAGCCTGAAACCGCAGGTTTCTATAACATTAATATACTTCTCCTGTTCATGAGCGCTGAGGTCAGGATCTTTCAGTAATTCCGTAAAGCCTAGTATCCCATTCATCGGTGTTCGAATTTCATGGCTCATATTGGCTAGGAAGGCTGATTTCAGACGGTCGCTTTCCTCTGCTTTATTTTTGGCTGCAATTAATTCCTTTTCTGCCAGTTTTCGCTCCGTAATGTCCTGAACAGCTCCTCCAATACCCATAATTTTGCCTTCAGCATCCTTTACAACTTCCCCCCGCGCCCACATCCACCCGTTGGTACCATCTTTCCTCACCGTTTTCAGCTCAATCTCATACGGAATTCCAGTAGTTGTGGTATTGGCCAGGGAGGTAGACAGCAATTCCCAACTATCAGAAGTAAACAACTTCATTGATTCAGTATAGAGCGGTGGCGGGATTGAAGAATCAAAACCATACATTTTGTATAATTCTTCTGACCAATAAACCTCATTCGTATCCACCTCCACAAACCAACTTCCGATATGCGTAAGTTCCTGGGCTCTTTTTAGTTCCAGTTCACTCCGGACCAGCGCTTGCTCTGTTTTTTTGCGATCGGTAATATCCAGAAAAATCACGATAGCGGCAGTCTGAAAACCTTTTTCATTAAAAACTGGTGCCGCATTTGCCCAAACAAAGCGGTCTTCATTATTATCACGGCGCACAATGAACTCGCGGCTATTAGCCTCACCATAAAGAATCGCCCTGGCTAAAGGTGCTTCTTCGGATTGGTAGGGTGTGCCATCGGGATGGAGTATTCTCCAACTTGCCATAAAATTGTCAATATCAATATTTTTAGCCCTTTCATTGTATTCCTTATCGCCAATCAGTAAGGCAGATTTGTTGACATATTTCAGTTTTCCCGAGGGAAACTCGGCTATTGCAATACCTGCCTGACTGTTCTCCATGGCAGCCTTGAACATGGCTTCGCTTTCCTCTGCCCACTCTTTGGTGTGGTGTAATTCTTCATTCGTTTGAGTAAGCTCCTCGTTTAGTTGCTGAAATTCTTCATTTTGAAATTGAATTTCCTCTGTTTTTTCCTGTAGAATGAACTCTGCGCGCTTGCGGCGGGTGATATCCTGAAAAACAATCATTCCGGCAATGAGTTTTCCGTAGGTATTAAAAACAGGCGCCCCGCTGATGAGTTCCCACCTTTTCGATCCATCCTGCCTTTCAACCAGTATTTCCATATTGGGGGTGGAAATACCGCTCAGTGCACGCGGCATCGGCAGATCGGCAATATCAATTGGTTTGCCTTCTGGCGTTAAATCCTTCCAGGGAACGTCAATCTCAGTCAAGGATTTAGATACATAATCTGTAGGTTGTATTCCCAAAAACTCACCCGCCGCAGCATTTACTATCCTGAAAGTATAATCGGGAACCGAAGCTAAAGCCATGGGTACCGGCGATTGCTCAAAAGCTGCATGAAGTAAGGCCTTTGTGTTTTCGAGTTCCTGTTCAGCCTGTTTACGTGCGCTGATGTTTCGAGCCAATCCGGTGGCCCCGATAACCTCGTTTTGACTATTCAGAATGGGATTGAAGAAACTCTCATAATAAGCCAGCTCCACCTCACCAAAAATGTTTATGTTGGAATGAGATTCCCCCCTGAGGGCACGATCGTAATTATCTTTGGCAGCCAACTTGTCCTCTTCAGAAGTGATGCATTCAAGAATATTCATCCCGATCTTTACGTCCTGATTATAGGCAAATTGCATGGCCTCCCAATGGGCCCGGTTAAAATACAGATAATGGTATTCCGGATCGATGGAAAACATAATGGTATCTTTCTGACTTTCTAAACTGGCCTTCAGGAGGGATTGTGATTCTTCGAGTTTTTCTGCGGACCGTTTGATCATCGTCATATCCCGTGCGGAGGATACCGCTCCTTTTACTCTGCCGTTTTCATCTTTCAAAGCACGGCACCACCAGCCAAGAAGCCGTTTCTCTCCATCTTTACGGCGTTGCCAGCTTTCCAGATAAATGGTTTCGTTACTACCGTAAAACAGCGGCTGAACAAATTCATAGGTTTGTTGCTCCCCCGCAAAATAAAAGGATGCCTCTTTTCCAATAACATCCACCCCAAAGAAATCGTAACCAGCCTGGTTGGCCCAAACGTAAATTTTGTGCTCATCAACCTCCATTATGATATCCGTTACGGCAGCCAATATGGTTTCGGTCCGGGCTTTAAACTCACGTAACGACCTTTCGGCCCGGATAATCCTGGATGCTGCAAATACCCTGGCCAGCAATTCTTTATTTCTTAAAGGCTTGATCAGATATCCATCGGCCCCGATTTCCAGTCCTGTTGTAATGTTTTCCGACTCCGTTTTCAATCCCGATAATAACAAAACATGAATTGATGACAACCCGGCATCATCCTTGATTATTCTACAAATTTCAAGCCCGCTGATATCCGGTAGCATTACATCAAGCAAGAGAAGGTCGGGTTTCTCTGTTCTAATGGCTTGCAAACACTCTTGCCCGGTAACCGCTGTGCTGACCTTGTAGTTTTCATTTTTCAGCAGGGTTTCCGTGATTTGAAGTACTTCAGGATCGTCATCAACCACAAGGATGTGAAGGAGTTCAGCCTCCTGAAATATATCATTCTTTATAACCATGCTTGTTAGCTTTACATCAAATGTTACTATTTTGATACTTCAATACAGGTTCAAATATAGCTTTTAGTTTTCAGGATAAAATGATGAAATTGATCACTAAACTCGAATGAAACATCAATCGAATTTGAGAATCTAACCTCATCTTTATTAATGGATATTTTGATTTCTGTACCAGGTGGGGCGTATTTAATCGCATTATTCAGCAAGTTGTTGACGAGTATCCCGGCCAGATCAGGGTCCATCGATATTACCGCTTGTCCATTTTCCTGAATGTTCAAATCCAGGGACCGCATTTCAAAAATTTCTTTTAATTCTTCGGAAGTTTCATTAATAATCTCATTTAAATGATTATCCGTATTCGTTTACCAATGCTGCCAATCGCAAGAAATACAAGAAATGTCGAAGTTGTACCCACCCCGGCCCCTCCCTAAAATAGGGAGGGGTGGAGCACTTGCCAAATTGGTTGATAATATGGTGATTATGTTGTTTATAACACTTTCTGAAAAGGCACTTTGGCAAAACCTTAAAGGCAAGAAACTGTTCGGATTCAGGTTTCTGCGGCAGCACCTGATCGTTTACCCTGTAGCCGGCCAGGAATGTTTTTATTAGGTGACTACAACCGGGATCAGATCATCAACAGTTTAGGACTAAGGGTTCTGCGGATCCGAAATGAAGAGCTCTTCAACATGCCTGCTGTTTTGGAAAAGATCTTCGCTGCGCTCAACAACCCATAGAAAATCAGAAAATAAATCCGGCAAGAGCATCAAGATCAATCAAATACAATAGCCTGGCAGGTGCTCCACCCCTCCCTATTTTAGGGAGTAATGGTGCTAACTTAAAAATATTATTTATATTTTCGATATGCGCCTTGTTTGGTGCGTCTTTCATATGTTCTGTTGGGTTTTCTTACCTG
>CAIXKO010000405.1 GCA_903919925.1 uncultured Bacteroidota bacterium | reverse complement strand
CGGAATGGTTCCGGGCTATGTCAGCTCCGATCAGCGGCTGAGCTATCAGGGCAGGTTGCAGGTAATTCCCGAAGGAGGAAAGGTTTCAACCGTTTTTGCCGATAATCAACCTCAGATAAAAGTGTTGAATGCCAACTCGGTAGTGCTGATTTTCACGGCAGCAACCAGTTTTAAAAGATATAATGACATCTCTGGCGATCCGGTGAAAAGGAACGATGAGATGCTGGAAAAGGTGAAATCGCGGACTTACGATCAGATGCTGAAAGATCATGCCAGTGACTTCGGTAATCTGTTTAACCGGGTAACCCTCAGCCTGTCCGATACGGATATCTCGGGCATGCCAACGGAGAAGCGGTTTGCGGCTTTTGCCGAAGGAAAGGATCCGAATTTTGCCGCCCTGTTCTTTCAGTATGGCCGTTACCTGATGATCAGCTGTTCCAGATTTGGCGGGCAGCCTTCGAATTTGCAGGGAATTTGGAACGCCGATATGAATCCGGCGTGGAACGGGGGTTATACCACCAATATCAATTTTCAGATGAATTACTGGCCCTCGGATCTCACCAACCTGTCGGAATGCCGTGAGCCTCAGTTATCAACGATACAGGATATGTACAAAACCGGCAGCGAAACAGCCAAACTGAATTTTGGGGCGGATGGCTGGATATTCAATTGCAATGCAGATATCTGGCTGAACAGTGCACCCATTTACGGGGCCTACTGGGGGAGCTGGCATACAGCGGCAGCCTGGTTTTGCGATGATGTATGGGATCATTTTCTTTACACGCGGGATACGGGATATCTGAAAAAGTATTATTACCTGATCCGGGATGCCGCCCTGTTTTTCGATCAGACTTTAGTGAAACACCCGAAATACGGATGGTTGGTGACCAACCCATCAGGATCTCCTGAGAATGGTCCGGGGGGCGATGCAGCCTGGACCAGGAACCCCGATGGATCGAGAAACCGGCCCATCGGAATCTGTGCCGGATCCACCATCGATAATGCAATGGTTGGCGAGCTGTTTGATCATTTTATCGAGGCATCGAAATTGGTTGGAACGGACCAAAAGCTCAGGGAATCAGTAGCCGGGAAACGGAAACTGCTGGCTCCTTATCAGATCGGGAAATACGGACAGCTCCAGGAATGGCTGGAAGATCTGGACAACCCCAATGATCGCCACCGTCATACCTCGCAATTATGGGGACTATACCCCGGTGTATCGATAGATCCCATTCGCACACCAAAGCTTGCCGATGCCTCCAAAGTTGTTCTGGAGCATAAGGGCGATGAATCCACGGGATGGGCCATGGGCTGGAGAGTGAATCTATGGGCCAGATTACTGGATGGCAACCGGGCATATAAGCTGCTGAAAAGGCAGCTGATGCTGGTTGATTCGCCAACCTACGGAGCAGGTCCCGGTGGAACCTACATTAATATGATGGATGCCCACCCGCCATTTCAGATCGACGGTAATTTCGGCGGCACGGCTGGGATCGCGGAAATGCTGCTCCAGTCGCACAACGGGTATCTGGCTTTTCTCCCGGCCCTGCCCGATGCCTGGCCGGATGGGAAAGTGAAAGGATTGATAGCCAGGGGAGCATTTGAGATCGGGATGGAATGGGGAAAAGGTAAATGGATCTCCATAAATGTTCTGTCAAAAATGGGAAATCCTTGCAAAATAAAGGAATCCGGTATAATCAAGGTGACTTGCGATGGAAAACCGGTAAAAACAAAGAAGGAAGGAAAGGAGATGATTTTATTTAATACTGAAAAGGGAAAAACTTATTTGATTAACCGCTGAACCCCCTGAATCTAAGAATATATTATTAGGCTGAACTGCTGTTTTTCATTTTGGCCAAATAAAGAGCCCGCTTGGCAAATTGGAAAATCTATAGCGAAAAAAATTGCTATTGACTTTGCTATTATTACCTTTGGCTATAGATGAAATTTTTCAGAAAAATAAACCTGCGATCGGATGAAAAGTGCCAACATATCCCGGAATTTTCGTTTACCCCAACTTCTTTGTTGTGTTCGAGGTCCGCACAAGGCAGATATAAACGCAACTGGTTGCGTTTACTGTCCGGAGGAGGCAATAAAGTTAATGGGTAACGATTATTGAGGTGTTATGCGTCAGCTTAAAAAAACGAAAAGCATTATCTTAAACGAGTATAGGAGAACCGAAATTTTGCCGGAATTTTTGTAGCTTTGAATAATGAAAGACTCGAAAAATATAGAGCATTGTTTTATCATCGACAGACTGACAAACTCAATCCTGAACACAGTATCAGGCGACAGTTTCCCTACAGAAGTTATTCGATTAAGTAAGTCGGATTTGAAGTATATCACACAAAAAAAAGGGT
>CAIXKO010000404.1 GCA_903919925.1 uncultured Bacteroidota bacterium | reverse complement strand
TCCTCATTATGCGAATGGTTAAAGGTTGATCATCCGGATATTGAGCCCACTTTGGGTGGCTACACCTCTCTGGAAATGTTTAAGTTTTCGTGTTCCGAAATTAAGGAAACCAAAAATTATCTGATCAGTTATTTTGATTCGGTAAACCCATTTTTTATTAAGGAGGGATCGGGAATTTTGCTGCATGAGCAGTTGAAAATTAAAAGTTTAATTTGGTTTCCGTTTGTTTTTGATGACCACGGATTCTACCTGTTTACCCTAAACCAGATTCTGGAAAAGCGGCGATGGACAGAGGAAGAAATAGGTTTCCTGGGATCTGTTGCCAGGCTGGTTAGTCTGGCTTTGGTGAAAATAAGATTGCTGGAAGAGAGAAAGCATTCAGAAAACGTGTTGCATGACATTATTTCTCAGAATCCGGTATCGATTCAAATTGTTGACAAAGATGGATTCACCTTAAATGTTAATGCTGCTCACACCCGGCTTTTTGGTGCCGTGCCTCCTCCGGATTTTTCCATTTTTAATGACAATCAGTTATTCCAACAGGGCTTCCGCGAATTATTCGAACGTGTTAGAAGCGGTGATGTTGTTTCATTTCCAGATTCTTACTACAACGTCCACGATGTTTCGCCAGAATTCCCGGATAACCCGGTATGGATACGTGGAGTAGTTTTTCCTTTATATGGCAAAGAGGTTACACCCGACCGGTTTGTTTTTATGCACGAGAACATTACCGACCGGAAACAAACTGAAGATGCTCTGAAGCAAGCGCTAACAAAAGCTGAATCGGGCAACCAGCTTAAAACTGCTTTCATGAACAACATCTCACATGAAATTCGTACACCACTCAATGGCATACTCGGATTTAGCGAGCTGCTGATGCAGACCGATCTATCGGAGGAGGATAAGGAGAAGTTTTATTTGCACTTGAAAATCAGCAGTGACCGATTAATCAATACCATCAGCAGCTATATTGACATATCGCTGATTACCACCGGGAATGTGGAGATCAACCGGAAACCATTTAAAACGGATCCTTTCATTCATTTGCTTGGAGCTGAATTCGAACCTCTGTGCACTGTTAAAAATCTTAAGTTGCTTTTAAAAATCCCTTCAAAAGAGGGTTCCATTACCCTGAATTCTGATTCTGAGCTTTTGCACAAGGTGTTTTCCCAACTATTGGACAATGCAGTAAAATTTACTTCAACTGGCAAAATATCATTTGGGTACGTTGTAAAACCCGGCTTTTTAGAATTTTTCGTAAAAGACACGGGGGTTGGAATCAGCAAAGGATCTCAGAAACGAATTTTTGAAATTTTCGCTCAGGAGGAGGTTTCGATTACACGCGGCTATGAGGGTAATGGATTGGGTTTATCGATTGCCCAGGGGTTGGTAAATTTGCTTGGTGGTGAAATTTGGGTGGAGTCAAACAAAGGCTTTGGAGCTACTTTTTTTGTTAAAATTCCATACATCAAGTATGACGTTGAAATGGTTTTGCCGGAGCCTAAAGTTCCAAAAATCAACATTCAAAGCAAGCCAGTTGTACTGATTGCAGAGGACGATGAATCGAGCAGGTTCTACCTGGAAAAACTATTGTCATCCGGAGCAGTTTCGGTCCGGTCCGTTTTAAATGGAAAAGAAGCATTGGAGCAATGTCAGGTCAATTCAGATATTTCATTAGTACTAATGGATTTGAAAATGCCTGTAATGGATGGATTTGAAGCTACCCGGTTAATCAGGAATTTTCGCAAAGATCTTCCGGTTATTGCGATTACCGCTTATGCCAATAGTAGTGAAAAGGCAATGGCCATGCAGGCTGGCTGCGATGACTATTTATCCAAACCAGTAACCAAAGACCTTTTAATGAGGAGATTAATTAAATACGGTATTATCGTTTAACATGATGATTTCTCTGTGAGCAAAAAAGTTGTACTAAACAGGAGGGGGATGCCTGGAAGATTATTGTTCCTGTTAATAGCCATTTTAGGGGTAGTATACGTCCGTTATTCCTGGATAAGAATTGAGAATGAGCAATTTGAGAATTCCCTACAGATTTCCAGATCTATTGCAGCCACTTTACCAAAAGAGGAATTAAGGGCACTTGAAGCCAAGCCTGATGACATTTATAAACCAGAGTATCAGGTTATAAAAAACACACTAAAAGCAATAATTCATGCCAATATCAAAGCTAAATTTGCCTATTTGTATGTTGAGCGTAATGGCGGGATATACTTTATCGCAGATTCTGAAACTGAGGATTCAAAAGATTATTCACCGCCGGGACAATTGTACTCAGAAGCAAAGGTTCAGGACAAGCAACCCTTCATTGATGGGAAAGAGCTGATTACCAATCCTCTCACTGACAGATGGGGAACCTGGGTAAGTGTGCTGATCCCAATAAAAGATGAAGCTAGTGGTAAAATCGTCGCAGTGTTTGGAATGGATTTTAACGCAAAGTTATGGGCAAATTCACTATTCTTTGAGATTTTCCAATCCACGATATTAATTATCCTGTTATTGACGGTACTCTTTATTTCGGCAAGAATCAGAGCAAAGAATAAGTCACTAAAAACCGAGATAGCGTATCGCCTGCAGGCTGATGAGGTACTGTTCCAAAGCCGTGAGCGTGCTCGTTTTCAGCGCAATGCCATCGCGAGGATTGCAGTTGATGAAACAATATCATATGGAGACCTGGTTCCTTCCTTCCACAGGCTTACGGAGGAAGTTACGGAGGCCATGCAGGTGGAACGGGCCAGTATCTGGCTATTCTCTGAAGACAGGACCGTTTTGCGTTGTTTGTCGCTACATGAAAAGACATTGAAGAAACACAGTTCTGGCGCCATTTTAAATTATTCAGATTACCCGCAATATTTTGAAGCAATAAATCATGAAAGCCGGATATCGGCCAGCGATGCCAGGAAGGATCCACGCACCAGTGAATTTGCCGGACACTATCTTGTGCCGCTAGGAATAACTTCCATGCTTGATGCTGCAATACAATCGGGTGGAGAGTTAAAGGGCGTTGTTTGCTTTGAGCACACTGGCGAAATACGGACCTGGTATTCTGACGAGGAATCTTTTGCCAGCACTACTGCGTCGATTGTTGCACAAACACTTGCAAACAGGCAGCGAAAGCTGGCAGAGGATGCACTCCGGATAAAAGATTGGGCCATTGAGTCAGCCATTAGCGCAATTGCGATATCGGATCTG
>CAIXKO010000403.1 GCA_903919925.1 uncultured Bacteroidota bacterium | reverse complement strand
CTTCGATGCCGAATTGGTCACCGGCGTCCGCCCAGACCCGAGTGCCGTTCCCCTGACTATCGGCCCGGACGATGATGCCGCAGCGATTTGCCGACTTCCGGTCGAATGATGCGATGATCTCCATCGCATCGCCCCGCAATTCAGGCAATGGAATGGCTCCTCCGGCAGGAAGGTTCCGCCCGGCGAGCTTCCGGTAATCGTAACGCAGGCACTGCAGCTCGGGAATAGGTTCCTGCCAGAGCCTGTCGTCCCGGATCCAGATCATGCGCGGGATCGAGTGGGCCTGCTCCCAATACGGGACACCTTCAACGGCGGGAGGACGTCCGATAGTCGCCCAACCGTGCATGATGCGTCGCTGCGATCCGTTAGCCCCTTTTTCGTCAACCATGTGCGGATTGAATGAGTAGTAGTCGCCAGTATCCACGGCACGCATGGGTGTTTCAGGGGTGAATTCCATAATCTTCGGATCGTAGCGGCCGATCCAATACGGGTTACCGGCGCCAACCATCAGGACATAGCGCCCGTTCAGCGGCACCAGGTAGGGCAGTTCCCAATAGTCGCTGTGCCTGATCGACGGTGCGATGTTTCTCTGCAGGGTCCAGTTCTCGAGGTCCTTCGACTTCCACAGCCAGGCGGCGCCCTGCTTCGGATCCTCCGTCGCACCCCCGATAAGCTGGCACCAGCCATCGCCTTCCTTCCAGACCTGGGCGTCCCAGTGTACGGGTGAATTCTGGTTAGGCCGCTGGTCGTTGGGCATGACCATCTTCTTCCTGAACGTCACGCCGCCATCCTCGCTCCATGTCAGCATGCCGTAGGTTCCAATTGATCCACCGACATTGCCCGTGTAGAGGCCGTAAATCTTCCCTTCATGGATGAACGTGTTCCCGGAATAGACACCGTTCAGGTCATACTGCGTGTCCGGCCAAACGGCTACCGGCCAGTCTTTCCAGTGCACCAGGTCGTCGCTCACGGCATGCCCCCAGCAGCGCTGGCTGCGGACCCACCCACCCTTTCCATCGGGAATCTGCGGATCGAACTGGTAGAAAAGATGGTACTTGCCGTCATAATAGATCGGTCCGTTCGGATCGTTGATCCAGCTCTCCACCCCGGTAAAGTGGAAGAGCGGGCGGTATGGATCGTTCCTGATCGACCATTTGCGATATGCGAGAGCAGCACGGGAGTATGTTTCGATGTCGGTGCTCCTGACTACAGCGCGATAGCCGGCCACGGGGCCAGGCAGCTCGGCCGCCGCATTGCGAACAGTTATCATCTCCTGACTATTGGTGTAGCAGGACATTGAAATCATGATAAGAAACAGTGTTATCTTTTTCATAATCAATTTATTAATAATGCAATCTTATAACTGCCAGAACCCAACTTCAGGCTGTTTGTTTTGTCAGTTTGTTCCGATGAGATGACTCCTCCGGTCTTTCCGGTTTCCGGCTTTATCCCGTCAACCATGATAGTGCCGGGAGGAAGCAATACCGTTGCAGTTGTATTTACCGGTATCTCAATGTCAAGCGTTACTTCAGTACCCTTTTTTGACCAATTGACAACGATATCGCCATAACCGGTTTCTTTGGTACACTTTACCCATTCCATTTCAGCAGGGAACCAGGGCTCGATGAAAAAATGTTTGAACCCTGGATATTCCTTGTCAACCTTTATTCCTGCCAGATACTTGTAAAACCATTCACCGATGCTTCCGAATGCGGGATGATTCCGGCTTCCGGCACCATTGAATGTTTCCCAGATGGTTGTTGCCCCTTTATTAATCATATCGCCCCAGCCGGGATAACGAGTGGTGTTGATCATGCCAAATGCTATGTCTTTCATCCCATTCTCAGCCAGGACATTTGGAACGTATTTCGCTCCGAGTATCCCAAAATCCAGATTGAAATCGTTGGTTAAAATATTATTTTTCAGCTCATTAAGCAGCATTTCATTTTTGTCGCGGTCGGCAATATCCATGAATATGCCGGTGGCCAGACCGGTTTGGGTGGGATAGTTGAACTTCCCTGTATCCTGATCAAAAAACTCGCGGTTAAAGGCTTTTTTAACTTCTTCCGCCAGGTCGCGATACTTTTTGATACCTGGCAAATCTCTAACCATTCCGGCAATCTGGGAGGCTATCAACAAATCCTTGTAAAACAGGGCAGTGGATGTCACGATCGGATCGGTTGCTGTCCGGATCGAAACCCAGTCGCCTAATCCGGTTTTTACAATTCCATTCTCCGACATGGAAAAGATATAATCAATATATTTCTTGATGGCCGGATACGCTTTTATCAGTTCCCTTGGATCCCCACCGTATAGATACAGGTTCATGGGAATTTCGAAAAGGGCGAAGTTCCATGCCGGCATCAGGTGATAGGGAGGCCAGGTTTTATGGGATCCCCAGCCGCAGGTTGGGACAATAACACTGAGCATTCCGCTTGCCTTTTGTGTTTGAATGAGGTCGTCGATCCATTCGGCATAGGCATTTACGGGGTTAAAATTGTAGAGGATGGTCGATGAAGTCAGCTGCGCATCACCCGTCCATCCTAATTTCTCCCGTGTAGGGCAATCGGTGGGAAAATGAATGAAATTGCTTCTCACCGTCCAAAGTATATTGCTCTGAATGCTGTTGATTAAAGGAACGGAGCAGGTGAAAGAGCTTTTCGATTCAATATCAGCCTGAATGGAACAGGCGATCAGGTTATCCTTGGTTAATTCGCCTTTCCATCCTGTAACCTGTACATATCTGAAGCCACTGTAATTGAATCTCGGATGCCATTCTTCCATGCCATCCCCTTTAAAAATATACTCATCAGTCTGAAAACGGGAATCACCGATCAGAACACTGTTGTATTTCTCATCGACAAAGCCGTCCCCGGTAAGCAGTTCATTACAAATAAAACGGACCATTGTCCCTTTTTCCATTTTGGCCTTCATCCGGATAAAGCCGGCAAGGTTCTGGCCAAAGTCAATAACATAGGTGCCTTCCTCTTTTTTAGTAATGCTTTTCGGTTCAAGGGTATGCAATATTCTGACCGGCGGCCTGTTCTGAGCTTCCAATTTTCCTTCAGGACCTCTTACCACTCGTGCCTTTTGCCACAGAGAGTCAACGAAATAGGGCTGATTCCAGTCTGCAATTTCCATATTTGCATTATATGTTTCGCCTGTATAAAGCCCTGAATACTCGATAGGTCCAGGAGCACAGGACCAGGAGTCGTCACTTAAAATTACCTCTTTTTTACCATCCGTATAAATGATCTCCAACTGGCACAAAAGGGTCGGATCAGCTCTCCATTCGGCCTTGCTGAAACTCCATACATCATTGCATACCTGGTTATACCATCCGTTCCCCAGCATGACGCCGAGTGCATTTTTGCCTGGTTTAACAGATTTGCTCAGATCAAATACTTCATAAAGCACTTTCCGGGTGTAATCGGTAAAAGCCGGAGCCAGCAGGTGGTCTCCCACTTTTTCACCGTTTACAGATAATTCATAAAACCCCAGGCCTGAAATATAGATTTTTGCTGATGCTATTGGCTTGTCGATGGTGAAATCCTTTCGAAAAAGCGGCAAAGGGTCCGATGGAATTCCTGAATCCTTGGGACGGCTGTGTATGATTCCCTCATGCCGGCCATAGTCGAATACCCTTGGTGAACTGATCCATTTAGCCTGCCACAAGCTTTCATCAGTCAGTGCCATTTCCCAGCAGGCAGGATTCGCATAACCTGTAGGTTTTTCATCTTTATCCCACACCATTACGGTCCAGTAATATTTTTGCCCTGACAACAGTTTTTTTCCTCCAAAGGGTACCAGTAGTGATGCTGATGACCTGACCTTTTTAGAATCCCACACATCTGCCTTTCTTTCCGAAAGCAATTCTGGTGTTGAAGCAACCAATATGAGGTAAGCTGTCTGAAACTGGTCTTTCTCGCCGGCTGACATTTTCCAGCTCAGGCAGGGGGTGGGTTGCTCAACAGCATTTGGATTTTCCTGGTTTTCACAGGACAGCGACAGGATATTGATGGTTGAATTTCCCTGATCGCCGGAAACTGAACAACCGGTAATCAGCAGCATGGTTATTGCAAACAACGACACGGCCATTAATAGGGGCACGGCACGAAAATTTAGAAGCAATAGTTTCATGATCAAAATATTACTTAGATATCAGAACTGATAATTCCATACAAGTTTTTCAAATTCGATTTGAGTCATATCCCCTCCTGGAATTGATCTATATTTTCTTGACCTGCTTTTCAATGGTTTGGGGCCTCATTATCGCTGAGTATACTTCAAAAATACGCATCCATCTGCCGGAATAAGAAAAGAACATTTTCCGTCCTTCAAGTCCATGCTACCCCAAATCTCCTTCAAATTGTATCGCGTCTCCGCCTCCAATCCCAGATCTTCCAAACTCAGATCAATGGCCAATTCCGACACCCCATCCCGGTTAAATACCCCGATCCACCCACTTTCCCCATCCCCCTTTTCACTTTTATTCTTCTCCTCTTGCCCTCCTGCCTTTTTGCCCTCCTGCCCTCCTGCCTTCCTGCCCTTCTTCAAAGTTTTCCATACATCGATTTTTCCCTCCCGGTGAACCAACTTCCCAACCACTCCATTCTGGTCACACTCCAGAATATCTTCATGAGTCAGCAAACTCAGTGAAAAATCATCCATACTATATAAAACCCCACCGGCAATCAGGGGTGAAGCAGCCAGCGCCCGTTGGAGCATGAATGTCCGTTTCTGGTCTTCCGTGAATTTGCATATCCAGCCGCCATTTTCCACCACATACAGGCGGCCAAAGCAGATCATATCCATATCGAGCCAGCTGTTGTTTTCTGAGCCTTTATAATCCTGCATCGCTTCCCAGCGATTGAACGTGGTTTCCAAACTACCACGATTATCCCAGATATCACTGGTGATACGTACCATATTAGCTTTCAGGTAGGCACCACTGTCTTCCACTTTGATGTAATCCCCCGGGGACAAGCTCAGTACAATATCTTTTCCGCAGTTTTCTATGGCTTTAACTACACCCAGAACCTCATCAGGATGAGGAACGATATCGTCAAATTTGATAAAATCAACTCCCCAATCAGCGTATTTCTTTACCAGATTATTATAATACTCCTGTGCACCCGGTTTACTCATGTCAACCCCATAGTTGAAATCATTCCAATCGCAAATCTTTGTGGTATCTGCAATATCCTGAAGGTGATACGGAGTGCCTTCAATCGGTAGGTTGGCTTTAACCGCTTTCCGGTCTACACCCCTGATGAGCCAGATACCGAATTTGAGCCCTTTTTTATGAGTATAATTGATTACCCATTTAACTCCGCTGGGAAAAAAAACAGGAGAGGACTCAGGCAACCCGAATTCATCGGTTAAAACCTTACCCCCATCCTCATTTTTTTTATCCATAAACCAGCCGTTGTCTACCGTAACATATTCATAGCCATAAGGCTTAAGCTTTTTGGCGACCGCATCGATATTTTTAATCAGCTCACTTTCAGGAGCCACGGTGGAGTACCCGGTGTAACTGTTCCAACCCAGAGGGGGAGTGGAGGCAAGTTCTTTTTTTTGTGAACAACCAGTTAGAACCAGCACCGTTATCCATAACAAACAGGTGTTTTTCATTGTTTTGGTATTTTTCAGTTTTGTGTCTTCCGTCTTCCGTCTTCCGTCTGGGGAAAGATACGCAAGAATGCGTCTCTTATAAAACCAGCCTTTAAGTACCCACCCCAACCCTTCGCTGAAAAAAGGAGGGGCTCCTCTCCGAAGGGAATTTTGAAGCTCATTCCCCCTCCCTTTTTCAGGGAGGGGGCCAGGGGGTGGGTACCATTCAGCGTTTCTATACCGCACGTTCCCAGGTTATTAGGTTTGGGCCGATGGCGACATGTTGGCGTACACCACCCAATTGCATTCCGTCTTATTTTCCAATTGGTGGCAGTAATTTACGCATCGCTTCGTCAATCCCGGATGTTCCTTCAGCGTGCGCTTCTGCATCCCCGTACCAATAAACCGTTGAGGAATAATCAGCAGTGCCCCTGAACCAGCTCAGGAGTTCAAAGTCGAACTGCATCTTTGAATGGAAGGGTATACCATCTAAATTACGAGTTCTGAGCCAGGTGTTGTAGCCTTGTGAGCTGGTGGTATCGGCCCTGGTGGCTCCGCCAAAGGGCGTATGGGAAACTACCACCGGTGCCCAGGAACTGTTGTAATAGTCCTCGGTTCCGGTACCAATATGAGATGGAAATTTTTCCCCATCCACCCATATTTTCTCGTCCCCTTCGCCATACCAGCTTTTGGAATGGTTGTAAAGGGTAAGGGCATCACCTTTAAAAACTCCCCTCCCTTTCAGCAAGGTGAAATTCCACTCGTAAGTGCCGGACTTATTAATATCATCATTGCAATGGAACAGTTGGAGTCCGGTATTCTGCTTCCACGAAGTGTTGAAATACAGCGATTGCTTATCCCATTTCAACTCTTTGGTCATAACATTGATTTGGGTCGTTATTTGATGGCCGGAAGCATTCCATAGTGTCAGGCTCGCCTTGTTCTTATATGGCATCAACCATCTCGAAGTGATCTGCCCGGTGCCATCGGATGATAAGTACCAGCAATTCACCGGGAAGGCCCCCATTCCTCCTCCGGTAAAATCCCCGAGCGGTACCCAAATGGTTTGCTTACCATCGAAATTCACAGAGAGGATAAGTTCCCTCATTATTTGACCGTATTCACCGGGATCTGGAACTTCAATGCTGAATTTCATTTCCGTTATGGCCCTTTGACCGCCCGGTAATTCAAGTTTGCAGGAATCTCCTGATGCAATGGGTCCTTTAGGGAAAATGGAGATCAGGTCATATTTTGGTGTGATGCCGTTTAGCAGTACTTGATTAACTGATGATATCAAACCCCTGGCTTGCAAAGCCTTCTCTATGGAGAATGTTTCTACCTGGGTCCCCTTTTCATAGGATCGGTAATTGATTTGGTAGTATCTCGGATTTTTGTTGATTTCGGCCGGTATCTCAACCGTGATTTTACAGCTTTTTGCATAAGGGACTGGGAAATAGGAGGTGCTGCCTCCTACCGTTCCTTTTGAATAACTGGTATGGGGCATTGCCAGTCCCCGGCCTGCTCCTGCAATGCCTATCTGAGTGAGATCGTAAGCGGGAATAGTGAACCCGGCTTCATTTGCCCCGTCAAAATAGAACCGGATAACCGGACGCTGGTCCAGCGAGGTGATCCACATGCGGGTGATCACTCCGGGTCCCTGATGATCAAGCATAACTTTTTCTATTCTTCCGTTTATCGTATCAATCCGATCAAAATTTCCTCCATTATACCCGTCATTATTCCCGAACCAGTTTAATGAATCTGGCGATACCGTCCGGCGGTCATAACTGCTTGCCTGGTGGCAGGTGTAGAATGGATCAGGGAATCTGGCCATTTCTTCCATCGATACCATTTCATTTAGCAGCGATTCCAGTGTGATAGGTTCTTGCTTTTGACACGAAAAGAGGATCAATGCCAGGAACAATATCAGAATTTTCATTTTTTCCATATACTTTCTAATTGATATACCTCCAGTTTATGAATTTTGATATTTTTTGCATCGCCCAAAATCTCAAGCCCTGCATCCTTTTTTGGATTTGCCAACGGGTTTACAAAAACGATTTGTCCTTTTTGGAAATATCCTTCCACCGAGGTTCGGTCAATCAGCAGCTCAACATCAAAAACCAATGAACCTGCGTTGGGTCGTGGTGTTTGAACGCCGTTTATTTCATCGCCATCCAACTGGGCATAGCGGTTCCCTTTGTAATCGATGGAGATTGCCTTGCCATCCAGCGATTCCAATCGTGCAACCACGTGCAACAAGTCGTTTTTATTATCGATTAACCGCACATTAGCTTCAGTGACAGACAATCCCGAGAGATCCATTTTATTGGTATGCAACTTTTCAATAGCCTTGACAGGCTCGCTGAAAATCCGGATTCCTTCATTTGTGGTACGAAGGGTGAGCTCCGTTGGGAAACACATCATCTGATTAAATGGCATTCCCTTGGATTCAATGGTTCCCCAGCCAATCTGGATACGTTTCCCATCGGGAGTATTATTGTAAGTTTGAGCAGCATAATGATTTCCGTAAGTGTAGCGATATTTGCCGTATCTGGGTGTGAAAACCTTCCCATTAAAATCGCCCAAAAGATAGGTGCCTGATCCTCCGTAAGCCACCCATAGTTTCTTATTCGGATTCCCATCGACAGGTAGTTCAAATAATTCAGGACACTCGAAAAAACCATTGATATGACTCTCTTTTTTCCAGTCCTTCAGGTTTTTGGAGGTGTGAAAACTGATTCCGGCCACATCATACAGGGCCATCACCCATTCCTGATTGGGCTCATACCAGATGACTTTGGGATCGCGCGTTGGACCAACAACCGGGTTGCCTTCATATTTGGTGAAGGTTCGGCCTTTATCTGTGCTGTATGCAACGCATTGGACCTCCACCCCTTTTTTATCGGCTGTGTAGGCTGCCACCATTGCATTCCTGCCCCAACCTGAGGTGTTGTTTTTATCAATCACGGCACTTCCTGAGAACATGGTTCCCAGCGGATCCGGATACAGGACATCGTTTAGCTCGGTCCAGTGAACCAGATCAGGGCTAACGGCATGTCCCCAGGTCATGTTTTCCCAATTGATCTCAAATGGGTTATGCTGATAAAACAGATGGTATTCCCCTTCGAAAAAAACCAACCCATTGGGGTCGTTGTTCCATCCGCGGCGCGAGGAGAAATGGAACTGCGGACGTTTGGATTCCTTGTAAAGGCTGTCTTGCCCGGCAAACGCATCGGATTGGTAGATTTTTTGCAAACCTGCAACATCCTTAGCGAAAACAAGCTTGAGGGTTTTTCCTTTATAGGCTGAAACATCCTTGAAAACCCAGTAATCAGGTTCCGCAACAGCAATACGGATGACATTATAGGTGAGTGTATCCTTATTCAGAAGGAATTGAACCATCTGACGATCCTGCTTCATTTCAATAGGGAAGTTCAGGTACTGTTTTTCGATTTTGTATTCTTTTACGATTTCCTGACTGAATAGCATGGCTGATGTCAGGATAAAACTTAAGAGGATGCTGAGTTTTTTCATTTGGTTTAGTTTTTCGTTTTTTTGGAAAGTTCTTTTTCGATTTGTTCCAGGCTTTTGCCCTTTGTTTCGGGCATAAGTATCAGTACAAATAGTAGTTGTAAAACCATAAAAGCGGCAAAAAAGGCAAATATCGGCCAGGGATTTTTTCCGAAGATCCCTCTTTCGGCATCCAGGAATACCGGTGTCACCAGTGTTATCAGTGCGGCAAAAACCCAGTGGGTAGTGGCGCCGAGCGATTGTCCCCAGGCCCTGACTTTGTTAGGAAAGATTTCGGAGATGAATACCCAGATAACGGCTCCTTGTCCAACGGCATGTGAGGCAATGAACATCATGATGAAGGTGAGAAAAAGGGCTGATCCGGCTCCTGACCAGAATGACCAGGCTACCATGCCCAAACTGATAATGTAACCGATGGATCCCCATAGAAGCAGGGTTTTTCTTCCCAAACGATCGATGAGGTACATGCCCACCATGGTAAAAACAAGGTTAACCAATCCGATGGATACCGAACTCATCAATGATTCGCGTGTGGCCAGACCGGCCCGTTCCAGGATTTCGGGAGCATAATACAGAACAAAGTTTATCCCTGATAATTGATTGAAAAACGCAATCAGAAAGGCAAGAATGATGGGAACAGAATAAGCCTTTTGAAAGATTCTTCCGGATGATTCGCTATGGATGGTTTGGCGGATCTCCCGGATAGCCTGGTCGGGATTGGAAATTCCCAGTTGCAGCAGAACGTTTCTGGCTCCGGCATCGTCATTTTTTTTCACAACCAGCCACCGTGGACTCTCCGGAATAAAGAATACCATAATAGTATAGGCAACGGCAGGTAGGGCCATTACTCCCAACATGAAGCGCCAGTCGTTTCCACCCGCAAATCCCTTGAGCAGGTAATTGCTGATGAAGGCAGTAAGTATGCCAAAAACGATCATGAACTGATACCTGGCCACCAGCTGGCCCCGTTTATCTGCCGGCGAAATCTCTGACAGGTAAGTAGGTGCTGCAACACTGGATATCCCGACCCCGATACCACCGATAAACCGGAAAAATGAGAACATGTAGGGACCAGAGGCAAAGGCAGTACCCAACGCTGATAAGCCAAAAAGGATTCCGATCATCAGCAGGGTCTTTTTACGTCCCCACAGATTGGTTGGGAAGGAACCGAGAATCGCTCCCAAAACGGTCCCCCACAGGGCCATCG
>CAIXKO010000402.1 GCA_903919925.1 uncultured Bacteroidota bacterium | reverse complement strand
GTTCCGGTCGACTGATCGCGGGTAAATGCACCAGCTTCACGAAAATAATTGAACTGAAGCATGTTAGCCTTTCCATGTGCGTTGGATGCTCCAAATCTTACCGATCTGAAAATCCCGGCAATATAAGTGACATAATTATCCAGAAGATTCTTTTCACCCAGCTCACCCATGCCGGCCAGCTGCGATACCAGATAAAGGCCAAGTACATCAGCTTTAGCCTCTTCAATCGCGCTGTATTGATCGCTCAATGCCTTACGCACCGCATCCTTGTTTAATATGGTATTCTTGATGCCCAATCCATGGGCAACCTCATGAAACATAATGTTCTCGAAAAACGCATTGAATACCACATGCTTTTTTTGATCTGCATTCATTAATTCCGCAGCAATAGGAACCAATATTTTATCAAACTTGGCCTGTATCGAGTTTTTCAACTGCAGTTTACGGCTCCCTTTTTCAATCTGAACTTTTTCATCGTTCGGGAGATTGATGGCAATGGTTTTACTCCCTGCATTACAATCGCCGGCATAAAAAACAGCATCATAAACACCTAAATCAGAATCACTTCCGGGAGTTTCCTGCTTATAGGCATCTGGCACCGGCAATGACTTTTGCAGCTCGGGCAGCAGTTTTGCAAACCGGTCGAGTTTTTGGCTCCAAACCTGATCCTTAATTAACACAAATGCCTCATGAGCTGCTTTGTGTCCTAAAAGTGCATCCTCGTAATTCTCGATGGGGCCGATAACAAAGTCTATGTTGCTCGATTTCATATCCATCCAGGCAATATCACTCGCATAGTAATCATCGGTGAGCAAGGCAGCTGCACGGGTTTCTAAATATTTCTTCAGTCCTGGATTCTCAGCCAGACCCGCAGCTTTAAGTAATAAATCAGCGGCTTTTTTTATCTGCCCGGCAAAAAACTCATGGTAAGGAATCGTATAAAGTTTTCCGTCCTTATCCCTTCTCACCATCGTATACAAACTCGTTTTATCGTTGGATTCCAGAGCATTAAACTCTTCCTTGGTCATGTCGGCAGGATAAAACTGCGCTCCGGCAGCTTTCTTTCCGAAACCCTCCACAAATGGCTTATCCTCGTTCAATCGCTCCCACGGACCATAATTGATCTCTAAAAATTTCTGCACCGCAGCATCTTTATTTTTTGCGAACAACTCCTTTTTATCCCCATAAGTTTCCTGCCAAAAAATATCATCCATAATCTCAGCAGCTTCAATGAGATAAGGCAGCAATTCGCGCTCTTTCACTGATAAAGTGCTCAGATCAGTCTTTAACGGAAACGATGCATAGGCATTGATCTTCTCCATCAACACCGGATCGCCGGCCTCCACTGTTTTCTTTGGTTGACATGACATACTCAATACTGCAATTAAACAACAGAAAATCAGGTAATTAATTTTATTTTTCATATCCTTTGAATTTTCAATTCATGTTCAAATAGGCCTGTGGACCCAAGTATGTGTCTACCTGGACTTTAGGTACCCACCCCAACCCCTCCCTTAAAAAAGGAGGGGCTCTGGAACCCTACAGCTGACCATTTACATCGTCCACCTTAAATTTAAATCCCAGCCTTTTCCCCGTTGCCACCTTTGCATCTGAAATGTTCTGATGGATCTGCCCAACGGAAATCAGCTTAACAGCCTCATATGGGGGCACCAGCAAGTCGAAATCGAGGCAATACTGAACGGAAACTTTTACAATTTCCTGAATAGCAGCCCTATCTAATACATTATCGCCCAACGTGGCATAGTTGAAACCCGACTGGCGTTTTCCCTGAACAAAAAAATGATTGTTTTTATTCACAAAAATCCGGGCAACCAGGTAACCAAGATCCTCTAAACGACTATACCTGAATGAATCGGCCAGAAAATTGTAGAGGTTGATCACCCCGGAATAACCTGCCGTCGGATCATCTTTGATATAATCCGTTTTCCAGATTTCATGATCCCGGTCAAACTGAAAAATATTGGTATGCATGCTGAAAACCAGCACATCACCCGCCACAAAAAGTTCGGCTGTAAATTCGCCCTTATCCACAAACCGTAGCTGTACGCGCTGATCGGCATCAGTGAGCTTTCGGTTAAGATCTTCGGTTATTTTAAAAAGCTCCTCTTTCAGCATCTGGAAAGCTGAATGGGTATTGTCGTAAATGAGCTGCTTCAGTGTTGATTTACTGGTTAAAGTCTCTAATATCTTGTCATCCACGGCGATAAATATT
>CAIXKO010000401.1 GCA_903919925.1 uncultured Bacteroidota bacterium | reverse complement strand
ATAATAATCCATTAACTCTGCACTCTGGTTAAAGAGAAAAAGGTCGCGGGTTAATTTGAGCATATTATAGGTAGCACAGGTTTCATTCTGACCACCGGCACCAAAACCGTTTTCATAAAGCGTTGCCGGCTGGCTGGTAAAGCACTCTGCATTATTAGGGTTACGTGCGCCTGCAACTCCTCCTATACTGTACATATAATCATTGGTTGCCATATCCCAAAAATTATCAGCAATATGATAATATTCAGGAGCCTCCGAATCGCGATAAATCTCCAGTGCCCCAATTATTTGAGGTATGTGCTGGTTGGCATGCAGTCCACGGAACATATCAACATTTTTAGCAAGCCCATGTGAATGCTGAACATCACCATAGAATACTTTAATGTTATCAAATAATTGTGCAACTTTCAGATATCGCGGCTCTTGTGTAATTCGATACAGTCTTGCCATCGCTTCGTTCATTCCCCCAAACTCTCCGGCAATGTATTTGTTCCACATACTGATGAGTGTTTCGGTTGGCAACTGACTCAAACGGGCAAATACCCAGTCGCCCATGCCTTTTACTATTTCCAGCGCCTTTTCATTTCCACTGATTTCATAGATGTCCATCAAGCCGGCCAGGATTTTATGAAGAGTATAATATGGTGCCCAGATTTTAGTATTGTCCCCTCCATAGCTCGCTCCATTTTCTAACATAATAAACTGATCGGGCGGATAGGCACTGATAAATCCTTTGCCCCAATTCCAGTAATCAGTCCGGATACCTTCCACGCTTAAATCTGAATCATAGCCTGATTTTCCCGGTCCCGGTGGCACCACTTTTGGGTCCGATACCTGTGCTCCTCCGGCTGCTTGTGCTTGTCCGGATAGTCGCGATAATTTATAAAGCGTATTCACCATATATTCCATCTTTCCGGCAAAATTTGCCTGAAGGGCTGCATCGTAACCCGTACTTGCATACGCCTGGGCTATAGCGCTCAGATAATGGCCCGTGGCATGACCGCGCAATTTAGTTTGCTGACTATCCCAACCCCCCAGCGGTTCGGCTCCCACAGGCTGTTCCTGTCCAAAGGCATTGCGAAACATGTAAAGAAAATTATCGGGATTTGTGTGGGCAAGGCCGGTAATAAATTTATCGCGGTTCTCAATAAATTTAGTTTTATCGTTATGAATATCAGCGGTTAATGAAACCTGATTCAGTTTAAAAGCTTCCAATGTACGATTGGGTGTGGCAGATGCTTTTTCGTTTTTAACAGTAACAATCGCATTTGGATGCAGATTTATTCCAGCCACCTTGCCGGTTACCGTATAGGTGCCAGGGGTAAGTACCTGACTATTATTCACGGGTGCCGGCCAGAGTACCCGAACATCCGGCCCTTCCATATTATTGCTGTAAACACCTTTAATATGCCGTGGGAGCCTGGGAAGTTGCCCCACCACGGTTTCCACCTGAATGTCCGGAGCGCTGGTCAGAAATGCGTTATACAACTGCGGAGTTTTTTCAGGAAACGCCGGAAGATTCCGGTCTGGTTCCCCTCTTCTTCGAACCACTGTTCCATCCTTTTTCAAGGCATTATTATAGATCCTGGCAATCTGACTTTCATTCAAAGGGATTCTGTAAATCCGGAAATCATACAATCGGGCATTTAAACAGGCAGGATCAGAATCCAGCGATTTACCGATATAGAGCTTATTATTAGCTACTGAATTATTATCAAATAGTTGATTCAGCTCCACCGCAACATTCTTTGTCTCACTCACAAGAACTCCATTCAGGTAGGTGCTCAAGGTTTTCGACGGAACATTAATAACAATAGCCAGATGATTCCATTTATTAAATGCCACCGCCGTTGAACTTGCAATATATTGATCATCAGCACTCAGGATATGTGCTTGATAACCTTCTTTGTCCTTAATTCCTGCTGGTGCAGCAAAGAAATGTGATCTGTTGTTTTTTCCAAAATCAAATAATACAGGACCGCTTTTAGCCGAACGCAGGAAAATCCATCCGGTGATACTCAGTGATTCTTCACCTTTAACCGATTCGCCCGGGATTGAAATAAATGTTTCACTATCTCCAGATAAGGAAAGCACTTTACCAAACAGGGAATCCTCCACAAACTTGAAATCGGAGCCTTTAAGGCTGCCATGCAAATTATTACGCGACCAATCCTTTACATCCCCTTTAAAGGTGTAGCGGGCAATTAATCCGGTTTCCCCAATACCGTCCAGGATTTGATCACCGGTTTGTGCGCATAACGGAACTCTGTCCAAAGCACAAAAAATCAGTAATGTTCCAATAATCAGCTTAATGGTTTTCATTATTTAATTCGTTACAGTTGTTTTTATCAATGCTAAAAGAACGATAATACTCGAACCAAGTTTCTGCTGTTTATCATTCTTTTGGAATTTTTGAATATAAAAGTTTAAATGAATTTGAAACGGCCTGGTGCATAATTGAACCATGGTTTTCCTGCGGCAAATAGTCAAAATACACTTTAACTTTATCGCTCTTTGACCCTTTTATTTTTTCTGCCAGTAAATTTGCGTCCACTTCCATCACTCTGGGAATGGCTGTTGGCGTAAGTCCTTCTTTACCAACACCGATATAAATATTGGTTTGATTGTTAAAACTATCGCTTAAAATAGCTGAATTTTGATTTAACAATGAGCCGTTATCCCACCAAAGGCTTGGGCTAATGATGATATAATGATTAAAAAGTGCCGGTTTCTTTAAGAGAATTTCTGTTGCCAGCAGCCCCCCTAAGGATTGTCCGATAATAGTTTTAGAAGTATTTGTTTTGTATTTGTTTTCAATAAATGGTTGTAATTCCTTTTCGATGAATGCGATAAATTTATCGGAGTGCCCTGTTGACGGATATGCTTTTTTGTCGGCTTCAATGGTTGTGGGAAATGTAAAATCCCTTTTCCTGTCGATGGTTGCAATTCCAACCACAATTGATTCAGGCATAAGGTTTAACCATTTAAAAGTATTGAACTGCACCAGGCCAACGATGTGAATAAAATCTTCGTCGGCTGAACCGTCAAGTAAATAAATTACCGGATATTTTACCGTGTCACTTTGGTTATATCCTGCGGGAAGATAGATGTTCAAAATTCTTTTCTCGGCTAATTCTTTGGATTGAATTTCATCAATTACACCTAATATGAATGGTTTACTGTTGCTTGCAGAAGTTGATTTACTT
>CAIXKO010000400.1 GCA_903919925.1 uncultured Bacteroidota bacterium | reverse complement strand
GAAAACCGCAGCCAGATAGCATGAACGCCTTTTACTTGCTCTGTTTTACAGGTTAGAAGGGTCCATTTATTCCCATCTCCGTTTCCGGGAACAGCAATATTTCCAATTGATTCGCCCCAGGGTGTATCGATGGCAATATCAATTTTTCCCGGGTTGATTCCCGGAGCAACCTGAATATTTAAGCCATCCACACCTGAACCAAAATCGAAGTATTTATAGGCAGCCTTGTCCTCATTTCTAATACCGGCAAGTTCTTCGTTATCTCCTGTAAAAGCTTGAATTCTAACATTTCCATGAAGAATACAGGCCCTTTCTGCATCCATCTTATCAAGCGGATTTAATGGACCGGAAGCCCCTTGGGTGGTCATTTCCACCTCATCAATGCTTCCGTCATCATTAAAATAGATTGGCTCCAAACAGGCTTTGCGCATGGTAAAAGAATTGTGTGTAGCCCGGTGATAAAACACGTACCAATTCCCCTTAAATTCCACCACCGATCCGTGATTATTCCAGTTGCCCGGATCACAGCGGTCATTATCAATAATTACCCCTCCGTATTTGAATGGCCCCATGGGTGATTTACTGGTTGAATAACCAATACAGGTGGGCCTTCCGGAGCGGCTCATATCGGCATAAATAAAATAATAGATACCCTTACGCTTGATCATATATCCACCCTCATGAAAGAAATGTTCCTTTTCTGTAACCACATTGTCACGGATCGAGGCGGTATCAATCTCAGTCATACCGGGCTTTAGCCTGGCCATTTTTGCGGTAAATTGTCCCCAGATATAATAGGCCTGACCATCGTCATCCAAAAAAACACATGGATCAATTTGATTGACACCCTTGAGTTCAATATCTTTTCCATTTAAAAAAGGACCAATGGGAGATTTTGAAGTTGCCACTCCTTCCACGTTTTTCCCTGAAGCCATACAATAATACAGATAATAAATCCCGTTCAAATATTGACAGTCAGGAGCATACAGCTTTGCATCGCTATAGGAAACCGCATCGCCAGGGCCTTTCGATGCAAAGGCATTTGGGGTGATCGTCCAGGTTTTCAGGTCGGTGGATGACAGAACATCGTGGCGCCAGGAGCAATAATACTTTGGGTTTTCATCGCGCGATCCATATACATATAGTTTACCATCGTTCCACGCATGAGCTGAAGGATCAGCAATATACACTCCAGGTGGCACGATTGGGTTTTGTGCAGAAAGGCTATTAATAAAAAGAAAGAATAAAATTGCTCCGGAAATTTGTTTCACTTTAGTTTCTATTTTGTTGTTATTATGATCCCTTCTGCGGTATCTCTGTGTAACATTTTGAATACTAATAGATAACTAGATTTTAAGTACCCACCCCCACCCCTCCCTGAAAAAGGCAGAGGCTCCTCTCCGAGGGAGAATCAGAGCTCCTTCCCCCTCCCTTTTCAGGGAGGGGGAAAGGGGGTGGGTACCTAAAGACAAGTTATCTACCATGATATTCCATTTCAGATGGTTGGAATTACTGGTATGATCCGTGTTTCAGACATAATTGAATGAATTTTTCTACTCGCTCAGGGCTAACATCATTTTGCAGAATGTGTGCCGGACTTATCATGTATCCACCATTTTTCCCAAGAATGCTGATTTTTTCCATAATATCATTTTCAAGCTCTTCATCAGTACCTTTAGGTAAAAGATCCTGCTGATCAATGGCTCCCCAGAAGCTGAACAGGTGCCCGAAATTATTTTTCATATCATGTGGCAAATGTCCTGGAACGCCTGGTTGCACCGGATTAAACACTTCAAAGCCAATATCATGAATATCATTCAATAACTCACTTACGGCACCGTCGCAATGCAAAATTGGAATAATATCGGGCTTGGCCTCTTTAAACCGATCGACCATCTTTTTATAGATTGGCTTGAGCTGATCACGGAAAGTATCCGGAGGAATAATCAAACTAACCTGGGTACCAAAATCATCGCCAAACCAAAGAGCATCCACGCCCTGTTCAATCAATCGCAAGCCAATCCGGGTCTGAAATTCAGCACAAGCTTCAAAAAGCGGCACTACATATTCGGTTTCCATCATCATGTCGATCAGGAGCTTCTCCATACCAACCAGCTGATGGGCCAAGGAAAAAACGGTTACTTCGATATCTCCGAACACCAGAAAATCATCCCGATACTTTTTCACCAGAGCCTCCGCATCGCGGAATCGTCCAGGTGCATCAGGATCAGGAAAAGCAAAAGCATCAATATCTGCCTTAGTTTCAGCGTTAGCCAACGGGTAGCCAACCACTTCAACATAAATATCACCCTGGCGCATACGCATTTGAAATTCATTTAGCCAGGTACCGTCATCACTTTTAACGATTTTAAAATCATCAGAAACCGATGCTCCGGTTATCACCACATCGCTACCCATAGCAACACGTAACTCGTTAGCGCTTATGCGATAAGTTACATCTTCATAAAGATTATCGGTATAATGAACCGGTATGCCCAATGTTTTGCCAAAGTGATCCGACAATTGCCGGCACAAATCAAATTGAACCGGCACCCTATCGGGCAAACCGTTCATTTTCCCAAAGGCTTTTAAAACTCTTTCCCGTGAATTCATTTGATCATATTATTCGAGGTAAAAAACTTCATTTAAAGGAATAGTAACCGGCGAATTATCAGCATTCACCTCCATAATATCGGACATGTAATCCCACCATTTTCGCACCAGCGGATTATTGCCAAGATCCTGGGATCCCTGCTCACCTGATTGTTTTTGCACAGCAAACAGGATATTTGTTTCCCGG
>CAIXKO010000399.1 GCA_903919925.1 uncultured Bacteroidota bacterium | reverse complement strand
CAGAAGAAAACCATGGCACCATATTACACCAATCTGTTTCCAACGCATTCAGATTCATTTATCAGTAATGTCACTTGTCACTCGTCACTCGTAACATAAAATTCTCGTCACAAAAAACATGAAAAGAATCTCCGTCTTCTGCGGCTCCAGTTCCGGCAACGACAACCTGTATATCGAACAGGCTCGATTGCTTGGACGAACCCTGGCAAAACAAAATATTGAACTGGTTTATGGCGGTGCCCGGGTAGGGCTGATGGGAGCCGTCGCCGATGGTGCCCTGTGCGAAGGAGGAAAGGTAATCGGGGTGCTTCCGAATTTTCTGCTTTCCAAGGAGATCGCCCATGAGGGGCTTACCGAATTGATCCTCGTTGACAGCATGCATGAACGGAAAACCAGGATGAATGAGCTGAGCGATGGGGTGATTGCGATGCCCGGAGGTTTCGGAACATTGGAGGAGTTTTTCGAAATGCTCACCTGGGCGCAGCTTGGGCTCCATAAAAAACCCACTGCCATCCTGAACATCAACGGATTTTACGATGGACTCACGCGGTTAATCCAGGAGATGGTGGATAAAGGTTTCCTCAAGGAGGCTAACCGGAATATGCTTTTGATCAGCAGCGATATCGACGATCTTCTGCATCAGATGAGAAACTACGTGGCTCCGGCGGTCGGAAAGTGGATAACCCGGGAATCGGTATGAGCAAGTGATGGTTGCAATCCTAACCTGAATTATTCACGAGAGTGCTTCATAAAGTAAGAATAGAACGCGGATGACGCTGATCCTAAAGGAACGCGGATTTTCGCGGATCTCAAAAAAAATCCGCGAAAATTCGCGCTGCGGAGCATCAGCATCATCCGCGTTCTATTTGTGGAATTACCCAATAAGTGATACAGATTTATGAATTATGCAGGCTAAAGACTCTACCTTTGAGAAAAATTGCAATAAATATGGTCCTTGGAATTGATATTGGAAGCACTACCACCAAAAGCGTAGCAGTTTACCCCGACAGCTCCTGCAAAACACAGATTACCAAGGCATTCGATCCGATAACCTCTGCAACCGGAGCCCTGGGTAAGATTCTGATGCAGAACAATCTGGAAATAGCCACGGTTAAAAACATTGTTCTTCCCGGAGTCGGGGCCTCCGGATTTAAGGCAACCTGTTCGGCATTCCCACCTCAAAAATCGAAGAGATGGAAGGCTGCATCAGTCAGGTCGACCTGCTGATCGGGGATATTACCGGTTCCGATATCGGTTTCTTAAAAAAGGAGATGACTGCCTCCAATTTCGGAAAGCTGCTCGACAGTGCGAAAGACGAAGACATCGCACTGGGGATCTTTACCATGGTTTTTATTAATAAATGAAACACTTGACCGCGCATTTGCAACAGGCGGGGTTTGTAACATTTTGCCTGTTTGGTGGTCAAACTCCAAAATTTGTCCGAAATGTACAGAAGCTTTACCTTTGCAGCAATCGTAATCGCACTCAGCAGTTTTTCAATGCAGGCCATTGCCCAGACGGAAGTGTCGGGACAGGTGAGGGACTCCGCAACCCGGGAGGCTCTCGCGTATTGCAATGTAGGTATCCTCAACAGGCAGGATAGCCTGGTGGCTGGCGGGATCACCGACAACAGCGGTTCTTTCCGGATATCAATGAATCCTGGCTCCTATCGCGTGGTAGTCAGCTTTGTCGGTTACATAACCGACACTATTCAATTGGACATGGGAACCGAAAACAAGTATCTGGGAACCATCCGGCTGACAGCAGGTCAGGCTGAGCTGGGGGAAGTGGTGGTAAAGGGTGCAACCCGGGGGTACACCATCGATAAGGATGTTCAGCTGGTGACGGCCAGAATGCGTGAGGGCTCCACCAATACACTCGAAGTGCTGGAGAGGATGAATGGCCTCTCCTACGACCGGTACAAGCGTGTTATCAGGGTTGATGGCGACGATAAAGTGATCATGCTGGTAAACGGGTTGGAGAAAAATCAGGAATACATTAAAAACCTTTCGCCCGACCGGATCAAGGAGGTGGAAATCATGCGCAACCCGGGCGGCAGATACTCGCTCGAAGGCTATACTGCAGTCATCAATATCATCCTGAAAAGCGACTATCGCGGTACCGAGATCGCCGCCCTTGAAAACGGCCTGCTCGACCTCGACAACCAGATGAATATTTTCTTTCCGATCAACTTTTCCTCCTTGACATTCAACTACACGTATGACAAGGTGAACCTCTACGTGAAGGGTAACAGCACGTTCAATTCCTTCAGGATACCGGGAACATCTGATCAGGACTATGCCAGCGGGTTGAGCATACGATACCGGCCTTTGGACGGAGCAAACAATATGCGAATCAAAAGCCTGAGTAACGGCTATACCGCCGGTCTGGATTACTACCTGAACCCACGGCACACCCTGAGTTTCGAGAGTACGGTTTCGGCCTTTCCTTCCAGACAGTCCATGGATCAGACCTTCGATGTGACCCACTACCGGAACGATTCGCTGATCGATCAATATACCTCACATACCACCAACAGCTCGGATACCCGGGATATCACCAATTCCCTGTTTTATATTTTCAACATCAGCGATGCCACCAAACTGAACGCGGAGTTTACCTACAACCGCTACGACGACAGTTACACCAACACCCTGTCTCAGAGCAACGGTTTCGAAAGGAATGAAACGGGCAGCAATCACAAAGATTTCACGAAGTTTTACACCGAACTGAGCCACACGATCAATGATAAGTCAACGGTGATGGTTGGTTACGGTAATACCTGGCGTAAAATGCAGAACGATTACATGACTGTAACCCGCCTGCTACCTGCAGAACCGCTGATCAACGATACCACCGACTTTTATATGCGCGAGCTCCGCCATAAGTTGTATGCCTATTATTCATTATCACTGAATCAAAAAATGAGTTTTAAGGTGGGTGCAGCCGCAGAGTACAGCCAGCCAAAAACCGCTGAAACCAACCACACTTATCTCATTTACCAGCCTTATCTCGATTTCAATCTTACGGCGCACAAAATGTTGGATATCAAGCTAAAATATCGTGCCAACACGGAATATCCCACCATCAGCCAGGTCACTCCATTCACTCAGGTAATGGATCAGTATACCACCATGAAAGGCAATCCCAACCTCCGTCCTGAGCTTACCCACACCGTTTCGGCCCGAATGCGGGTAATGCAGGGACTCTTTTCCATTGAACCATATTACGGGTATTCAAACAATCGTATCAACCGGGTAGTTAATCCATTGGGAGGAAACATGATGGAGTTCCTCTATGAAAATGTTGGCCACTTCACCAACAGGGGAATCAAGGGTGATCTCACCATTCCGCTCTTTAAGCAGACCCTGATCATTAAAACGGATTTCGATTTCTTTAATCAAAGTATCACCTGGCAGGAACGGAAAAACACCATCAACGATTGGAAAATGAATACGCAATTCCTGTACATCGGCAAAAAATATCATACGGTGGGTGGTCTGATTTATCAAAAGGGGCTAACCAAGATTATCAATGCACAGGGGTATGACAAGGCCGACAACGATTTCTGGCTGGCGTTTGTTCAGCAGCCACTTTTCAAAAACAGCCTCACGGTGATGGTTGGCTACATTCTTCCGGTAAACTTTGGAGTGAGCTATGATCAGGGAAGTTACACCGATACCGGGTTGTACACCACCCGGAATGTTTACAATATTGATATGCTTAAGAACATGCTGCTGGTAAATATCACCTATCGTTTTAACCAGGGAAAGAGCGTGAGGAGCATTGGCAAAGAAGTAAAAACCGAAACGGAGAGGCAGGCGAAAAAGATTTTCTAAATGGCCCGGCACCTTTACCCTTAACCCTTTACCATTACCCTTTACCCTTAACCCTTTACCATTTACCTTACCCTTTACCCTTTACCATTTACCCTTAACCCTTAATCCGGCAATATCTGCTGCACATACCCCATCATTTCCTCCATTTCGTAAATGGTCTTTATTTTGATATCGCCACGGATATCGATGACCATCCGGTCGGTAATCAACAGGAATTCGTTATCAGCGGAACCGTGCTCCTTTTTCAGAAAGAGGGACAGGCTATGACTGCTTTTTGATTTAAGCAGACGGACGTAACCGGTAGTGTCGAGCGGGGTCAAAACTGCCGAGTAAAATTGGGGATCCCAGGGTTGATTTTCAAGTTTTCCCTCATCGAAAAGCTTCTGCTCTTTTGGTGTGCGGACCAATTCAAGCATTTTTACCGACTTAATCTTCCTGAACAGGGCAATGGATGCGCTATCGGCATTTTCCAATTCGCAAAAGGCCTTGAACATTTCTTCATTCACCTCAAAATAGTTGTATGCATGGCCTGTAAAACTGGAAAGAACCGCTGCCAGATCTCTCTTGGCAGGCCCTGACATATTCAATACTGAACTGACCGTACCCACTGCCTGTCCATTTACAGTTGCCACCTGAACCTGGGCAGATAATGACATCATGCTCAATGAAAGCAAAATCACAAAATAATTTCTCATAGTATTTAGTTTTTAGTTGTGTGTTGATCTGATTTTTCAATGCCACCAGTCGGATTCTTTTTAGTGGGCCTGATTGCACTGGTCATGGCGGTGAGTTCCTCAACCTTACTGAACTCCTTTCTCACGGTTTTGCTGTAAATAGATAGTGCCCTGATGGTTTTCTCCAATGATTCCCTGACCTCCGCCTGTGAGTATTTGGGTTTCTGCCGGAGCGGGCTATTCAAAGAAGTGATTGCCCAGGTGCCGGCCACAAGGATCAGCAAAACGGCGGCGACTGAAGGTATCCACCACCGGCGCATCTTTCTGACGGGAAGTTTTAATTCAGGTGCCATCTCACGATATATCTTTTCGCTCTCTTCCTCTTCTTCACGGATATACTGATTGTAGATTTCCTTAAAGTCCGGATCAAACCGTTCCTGTTCCATAGCTTAGCTCCTTTTTCATGGTTTCCGATATCGATGCCCGGCTGCGGGCAACCGTAACCCGTACGGCATTAACTGTCATGTTCATCATGGCTGCGATCTCTTCATAGTCAAAATCCTGAAAATCCCTTAATTCCAGGATAATCTTCTGTTTATGCGGCAACCGATCCATCGCTTCACGAATCTGGCGGATCAGGTCGCTGTTCTCAAAATCCCTGTCGATCTGAATATTATCTCTGACCTCAAGCAGTTCGGACCCGTTAACCAGCCGGTACCTGTTCTGCATCCTGAGCCGGTCGATGCAATCATGGTACAAAGCCGTGAATGCGTAGTTTTTTATGTTTCCTTTTGCTTCCAAAGTTTTTCGGTTTTTCCAGAGTTTCAATAAGAGTTCCTGAATTGCATCCTTTGCCTCCTCCCGATCACGGAGCATACGGTAAGCAAACCCGAACAAACGTGGCTTAAGCGGCTCTATCAGATCCAGGAAAGGCTTTTGATGCATGCTAAATGTATTCGGATAGTAATACGGTTAAAACGGGATTTCATTACATTGGGGGGAGAAAATGAGGAAATGGAGTAACAAATTTTTGCTGAGTAATTATAACCTTTTTATTGAGTCCAAGAGAAAATTGGGTAATTTGCGATATTATTGAATTGAACTAAAATGCCCGGACATCAAAGCAAAGAATATAAACAAATTTGGCACGACGACTATTTGAAATGGTTTTGCGGTTTTGCCTCGGTCCACATTGCCAAAGCCCAACGGCTAATATTAATAAATCTGTAAATAACACTTCCGTTATGATAAAAGAATTGCACTTAAAAAATTGGAAAAGCTTTGATTCAGGTACCCTGTTCATCGATCCATTAAGCATTCTTATTGGGACAAACGCAAGTGGGAAATCAAATATCCTGGATGCTTTTCTCCTGCTTTATCGGTTAAGTTGGGGCAAGCAAATTTTATCATCCGTAAATGGAGATAATGAACTCTCTCCAATACGGGGTGGCCTTGACTGGATTGTGAGAAAAGGAGAATCCGAATGTGAATTACAAATATTGACCGGAAATGATCATTCAGAAATCGATTATAGGTATACCATTGGAATCCGGAGAACTAATGGTACTCGATTCGAGCTCTGTAACGAAGTACTTGAATCAATCCATAAAAGACAACGCAGCGATGCTAAAGCTAAAACTTTGTTTAACACCAAGGATGATTCGATAGAAACCCCTTTTATTCCTGCCTATTTTAGTTCTGCTACACAAGGGCGGGGAAAAAGACTTGATATGAACCGCTCATTTTCTATACTGAGCCAAATTGAAACTATGGGTGTTCGCAGTGAAATTAAGGAAGCTGGATCAAGTGTTTTGAATGAATTAAGAAATATTTTCATTCTCGATCCCATCCCAAATCACATGCGTATATTCTCAAAATTATCTGATCGGTTACAAAGTGATGCTGCCAACATAGCCGGAGTTCTTGCTGCTCTGCCTGAAAATAAAAAAAAGGAGGTTGAAACCATCTTAACAAATTACATCAGCCACTTGCCCGAAAAAGATATCATAAAGATCTGGTCCGAAACTGTAGGACTGTTCAATACCGATGCAATGCTTTATTGCAAGGAACAATGGACCGATAGTGAGACTTTAGATATTGATGCACGAGGAATGTCGGATGGCACGCTGCGTTTTTTAGCAATAATCACTGCATTAATGACTGTTAAAGAGCACAGCTTACTGATTGTCGAGGAAATTGATAATGGACTACATCCTTCCCGGGCAACCAAATTGGTTGAAATGTTAAAAGAATTGGGCTCAAAATACCATATCGATATTCTTTGCACCACCCACAATCCGGCGTTGTTAGACGCTTTTGGCAATTCTATGATACCATTTATTTCATATATCCATCGAAACAAGAATAATGGATGCAGTAATGTCACACTTCTTGAAGATTTTGAGATGCTTCCCAAACTAATGGCTGCCGGAACAATAGGTGGTTTAATGACAAATGGGTCTTTGGAACAATCGTTAGAGAGGAGTGAAAACAATGAGTAAAGTGCTGATTATGGATACTTCTATACTATGCGTTTGGTTGAAAGTTCCTGGAAAAGAAACATGCGGATCTGGTAAGAACTGTTGGGATTATAAAAAAGTAAATGCAAAAATCAGTCAGGAATTATCAAGCTCAACAACCTTTGTTTTACCATTGGCTTCAATTATTGAAACCGGAAATCACATTTCACAATGCCCAGGCGATCCATATAGTGTTGCCCAATCATTTGCTGAATTAATCCGGAAAACAGCTAAACATGAAACTCCTTGGGCTGCCTTCACTGTTCAATCAAACTTATGGAGTGTAGAAAAATTAAGTCAGCTTGCTGATACGTGGCCAGCCCTTGCCGCAAACCGGATTTCATTGGGAGATGCAACAATTAAAGACGTTGCGGCATACTATGGCGAGCAAGGTCAATCGGTTGAAATATTCACTGGCGATCAGGGCCTGAAAGCTTATGAACCGATTGCTGCCAAAACTCAACCAAGAAGGCGAATTAAATGAAACTGCTTACCCTTTCGGTCAAGTTGGAAGCTTATGATTTGTTTGACTAAGGCCCGGCTTAATAAGCTGAACCCCGAAGGGGCATAGCCGTCAACCTAAGGGTTGTTTCCGCGAAAAGACCAGGGTTGACTGACATGGAGTAAGGCGGTATGGGTAGTGCGGCTTGGTGAGGAGCCCCAGGATGAATCCCGGGGTTAATAATGAGTCAGATGCAATCTGTGGTACAAAGTGCTCCCCCGATTAACCGATTGAT
>CAIXKO010000398.1 GCA_903919925.1 uncultured Bacteroidota bacterium | reverse complement strand
TGTAGGTAAATTTGTCGTCCAGCAGCTTGTCCAAGTCATTCCATCTGCCTTCAAGAATTGCAATAGATACCGCCAAAGCTGTTTTTTTTACTTCTTCTTTTTCCATGTTGCTTTTCATTTTATTTAAAGCACAAAGATATGGGGGGTACCCTATAAAATGCAATATACTACCCAATATGAAAGCACTATACTTTTGGATAGTGTCGATGTCTTTTATTATTTTTGCAGAACAGAAATTGAATAATGAAACGATACACATTGAACGGTGCTTTTTACTATTGTCCTGTTGATCTGACACTTTCAGTTATTGGAGGCCGGTGGAAAGGACTCGTTTTCTGGAATTTAAGAGCGGGAAGCAAGCGATTTGGAGAGCTCAAAAAAATTCTGGTTGGGATAAATGATAAAATGCTGACCCAGGTATTGCGGGAATTGGAGAAAAGTGGAGTGGTGAACCGGAAAGTTTTTGAGGTTATTCCACCAAAAGTTGAATATTCCTTAACTGCAGAAGGAGAAAAACTATTACCGGTAATGGAGCTGATGTCCGACTGGGGAGGAAAGTTTGAGGTGTAAGCTCATTTAGTGCGGGTAATATCTTTATAGATTAATTCGGCAACTTCTTTATAAATATTTCCATAAGTCCATGTATTTCCCTACCTAAATAATCGTATCAAAACCAGGGTGCTTCCTGGTGATTATTAACCGAAATTCCATTTAATAGTTTCGGGTTCCATCGCCATCGATATCCGAAATTTGCCTGAATCTTAATCAGGAATTTTGTATTTTGGAAGGGTGAAACAATCTCAAAATCATTCCGGGCTCAACGATCTGTATTTTGCGGGGATGCTGCTGCTGGCGGTATTTGTTACCGGAGTTATCGGTTACCGTGTTATTGAAGGTTATCCCTTGCTGGATGGTCTCTACATGGTGGTTATCACCATAGCAACGGTTGGATATAACGAGGTTCATCCGCTTACCGATGCCGGAAAGGTATTTACTATCTTCCTGATTCTCTCCTCGTTCGGGATTTTTGCCTATGTGATTACTACGGTAACCCGCTTTATTATAGATGGTGGATTCAGAGATTACTATTTGCTTAAAAAACTGGATAGAATGATCAATCATACTGATAATCATGTAATCATTTGCGGTTACGGAAGGAACGGCAGCCAGGCTTGTCGTGAACTTACCATGCATAATCAACCTTTTCTGGTGATCGAGAACAGAGAATCGGTAATTGCCAGGATAAGGGAAGATGGAATAAAATTGTTTCTTCAGGGAGATGCCACACACGATAGTGTTTTGGAACGGGCAGGGGTACAAAAGGCCAAAGCGTTGATAACTACTTTACCCAGCGATGCAGATAATACGTTTGTGGTTCTTACAGCCCGCCACATGAATCCTAAGCTCACCATTATTTCCAGAGCATCCGGTAATTTCAGCGATGTAAAGCTCAAAAGAGCCGGTGCCACAAACGTGATCATGCCCGACAAGCTTGGTGGTATTCACATGGCCAAGCTGGTGATGCAACCCGATGTGGTAGAGTTTATTGATAATATTCTTTTGTATGGCGATAAGAAAGTCCGGTTGGAAGAAATCCTCGGAGCGGATATTCATGCTTGCTTTCTGGAAGGTACCATTGGAGAGCTCCAGGTTAGAACAGATTCCAGGGCTACCATAATCGGGATCAAAAATGCAAAAGGGGAATATTTGTATAATCCTTCGCCGGACGAGAAGATTACGTGCCACGATAAACTATTTGTTTTGGGGACGTTGGAGCAGATTGATCAGCTCAAATCAGTGGTAAAGGGTTAAGGGTTAATGGTAAATGGTAAAGGGTGAAGTAAGGGTTAAGGGTGAAGTAAGGGTTAAGGGTGAAGTAAGGGTTAAGGGGGAGGTAAGGGTTAAGGGGGAAGTAAGGGTAAAGGGGGAAGGATAATCCTTGTGGTTGCCCTCTTTGTGGTTGATCTGGTTAAGGAGTGATAAAAGGTAAGTGCGAGGATGCCATATTTCCATTGTTGATCATTATTCTTTTCATAATCAATATATATTATAATTTTGAGCCAAATACCTGACCCATGAAACTACCTAAATCCGTTAACAACCGGCTCTCCATGACGGGAGCGATTGTGGCATTCATCAGTTTGATGTTTATCCTGTTTTTCTTCACACTGAGTATCTTTTACCAACAGGGAAGCTCCTACCTGGGTTTGTTTACCTATATCATTTTACCGGCCTTCCTGATTCTGGGTCTGATCCTGATCCCGGTAGGAATGGTTTTAAAAATGCGGAGGATGAAGCTTGGTGTCGAACCGCTGGAGGGCAAGCCCTGGATAATCGATTTTGCCGATAAGCGTCACCGGAATGCCACCATCATTTTTTCTATTGGAACGGTGATTCTGGTGTTTCTTACCGGGATAGGAAGTTACGAAGCATTTAACTACAGTGAATCGGTCAAATTTTGCGGAACAACCTGTCATAAAGTAATGGAACCGGAGCATACTGCCTATCAGAATTCGGAGCATGCCAATGTCAGGTGCGTGGAGTGCCACGTAGGTGAAGGTGCCGGCTGGTATGTAAAATCGAAGCTTTCGGGACTGCGGCAGGTATGGGCGGTAACCACCAACTCGTATACCCATCCGATTGAAACTCCTATAAAAAATTTGCGACCAGCCCGCGAAACTTGTGAAAGATGCCACTGGCCGGAGAAGTTCTATTCGCATAAACTGGTATCCGAAAAACATTATCTGTCCGATTCAGCCAACACCGTCTGGAACATCGATCTGCGTTTGAAAGTGGCTGCCTCACACAGTGCATTGGGTAACACTGCCGGAATTCACTGGCACATTAACCCAAATATTAAAATTGAGTACATTGATCCGGCTGATGATCGTGAAACTTTGCCATGGGTAAAAAGCACCAATTCACTTACCGGAGAAACTACTATTTACCAGGATTCTGAGACCCCGATAACCGATTCTGCTATGCGTGTGGCTGTGCCACGAACGATGGATTGCATGGACTGCCATACCCGTCCGTCGCACAAATACCGTTCACCCAGCGTTTTTGTTGATAATGCAATTGCTGCAGGGGAAATCTCTCCAACTCTTCCAATGATCAAGAAGGTAGCGATGGATATTCTGACTCCTCCCTGGGATAATCGTCAGATTGCACACGACACCATCCGGAAATATGTTGAAAACTATTACAAAGTTACCTACCCGGTTATTTTTGCTAATCGTAAACCAGATATTGATAAGGCAATTGACGGTATGATAGCTGGTTATTCGAAAAATATCTTTCCGGAGATGAAAGCCACCTGGGAAGCATACCCCGATCATATCGGCCACATGGAGGCTGGCGGTTGCTTCAGGTGCCATAATGGTAAGCATACCAGCTCCACCGGGAAAACAATTTCACATGATTGTGATCTGTGCCATAACATCATGACCCAGGGAACCCCTGGCTCCGAGGAGATTGCTCCATTCAATGGGGCCCTGGCTTTCAAGCACCCATTTGGCGATGAATCGTGGAAGGAAATGGCTTGCACGGAGTGTCATAAGAAGCTTTACTAGATTACGTTGGCCGTCCTGGTCGGTGGTTATTCCGACAAAGTAGTGACAGTACTTATTAAATAAGTCAGGTACTGGAATGGCACGCGGGAGAAGCGAATGCCTGAGGCAAGGCGGATTTTACGGATTTTTATATCGAATCTGGTATTAATCTGCGATTCTCAGTGATCGTTTCGCCCGCGTGCCATTTTTATCTTTCCATCCCATTGAGAAAAATCCCTCAAAAATGATATTTTTATCAAAATAAATAATCCTTTTATGATCGATCAGGATCTTTCCAGGGAACAGCTTCTACAAAAATTGGAGGACCTGAAGCGGGAAAATGATATACTAAAACTCCTTCATCAGCCAGGTGCTGTCGGGCAGACTGTCCATAGCTTTCACGCAAACGAATCAAAATACCGCGTTCTTACTGAGAAAATGAAGGATGTGGTTTGGATACTTGACCCGGAAACTATGCGGTTCCTGTATGTCAGCCCTTCCTGCTTCAGATTGATTGGTTATTTCCCTCAGGAGCTGGTTGGACAACCCATAGAAATGGTGCTGTTCCCGGAAACTGCGCAAAGCATGAGGGAAAACACGCATAAGCTGATTGGCGAGATTGTTTCAGGCCGCACCACACTTGGCCATTTCTATACCAATGAGATTCAGCAGATTGGAAAAGATGGAACTCCCGTGTGGACAGAAATCATCTCCCGCTATATGATGGAGGAGAATACCGGACGGATAGAAATTCATGGGGTAACCCGCGATATCAGTGACCGCAAGCAAACTGAGGAAACAATTCTAAAGAGCGAAGAGCGATATCGCAGCTTGTTAATGAGTCTTGAAGCTGGGATTGTTGTTCATGCACCCGATACCTCCATTATACTCAGTAACCCCAGAGCGGCTGAATTGTTGGGGATTAGCGGGGATCAGATGAAAGGGAAAGCATCCATGGATCCGGCATGGAGATTTGTGAATATTGATAAATCGCCACTGCTTATTGCCGATTATCCCGTTAACCTGATTTTGGAAGGAAAGAAGCCCATAAAGGATATCATGCTCGGAGTTTATCAACCTGGCGCAAACGATATTGTTTGGGTTACGGTAAATGGTTTCCCTGCCCTGGATGACAGTGGCAACATTTCTGAAATTGTCATCAGCTTTATTGATGTCACCGAAAGAAAGCTATTGGAGGATACTCAATCTTTCCTTTTGCAGGCCGGGTATCCTGGTTCAGATGAAAATTTCTTTGAGTCACTGGCCCAATACCTTTCCGATAGCCTGGGCATGGAATATGTATGTATTGACCGGCTGGAGGGTGATGGACTTACAGCGCAAACTGTTGCCATATATAATGATGGTAAGTTTGATACTAATGTTGCTTATACTCTGAATGAAACGCCTTGTGGCAAGGTGTTGGAGAAATCGGTATGTTGCTTTACTGAAGATGTTTGCAATCTATTTCCCAACGATGCTGCACTGCAGGATCTTAGGGCAGTGAGTTATATTGGAACTTCACTAAGAAGTTTTAGCGGGCAGCCAATTGGTCTTATAGCAGTAATTGGACGTAAGCCTTTAAAAAATCCTGTTTTGGCTGAATCTTTACTAAAACTGGTTGCAGTGCGGGCTGCCGGCGAAATGGATCGCCAGCAATCGGAAGAAGCCTTACGGATAAGTGAGGCAAGATTCAGGGAAATGGCTGACCTGTTACCCCAGATTGTTTTTGAATCGGACCTCAAAGGAAATATTACTTATGTGAATAAGCAGGCATTTAAGATATTGGGTTACCCTGAAGATTATCCGATAATCGGAGTAAGTTCCCTGAGTTTTTATACCCCTGAATCGAGAACAAGGGCTATTGAAAACATCCGGAACAGGGTGTCAGGAACAATTGAATCAGAGGGCAATGAATATACAATGGTGCGGATAGATGGGTCCTCCTTTCCTGCCCTGGTTTATTCAAATCCTGAGCTGAAAGAAAATAAAACGGTAGGGTTGAGGGGAATAATTGTTGATATAACTGAACAAAAGAAATCAGAAACAGTGCTCCTGAAAGCCAAACAAGAGGCCGAAATGGCAAACAAGGCCAAGAGTATATTTCTGGCAAATATGAGTCATGAGATCAGGACACCTCTAAACGCAATCATCGGATTTTCGCAACTGATGAGCCGTGATAAGCATTTATCTGATAAACAAAAAGAATACACCGACTCGATTATTCGAGCGGGAGAGCACCTATTGTCATTGATCAATGATATTCTTGAACTTTCAAAAGTTGAAGCAGGCAGGGTAGTGTTAAACCCTTCAAATGTTGACTTGTATACTTTTTTAATGGATATACAGTTGATTTTTATTCAACGTGCACAATCCAAACACCTTAAACTAGTTTTTGAAACCCCGGATGATCTTCCCCGGAATGTAATTATAGATGAGAGTAAGTTGCGCCAGATATTTATCAATCTGATCGGAAATGCCGTAAAATTCACCGTCAAAGGAAGTGTTTCCGTACGGCCCCGTATCGAAAAGGTTAGCCAGGATACCAGTTGGCTGATTGTGGAGGTACAGGATACCGGGCCAGGCATTCCCGGGCAAGAGCTCTCCAACCTCTTCAAACATTTTGTGCAAACAAGCGCTGGTATCAAAAAAGGCAGCGGTACCGGGTTAGGGTTAGCACTAAGTCAGGAATTAGCTAGCTTAATGGGCGGGAACATTTCTGTTGTTAGTGAGGTTGGAGTTGGATCGTTATTTACATTTTATGTAGAAATGAAACAAGGGCAAACAGAAACTGTTGAACAACCTGTCCTGAAACGAGTAATCGGATTGAAAGAAGGTCAAAAAACTTTCCGGATATTGGTTGTTGACGATAAAGAGGAGAATCTGACAGTGGTGGTCGATCTTCTCAAAATGGTGGGATTTGAAACTCATGAAGCAGTTAATGGTATTGATGCAATCGAAAAATTCAGGTTGTGGGAACCAGACCTCGTTTTAATGGATTTACGAATGCCCGTTATGGATGGTTATGAAGCAATCCGAATAATACAGGGGGAAAAAGGATCTCAAATTCCAATAGTTGCCTTAACTGCAAGTACTTTTGAAGGTGATACCAAAAGGATTGAAGACATGGGAATACAGGGCTATATTTGTAAGCCCTTCCGGGAGGACGAGTTATTCAATACCATTGGGAATGTGCTTGGTATCTCTTACCTCTTTGAAGAGGAATCATCTGTTTTAACAAATAAACCCCAGGTTGATGATGAAGCTATTGCGCAGCAAATAAATAAATTGCAAAAACGGTTAGTGAGCCAAATGCATAATGCTGCAGCAGCAGCGGATTTGAATCAACTGATCAAGCTTATCAATGGGATCGATTCAGGGTACCCTCAATTAACCAGACATTTGCTTTCTCTGGCAAAGAATTACGATTACGAACGTTTGCAGAATGTACTCAGCTTAAAAGATCGAAGCAATGAAAAGTAAGCCCGAATTAAAACAGTTTATTCCTAACATACTTATTGTTGACGATGCTCCTGCCAACCTTAAGATTTTGAATGATATACTGGATGCTGAAGGGTACAAGGTAAGGCCGGTTTTAAGTGGTACAATGGCATTGCAGGTGGCCCAGGTGGAGAAACCCGACCTGATTTTACTTGATATCATGATGCCCGGCATGAATGGTTTTGAATTATGCCGCTTGCTTCAAGAAAACGACAACCTAAGTGACGTGCCGATCATTTTTATCAGTGCTCTGACCGATACCAATGAGATAGTGAGGGCATTAACATCTGGTGCTGCTGATTATATTACCAAACCATTTAACGCAGAAGAAGTAAAAGCCAGGGTAGCCACACATGTTAAACTTTACAGGCAAAAAGCTGAACTCCGGGAGCAGAGTATCAAGCTGCAAAAGCTTAATGCTGAAAAGGATAAATTCTTCTCTATTATTGCTCACGATCTCCGCAGCCCGTTTAATGGTTTTCTTGGCCTCACGGAGCTAATGGCAGAGGGATTGAATAATCTGAACATGGACGAGTTACAGAGAATTTCAAGGAGCCTGAGGACTTCTGCAAATCAGCTGTTTCGTTTGCTCGAAAACCTGCTCGACTGGTCACGCATGGAGCAGGGATTGCTACCTTTTAACCCGGAGGCAGTTCAGTTGCAAAAAGTTGTTGACGAGTGTATCTCCGGTATACAGGCTCCCGCAAATAAAAAGAGGATTGAAATTCTGCGCAGGATTCCAGATGGGTTAATCGTATTTGCCGATATAAATATGCTGAACACCGCTATCCGGAACCTGGTTTCAAATGCAGTGAAGTTTACACCCAGAGAAGGGAGCATTATTATTTCGGCTAATCCTGAAGTCGATAATAAGGTTAAAATCTCTATTAAAGACACTGGCATTGGAATGAGCAGGTCCTTAATGGATGGTTTGTTTCAGATAGAAGGAAAATCAACCAGAAAAGGCACTGAACAAGAACCTGGCACCGGATTGGGATTGCTGCTTTGCAAGGAATTCATTGAAAAGCATGGTGGTACGTTGAGTATTGTTAGCGTAGTAGACCAAGGCAGTGAATTTCATTTCACATTGGAAAGGTTTGAATAGTCAACATCACAAAAGAGATGTACCCGGTTTTAAATAATCAGCTGGAATGGTCAGCAATTATCCGCCACTGTCCGTTGATTTTTTTCCACAGCAGGGTAAAGTGACCCGATAGCGTCTCTTTTGAACGTATTAGCGTGTATTTTCCCACCTGGAACCAGGCATCCTCATTGATTTTCTCCAGTTGAATAAAATCGAATTTCAGTGTTCCCTGCTTTGCCTTATCCGGATAGTTGGCCTTGTATCTTTTAAGAGTAGCATTCCATCCATAAGTGATCCCGTTTTTACCGATGAATTTCAAGGAATCTGAATACCAGTAATTATGCATGAAACCATCGAGATTTCCTGCATTCCAGTATTCCTCCGATTTGCGCATTGAGTTTAGTATATCTTCTTTTGCTTGTTGATCCGGATCAACGCCTGTTGTTTTGAGATAGATGCCGAACTCTGATATTGCCGGGCAAGCAGCAGACTTGGATATGCGGAATCGCACCCGGGTGGTGGTAACGGGTTTAGGGGTTTGCACAATCCGGCAGGAACCTGCTGAGGCGCCTTCGGACAACAGTTTCCAGGTATTTCCAGTCCAAATATCGATTTCCCAGCCGTCAACCCTCTGGCCTAATGGGAGATACTCCCGAAACCTTACGATATCAAAGGTTATCGGTTTGGGAAAATCGAAAACCATTCCACAATTGGTAACAACATCATCTGTTGCCCAATAAGTATCCGGATTATTATCGGTCAGATGATCGGTACTGAAATTGGAGTGGTTATTCCGGGTATTTCCGGCTGTGATTTTAGCTTCAGATGCCAGATTGGTGCGGAAGGTGCCGGAAAGGATGTTGCCGAATTCTTTCAGTGACTTAACGTCTTCATCACAAAGCAGTCCGCGGGTATCTGGTGCGAGTCCGATATTCATAGATGCACCGCGGCCTACCGATTCGATGTAAACTTTCCAAAGGTTTTCAGGCGATCTCGGATGTTCTTTTGGGTGAAAAAACCAACCGTTACGAAGAGGGAAGTCGGATTCGGCAGGAATCCAGAATTTGCCATCACGGTGTCCGGATTCGCCTTCCTGGTATTTAGTGTTGCCTGGAGTGGCTGGCAGGCGCTCATCGTCGCGGTTTTTAGGGGTAAAAGTTGCCCAACAAGTGTCGCCTGCCATGCCCGATTCGTTGCCAACCCATCGGGCATCCGGGCCGATATCGCTAAAAATAACTGCATTAGGTTGCAGTAGACGTACCATTTCAAATATCTTATCGAAAGGATAATAGGAGTTTTTATCGATAGTTCGTTTTTCCTTGGCTCCCCCGTACCATCCATCACCTCCGTTGGCGCCGTCGAGCCAAACCTCGCTTATCGGTCCGTAATTAGTGAGCAATTCACGAAGCTGATTAAGATAATAGGTAATATAATCAGCTCTTCCATAATCTTTGTGATTTCGATCCCAAGGCGAGAGATAGACTCCGAATTTCAGACCAAATTTACGGCAGGCATCAGCATAATCTTTAACCATATCACCCTTGCCTTCTTTCCATGGTGAGTTTTTAACCGAATAGGAATCATTGTATTTTGATGGCCAGAGGCAAAATCCGCAATGGTGTTTGGTTACCAGGATTAGGCCTTTAAGGCCACCAGCCTTAGCTGCGGCAGCTATTTGATCGGCGTTAAACTCTGTAGGATTGAAATTCGCAGCCGGTTCATCACCATAGCCCCATTCCAGGTTTGCATATGTGGTAGTTGAAAAATGGACCAGGCCGTATAACTCGGATTGGTGCCACTTTAACTGGGCCTCGCTTGGCAGCGGGCCATACGGTTTTGGTGGATTTTGTGAAAGGGTGGGGGCAGACGCAATCGTCAGCGAAAAAAGGATGGCTGTAATCGGGGTCTGGAAATAATGTTTCATCGGGGAAAAAAATTAGAGTTGGCAACTTTTAATAGGAAAGTTGCCAATAATAAATAATACTTTTCTAAATGTTAATAAACCAATAAGATAGCTAAATACTTAACCCAGGGCTTTGAAAATGTTTCATGGTAAAGTGCTTATTTATAAAGAAATAGAATAACCTGTTAAAGAGTTGCCAACTCTACCTTGAATGAAATCTTCTCCCCGGCTCTGGTTTCGTAACTCTTCCTTTTTCCCTTGTAATTCACCGTGCATGTACCCCCGATCTTCGAAAGTACAGTTGCCTCAATCAGCTTTTTATCTTTCCACTCCATACTGACCACAAAACCACCGCGGGCAACCAAGCCGTTGATTTTCCCGGTTGGCCAGGCAGCGGGAAGGGCAGGGAGGAGCACAATCTCTCCGGTATGGCTTTGAAGCAACATCTCTGCTATACCGGCTGTGGCTCCAAAATTGCCATCGATCTGGAATGGTGGATGCAGGTCGAAAAAGTTTGGACTGGTGCACTTTGCAAGTAGTACATCGATGGCATTTTTTGCATTTTCCCCATCGCCCAACCGGGCCCATAAATTAATCAGCCAGGCTGCGCTCCATCCTGTGTGTCCGCCTCCGTTTGCTAGCCTGAACTCCAGTGATTTACGCGCTGCACTCTGCAATTCCGGCGTTAGTGAGGTAATTTGACGTCCGGGATGAAGGGCAAAAAGATGCGACATGTGCCGGTGGCCGGGTTCGGGTTCCACAAATTCAACAGGCCACTCCATCAACCGGCCGTCAGAACCTATCTTTGGCATCAGGAGATTGGTGCGAGCTTCAGTAACCTTCTTCGTAAAATCGTCAGCAATACCTAAAATGCCTGATGATTCAATAACATTTGTAAACAAATCCCATATTACTTCCTGATCATGGGACGGGCCCATAGTCAAATACCCGATGGTGCCATCCGGTGCTTTAAATGAATTCTCCGGAGAACTCGCCGGTCCTGACACTAATTTCCCGGAAACGGGATCTTTAACCAGCCAATCAAGGTAAAACCTGGCCGATTCCATCATAACCGGATAAACCCTTTTCAAATAATCCTTATCGCCGGTAAAAGCATAATGCTCCCACAAATGCTGAGCCATCCACGCCCCGGCTCCGAGATGCAAACCCCAGCTGGGCCATTCACCCGGTGCAGTAAACCCCCAAACATTGGTGATCGGATGAATAGCCCAGCCGCTAGCCTGATAATGAATTTTGGCAGTGCGCCTGCCCGGTTCAACTACGGATTCAATCAGGTCAGTAAGAGGTAATTGACATTCTGGTAAGTTGGTGATCTCCACCGGCCAATAATTCATCTGAATGTTAATGTCAGTGTGGTAATCACAGTTCCAGGGTGTCTGGATTGCGTTTGCCCAAATACCCTGTAAATTGGCGGGTAACGAGCCGGCCCTCGAAGATGAAATCAGCAAGTACCTTCCGTATTGGAAATATAACTCGGATAACCCCGGGTCATCTTTTGATTTTTTGAAAGCAATTAAACGCTGATCAACAGGAATGGTATCCGCACCTTCCATCGGGGTAATATCAAAGTTAACCCGGCCCATCAAACGTTGAAAGTCTTGCCTGTGCCGCTTGAGCAAATCAGCGTATGTTTTTTCAGCGGCCTTATTAATATTATCAGCCGTGATCCTGTCAAAATCTTTTCCGGTATAAATGGGTGGCTTTAATAAATAATCGGTTGCTGCTGAAAAGAGTAGGGTAACCGCATCAGCATTCTTGACAACAATCGTATTGTCTTTATAATCAATTGTTCCCCGGGTATTTAATGCTTTTAGTCTCGACATCCATTTCATGCCGTTTCCATCGGTACCATTGTTCATCTGGCCGGTCATGATCAATTGCCCATCTTTGGCCACCGTGGTAAAACGCTCCGGGCGAGTGAGCGATCCGGCAAAACTGATGCTTCCTTTTTTATCGGCAGTTAACCTTACAACCAATACCTGATCAGGGAAACTCGCAAACATCTCGCGGGTATATTTAACTCCGTTCTGGGTGAAACGAACCCTTACCACCGCTTCGGACATATCGAGCTCACGGTAATAATCGGTATAGCTGGATTTTGCATCAAAATCCAGCCATAAATCTCCCAGCGTCTGAAAACATCCGAATGGAACATTGGCCCCACTGCCACTGCCTGATCCTGCACCCTTACAAACCTGGGTTTTTTCAGCCAGCTGATGAGCCTCTTTATATTTTCCGGCATAGAGCAGGTTCCTGATAGAATCAAGATAAAGGAACGAATTGGGATTATCATTATCAGCAGGTGATCCCGACCATAGCGATTTTTCATTCAATTGGATACGCTCCCGGCTTACATCTCCGAAAACCATTGCCCCAATACTGCTATTGCCTATCGGAAGAGCCTTTAGCCATTCCTGATCGTTTTGCCATCCATTTTTACCATCAGGGATGGTACCACTGGCCGGTTGATTATACCATAACTTTAAATGATCTGCATCTGTACGTTGATTGCATCCATACCCGATAACAATCATCAGAAGGCTGATTACTAACAGATTCTTATTCATAAGTTTTTGAAATTATTTTCCCGTGTCATCTTCCGGGGTTGGTTTACCATCCCCGCTAAGATACATATTTAAAGAAAAAAAAGGGCAAGAGGGAAGAAAGGCAAGAGGGCAAGAGGGCAGGAGGGCAAAAGGGAAGAAGGGCAACCCATAAAAGTTCCAGGGGTTGAAAATCTTCAACCCCTACAATTAATACTTACTTACTTTTTAATATACTTTTTGCCTTCCTGCCCTTTTGCCCTCCTGCCTTTCTTCCACTCTAATAAACCCCGATAATAATCACGTTCCCCACTTTAACCTCGCTTCCGATCATTACACGGTAACGATAAATTCCTTGGGCGATGTGGCCAGTGAAAGGAATGGTTTTCGATTCGCCGGTTGGAATAAATCCTTCGAATATCCTTGCAACCAGCTGCCCGTTAGATGCATAAAGCTCGAGTGTAACCATGGCACCTACATCAACCGAGATTTTGAAGCTAACTGGTCCTGGAGATGGGTTCGGGTATACAAGTATGTTAAAGCCAGGGATAAAGTCGAACGATGCTTTTGCTGGGTTTGGAACGAGCTGATAATTAATGTTCTCATCACTAAAGGTAGCGGATGCTTCTTTTGTTCCCGGAACCATCGATCCGGTGACTGTTGTTTCCAATACTGATACCGTGATCGTTGCAACCAGATCTTCACCGGAAATAACGACTGGAATATCAGCATTATTTGCATTGTCCCTGATTACCCTACCTTCGATGGCAAACGTAACTGTGCCTGCAGCAACTGCTCCATTTGCTTTTGGAGCACCGCCATAAACGGTTGCAGTAAGCGTTATCTGATCGCTGTAGTGAGTAAATGTACTGGCATTAACTGATAGCGAGGTTCCAACTACCAAAACAAGGATGTCGGCCTTGGTATCAGCAGTTGGGTTAACCGTATAATTTGGTGCATCTAAACCCGACAGGCTGAACCCTATACCTGATACGAGTTTATCCTTTCCAACCGTTGGGGTGTCAAAGGTTGCACTTCCACCAACGTAATTCACTATATCCCCAGGTATTACACCGGTCAATGTGCGGCTGATAATGGTGGCAGCAACGGTTGCGTCATACGTTTTGTTCGGAACCGTAATATGACCAGTAATCGGTTTTGGAGTAATGATTCCCAGGTAAACTGTGTCAAAATCAACCATGTAGTTCATTCCGTTGTTGCCATCTTTAACCTGCCCTGATGGAATCATGGTTTTACCTTCCCCAACATTTTTATGGTCATAAGTCTGGATAAACTCGGCTCTGTCGAAGAATGCCAATCCCGGAACAATGGTTGGCCTTTCGTCAGATGCAACAGTTCCATCATATTCCTTGTAGTCGGCTACTGAAGTTACCGTGATTGGTTTAGGCGTGATGGCAAAGTAGGAAGGATTAAGGAATACCCCATATTTTGGACTTGTTTTCAGGGTTCCTTTATTGATTGCATAAGTACTTACATTTTCACCCGGATCACGCGAAAGCTGACCGGTGAAGAAGTCGCCTTCATCCAATTCAGGTTCATACCAGTATTCAATAACCGGATCGGGATCTCCGTATACTTTGCTCTGGTTGGCTTTTACATATATGGTGATATTTCTTACAACCGTAATGGTGAAGTCGGCAGGAATGTAAAGTAAAGAGTAATCACTACTTAAGCTGAGCGATCCCAACAGAATCGGATAGGTATCAGGATTTTCTCCCGGAACACGCGTCAGACTACCGGTAAACATATCACCTGTAATTAGTTGAGGTGAGTAACTGTAGGTGAATTTCGGATCCGGTGCATTGTAAACCTTGGTTAATCCGGAAGTAGCAATTACCGTGATGGGTTTAGGAGTGATATCAGCAATGGTAGTGGTAATAATATTATATGAATACTTGTAGGCATCGGGTCCACTCACCAAAATACCAGTTACAAAAACAGGCTTATCAATACCCACGTGCTGATTGTCGAAATTTGCACCGGTGTAAGTTACGATCAGGGAATCGCCTGGCTGACGGTCATCGGATAAGTAGATGGAAGCCAGAGTATTGCCGTCATACATTTTGTCATCAGCTTTTGCTGTAACGGTTAACACATGCTCGGTAAGTTTCACGGTTAATAAGGCTTGTCCGCTGACAGCAGCAGGGGCACATACTCCACTTACAATTACGCGGTACAGGTATCCGCTCATATATACATAAGGCGATTTCAGTCGTAAAGTGTCAGTAAATACTCCTGAGTAAACTCCAGTATTGCTCAAATCCTCGAACCCGCTTCCTTTGTCAACCTGCCACTGGTAAACTAAATTGTTACCACCAGCGATAACTCCAAATAAAGCATCGGCAGGGTATAGAATAGTTTGATCTTTTGGATTAGAAACTACGATGGTTGCTGAGCTGATGGTAACCTGAGCCGTTACTGAAACTGATGAGCATAAGCTTGTAGCAGGAATGGTATATGATATCTGATAAGTGCCCGATAAGCTGGCTGCCGGGTCGATGATACCGGTGAGACTATCCATAACCAGTCCGTTGGGGATTGAAGTAAAGATTCCTCCGGTGGTACCGGTAATGGTTGGTTCGGCAGGTGGATCGGTCGGGCAGAATGATTTGTTGGTGTAAAGAATTGATACAACAGGTCCCTGAATGATGGTTACCAATGCTGTAGCGCTTTTTACTCCGCATCCTCTGTCGATTGTAGTGTATGTTATCAGGTAGGAACCTGCAGTACTGTTTGCCGGGGTGATCTCGCCTGTTGAGGCATCAATGCTCAGACCTGCGGGCGATGAAGTGAATTTACCACCAGTTGTTCCGTTAAATACAACCGGAACAGGCGAATTTGAAGTACAATATGGTGAACCTGGATAGTAAATGGAGGCTGTTGGGATAGGCGCAACAGATACCATAGTGACGACAGTCAGCTTTTCACACGCATCAGCAGCAGGAATGGTGTATGAAACGGTGTATGTTCCGGTAATACTTAATGCCGGGATGATGTCGCCGGTTAATGAGTCGATCACTAATCCGGCAGGCTCAACTGAATATATACCACCGGTCGTTCCGTCCAGGGTCACCGGTTGTTTCAAGGTCATGTTTATGCAGAACGGTGATCCGTGGTATGAAATCTCAGCCTTAGGTGCGATAGTTATGGTTACCTGTGTACTTGCGGTGACCACCCCGCATCCGCCTTCAGTATTGGTGTAGGTTACGGTATAAACACCGCCCTCGCTGGTTGCCGGAGTTATTTTTCCTGTTTCAGCGTCGAGGGTCAGGCCTTCAGGCGTTGAGGTGAAAATTCCTCCTGGAGATCCGATGAAAGTTACCGGTACCTGACCTGATGTGGTGCAGAATATCGATCCCGCGTAGTTGATTGTAGCAGTAAAGGAAGTTACCGTAACCATGGTAGTAGCTGTTATAATGCCGCATTCACCCTGAGTATCAACAGTGTAGGTAACAGTATAGATTCCGGCTATACTTAATCCAGGATTGATATCGCCTGTTTCTGCATTGATGCTCAATCCGTTTGGTGATGCTAAGAAGGTTCCGCCGGTTATTCCTTCAACTTCTACTTGTTCCTGTGATGAACGGTTATTGCAGAATGGTGATCCCGGATATGAAATACTGGCTGCTGGCAACTGGCTGACACTGATCATTGCGGTAGCAGTGACCGGAGCACAACCACCTGCGGCCGGTAATGTATTGGTTACAATATAGGTACCCGTTTTGCTGGCCGATAAATCTACCTGCCCGGTTAGTGAATCCACAAATACCAGACCCGGCCTGGAGGAGAATGTGCCTGCTACGCCTCCGTTAATTAAGGTTGGATATGGATCGATTCCATTGCTGCAGAATGGATTACCAGCATAGAAGAAATCGGCAACCGGTGGGTTGGTAATGGTAACCATTGTGCTGTCGACTGCCTCTCCGCATGATCCGGCTACTTTAGCCCGGTAGGTAACGGTGTAAGTACCTGGATTACTTATTGATGGAATGATTTCTCCAGATGTGCTGCTGATTGCCAATCCAGCCGGAGTGGCTGAATAAATACCACCTGATGTTCCTACCAATATTACAACCTGTTTTGAGGTATCCGACAGGCAGAATGGAGAGCCTGTATAGGATATGTCGGCTTGTGGTGATGGTATAGTTGTTACCGTATGGATGGCGCTTGTTGGGCCGTTACATCCGTAGGCGATAACGGTAATAACTGATTGTCCACTCCAGCCTGATGGATATTTCACGGTACCGTTTGTTGAATCGATGATGATTCCGGCGGCAAGGCTTGCCGTATCAAGTGAGTATTCCAGACTGGTAGAATGTTCAGCAGCAGAGGTATAGACAATGGTACCGGCTCCCTGACAGCGTGTAGAAGCTGCTCCGGCTATAAATACCGGTATTCCGATAGATGGGGTTACGATAACCTCAACCTGCATAATGGTATAGCACCCTTCCGGATTGGTTCCTTTGATGTAATAGACACCGGCATTGGCTGTTTCCGGAGTTGAATACGATGCGGTTGCATCAGCATCGGTCCAGTAGCTGTACAATAAACCGGCTGTGCTGCCTTCAGTAACATTGGCAAGCGTCAGATCTGCTGTGCCGGGTTCGCATATCGGAGCCGGATTGGTAACCAGGAGGGTTGGCAATGGATTAATAATTACGGTAACCGGCTTGATATCGGAACAACCGGAGATGTTGGTACCCATAATGTAATATTTACCTGCTCCGGCTTTCGATGGATTTACCAATTCTGTTGTGGCCGTAGAATCTAACCAATAGCTCAATACAAGAGGTGTGCTGCTTCCTGAAGTTATTGCAGAAACAGTGAGGTCGACTGTGGAAGAAATGCAGGTAGCCGGTGGATTCGTTATTACCAGCACAGGCGCTGCATTAACGGTGATATCGGTGGAAGCTGTTGCATCCCAACCACTTAAATCGGTATACCAGTAAGTAACAGTATAAGTTCCGGGACCAAGCAACGACGGATCAAAAACCTTTCCTTTTACTCCCGGGCCAAAGAATATACCGCCCTCTGGTGAACCCGATAAGGTACGGCTGCCAGTGCCCATGCATATTGGAGATACCGGATTGATGGAAACCACATGCCCAGCGTTAATCATGATGCTCAACGATCCATTTGTTGCACACTGACCGGAATCGGGAATGAAAGCAAAGTTGAATAGTCCTGCTGCTGAAGTGTTTATGGTTGCTGGAATCCAGCTGCCTTTAATACCGTTCAGGGAGGTGCCTGGTAATGCCGGTGCTTTTGAATTCTGGGCCAACGGTCCAATAGCATCAAATATCGGGCTAACGGACTGATTAATAGTGATACTCAGAGTTTCCGGTGTTGCACAGGTCCCGGCAGCAGGGGTAAAGTAATAGGTATAGATACCTTCAGCTGAAGTACTGATAGTAGCAGGAGTCCAGGATCCGCTGATGCCGTTGGAGGAAACTGCGGGCAATGAATCGGGTGTAGCTCCCACGCAATACGGACCCATGGCGGCCAGGATTGGAGTAATCTGCTCAGTAACCTTGACCATTATCTCAACGGGCACCGCACAGAATCCGCTGTCCGGTACAAAGGTAAGGGAGTTAGTTCCGTATACAGAAGTGCTGATGCTGCCAGGATTCCATTTTCCGGTTACTCCGTTGGTGGAAACCGTTGGCAAGGCCGGAGCTGTTGAGTTCAGGCAAAGCGGTCCGATTGGGTTAAATGTTGCAATGACCGGGGAATTGACAATAATCTTGAGTGAATCCGTAGTTGCGCACTGCCCTGCATCCGGAGTGAACACAAAGGTGAAGGTTCCAACACTATCGGTACTTACCAAGGCTGGGGTCCAAATACCGGTGACACCGTTGGTAGAAGTGTAGGCCAGAACCGGGGCAGCCGCGAACTGGCAGAGCGGAGCAATCAAGTCAAATGCGGTAATCGTTTGTGGATTAATCGTAATGCTCATCTGATAAGTGGAAGCGCACTGACCGGCATCGGGGATAAAGTTGTAAACAATGGTTCCGGTAGCCGAAGTATCAATGCTATCCGGACTCCAGGTACCGATGATGCCGTTCTTAGAAACCCCTGGCAGTGCCGGAGCAGCTGAGTTCTGGCAAAGGGCCCCGATTTGATCAAAGGTGGTGATGATCTGCGGGTTGATGGTGACGAAAATAGAATCAGCTGCTCCGCACTGGCCGGCGTCAGGGGTAAATACGTATGTGTAAACTCCGATGGAGTCTGTTGAAACTACTGCAGGGCTCCAGGTACCGGTCAAACCATTGGTCGAAACTAATGGTAATGAATCCGGTGTGGCACCCACGCAGTATGGTCCGACAGATGCCAGGATCGGGGTAATCTTATCGGTAACGGTAACGGTTAGGGTATCGGTGGTGGCGCAGAAACTGCTATCGGGAGTAAAGATATAGGTGAAGGTTCCAACAACTGCTGTGCTGATGGAATCAGGAGTCCATTTACCCGTTACGCCGTTCGTGGAAACGGTTGACAATACCGGAGCAGCTGAGTTCTGGCAGATTGGAGCGACCAAATCAAAGGAAGTAATGATTTTGGGGCTGATGGTCACCAGAATGGAATCCGGAGTTGCGCACTGATCAGCATCTGGTGTAAAGAAATAGGTAAAGGTACCGGCAGAGTCAGTGCTGATTACAGCAGGGTTCCAGGTTCCAGGGATACCATTGGACGAAACGAAAGGTAATTCCGGTGCGGTTGAGTATTGGCAAAGAGGTGCTGCTAAATCAAATGCGGTAATCGTTTGTGGATTTATCGTAATGCTCATTTCGAAGTTGGAAGCACACTGGCCGGCATCGGCGATAAAGTTGTAAACTATGGTTCCGGTAGCCGAAGTATCAATGCTATCCGGACTCCAGGTACCGATGATGCCGTTGGTAGAAACCCCTGGCAGTGCCGGAGCAGCTGAGTTCTGGCAAAGTGCCCCGATCTGATCAAAGGTGGTGATGATCGGCGGGT
>CAIXKO010000397.1 GCA_903919925.1 uncultured Bacteroidota bacterium | reverse complement strand
CCTTGATCCCTTGACATATACAATTGCTGCATGCCATGATATACTATATCCGGGTTGTGTGAAGAAAGGATAAAAGGAGCGAGCCATTGACCGCGCAATGGAGGCTCATTTTCATAAACCATGGGGACAATACTTTTTCGATCACCGGTAACCAGATTAACACGGCTGATGCTGCCATAGAATCCGGCAGAGTATACCAGATTGGGGTCTCTGGGATCGATGAAGTGGTTGCTACCCTCCCCACCGGGAGCATAAGCGAAATCCTGCGGACGGATTTTATCGCGTCCATTGGTAACATCCACTGATCCTGCAAAGCTGCCATGATCCTGAACTGAACCATACACTTTGAAAGGTGTTCCCATATCATAGTTCAGGTTAAAGAACTGTGCAACAGGAAGGTTATTGGTAAACTGTTTCCAGTTTTTCCCGCTGTCATACGAAACTACGATGCCCCCGTCATTAACATTCACGAGGTAATTGGAATTGTTTGGATCGATCCATAAACCATGATGATCGCCATGCATTCCATCCAGCTCCTTATAGGTTTTTCCGCCATCGGTTGATACATTCAGTCCAAGACCCATGGTGTAAATGGTGTTTTCGTCATTCGGATCCACCCGCATCTGGGCGAAAACCCAGCCATAAGTAGCAGAGTGGTATTGCATGTATTTTTTCATTTCAGGTGTCAATCCGCTTACCTGGGTCCAGGATTTCCCCTTATTATCGGAACGATAAACGGTAGCGCCTTTAATAGTTCCGCTGGAAGGCCTGCCATAGGAATCGGAGCTGTTGGCGTCCTCGGTTTCGGCAACTTTTTCATAATTATCTACGAAAGCATAAACCACCTTAGGATTGGATTTTGCTACATCGATTGCGATACGACCACGGAATTTTGGTTCAGGAATCCCAGCGTTGATTTGTTCCCAATTCTTCCCGCCATTAGTAGTTTTCCAGATACCAGAGCCGGTGTAATTCTCTTCAGTTCTGGGATCGTTCCATTTTTTACGTATTCTCTGCCAGGTAGATGCATACAAGGTGTTTGGGTCCGAGGGGTCCATTACCAGGTCAATGGCTCCGGTCATTTCATTGACAAAAAGCACCTTGCTCCAGGTTTTACCGCCGTCGGTTGTTTTGTATACACCGCGGTCCGGATTTGTGGTCCATTCGTGCCCGGATGCGGCTACGTACAGGATATCGGTATTTTTTGGATTGATGACAATCCGGGCAATGGTGAAGGTGTTTTCGAGGCCCATATGCTTCCAGGTTTTTCCACCATCACTGGTTTTAAATATCCCGCAACCCGATTGGGAACTTCTGAAAATATTAGCTTCCCCCGTTCCAACCCATAGCACATCCGGGTTTTTAGGATCCAGCTCGATATCTCCGATTGCGGTGGATACCTGTTGATCAAACACCGGTTCCCAGGTGACGCCTTCGTTTATGGTTTTCCAGACCCCGCCTGATGCCGTTGCTACATACATGGTGTATGATTTTCCGCGCGGTTCAACAACTGCAACATCGGTGCAACGGCCGCTGATGTTGGTTGGTCCGAGAAATTGCCAGTTCAGGTCTTTAAAAGACGAGGCGGTTTTCATTGCCTGGAACTTATCGAACTGGGCCAGGCGTTCTTGTCCGGTGAGGATGGGTGATTTAGCTTGCTGTGCAAAGGTGGAAGGGGCAAGCAAAAGCAGCCCCATGACCAAAGAAGTGGTTACAAGCCGGTTCATTTTGTTCATAGTCATATTAGTTTACAGGTTTGTCAGTTTTATTGATTGGATTGGCATCAATTGCGAACATTCCGCGTCCATGTGTGGCGATAACCATGATGTTATCACGCGGGTGGATAACCAGATCATGCACATAAGTTGAAGGCAGATCTCCAAGAACGGTCCATTTTTTCCCTCCATCCTTAGTGATATAAACACCGATATCTGTTCCAACATACAATTGATCAGGGATATTAGGGTCTTCTTTGATTACATTAACCGGTCCCAATGGAATATTACTGCTGATATCCACCCAGGTTTGTCCATAATCTTCAGATTTCCATACATATACCTGAAAATCATCGTCACGCTTACCATTTTGGGTTATATATACCCTACCGAGGGCATAATTAGAAGCAACGATCCGGCTGATCCATTTCCCTTTAGGTAAACCATTGAGGATTTCGGTCCAAACCTTGCCGCCATCTTTGGTAACATGAAGTCGTCCATCATCGGTTCCAGCATAAATCAGTCCTGCCTTCATTGGAGATTCAGAAAGGCTGGTTATGGTTTGAAAGGAAATATCGCCTTGTTTGCCAGGATCATTGAAAGTGAGATCCGGGCTGATTTTTTCCCAGGTTTGACCTTGATCCGGGGATTGAAAAACGTATTGCAAGCCATGGTAAATAATATCCTGGTTGTGAGGGGATAGCACAAAAGGTGCGATCCATTCACCACGAAGCGGAGGATCATTTTCGTCGATTTTTGGCTGGATTGATTTTGTTTGCCACCTGTTATACTTGAATTCGCTGCGAAAGAGGGATCCGTAAAACTGGCATGAATAAAGTAAGTTTGGGTTTCTGGGATCAACCAGATGAGTGCAGCCTTCGCCTCCAGGAACGCTTTTAAATTCAACAGGCTGAATGGCATCGCGGCCATTGCTGATATCGACTTCACCACCCCAGCTGAAATGATCCTGAACGGAACCATAAATGCGGAAGGGTTGATCCATTCCAACAGCGACATTATAAAATTGTGCAACTGGAATTTCTGTAAAATGCTTCCAGTTTTTCCCGCCGTCATAAGTAATATTTGCTCCCCCATCATTACCGCTAAGCATCAAGTCAGTGTTATCCGGATCAATCCATAGGGCATGGTGGTCCATATGGATACGTCTTTCAGACTTGAAGGTTTTTCCGCCATCGGTGGAGGTGTTGAGAAACAGACCCATGGTAAAGATTTTGTTTTCGTCCTTTGGGTCCACGCGGATTTGTCCAAAAACCCATCCATAGGTTCCGGAATGGCCCTCCATGAATCTTTTTGT
>CAIXKO010000396.1 GCA_903919925.1 uncultured Bacteroidota bacterium | reverse complement strand
TGGCACGGCTGGAGGTTACCGCGATAATGACGGGGGATTTTTTTTGTTGGGTAAAAATGCTGGTTACTGGACGGCAACAAATGCTGATAGTACAAATGCTGCTTTTGTTAGGGATCTTGGTTACAATTATGAGGTGATTGGCCAGGGTTTTTACAACAAAAGAGGTGGTTTCTCTGTGAGGTGCGTGAGAAATTGACCAATTAAGAATGGTGGGCGAATGTTGAAGAATGGCACGCGAATGACGCGGATCCCTGTGGGAACGCGGATTTACGCGGATCTTTTATTAGGAGATCAGGGTAAATCCGCTGAGATCCAGCCCACCATCCTCCATCCTGCCCACCGATGCCATCTTATGGCAGCATTGGTACACGAATACGGATAATCATTTTAATTAATCAGGGCCTTAACGGCTGACCGTCATTCTCAAAGTTTTTGAGAAATCACTTCCGGTGAGGGTGTAAAAATAGGTGCCTGGTTGAAAAGAGTCGGCTCCGAGCACTATGGTATGATCGCCTGCGGTTTGGTTATCCAGTTTTTGGCTCCAAACCAATCGTCCGGTGATATCGCGTACATCGATCTGAACGTCAGATGATTGGCTGAGTTTGTAGGAGATGTTGGTTTCTCCGGTGAATGGGTTTGGATAATTTTGCAGCACGGTTGAACCTGCCAGCGCATCAGTAGCCGCACCGTCAATAATATTGGAGTGATCGTTCAGATTCATCCGGAGCATAAACAAATCGTTGCCACTCGACCACCAGGCTTGAATTTCGGTTTGGTAGAACCAGCATTTGCCGCTTGGATAGAAATTGCTACGGTCGGAGCCGATTGAGTACCTTGGGGAATCGTATGCATTCTGGAAATCGAGGTTGTTCCAGAATTCTATGCACACCATATATGAATTGCCTGCCAACAGAAATTCACCTTCGCCGTCTTTTATCAATGGCATGGTTACCCAATGGTTTTTCAGAATAGTTGAATCCATGGTCATCAATTCCGATCCCAGGAGTTCATAAGTTGTGCCATCTTCAGCATTGTATCCCAGAAGAACATATCTGAAGGAACTCCGGATATCGGCGTTGTTTATGTAACAGGAAATGCTGTTGATTTCCGCATCCTTTTTCAATGTATACCAGGTTCCCATTAAATCGCCTTCATGTTGGTAAGAATACCAGCCCCAGGTGGAGAATGAAACTTCGGGATCGTCATCGCATCTGGAAAAAAGGCTGTCGGTGACATGGAAAGGGATTGATGAATAGTTATCGGAAGGAATTTCATCCGGATTGTCCATCTCGGCGGAAAAATACATTTTGTAATGGCCAAATTCCTCTGGGACAAATTGTTGTTCAATTCTAAAGGTATCGGTTAGTCCATTATACATCACATAGGGAGTTGTACTCTGATCATAAACCGACTGATAATTTTTATCTACTTTAACATTCAGATGTGTGCCCCATTGTTCGGAGTTTCCAAAGTTTCTTACCACTGCCATCATGTTATAGCCGGATAGCTGTGTTTTAGGAACGGCATAAAAGAAGCCTTCTTTATCAGCGGTGCCGTTATCATAATTGGCCTCATAATAAAGCATTTGCAAATCGTTATTCCAACCCTCCATAAAAGTAATATCATCGATCATCCAGTAATACAGGCGGGCATCTTTCCAGGTAATTTTGAATTGAACCTCAGGCATTCCGGCGGCAGCATCGGTAATGTTGAGATAAAGGTCAACCTTTTCGCCTGCATTAATCCCCCCTACCCGCTCGCTGTATAAGGTTCCCATTTTCATATCGAAGCTGGCCCAATGAACTCCTTTATCGTTGGTAACTTCGAAAGTCATGACCGCCGCGGACCAATACCGGAAATTCTGAGCCAGTCTCACCAGTACTGATGAATGGCCGCTGCAATCAATTGCCGGGCTTACGATTGAGTTGTTCACTGCCAGATAATTTACATAGTTTCCCAGATCCTTGTTGTAACCATCGAGGTTTAGGGCGAGGAAACCGTTAGCAGCAGAAGTGGAACTGAGGGGTGGCTCATTAGTATAAACTCCTTTCAGCGTGTCGATTGCCCAATGCCAATTATAGCCGATATCGCCTGGATCCTCGAGTTTCCATCCTGCGGGAAGCAACCAACCGAGCTGGCTGGTGGCATCGGCCCAATTGAATTCCTCGGTCCAGAAAACATCACCACCGCCTTTAAGGGGCGACTGACTTTTCCAATCCGATACTGTAATTGCCCGGCTATCTTTTGAAGGAGGCTGCAGGCTGGCTGGTTTGGTGGTTTGCCCAAAGGCAGTTCCGATCCATACCAATAAAAAAAGAGAAATCGTAATGTGTTTCATGTTGAATTGGTTAAGATTTTTTTTGTTAAGATACAAAATGGTATTTTATTAGAAGTTACATTGTGCATTAATTTCATTATTGAGTAGGATATGCCAACAACTATGCCCAGTATTTTCAACGATGTATTGGGGCCCGTGATGAGAGGGCCATCCAGTTCACACACTGCAGGTTCATACAGGATTGGAAAATTGCTCCGTGACCTGGCCGGAGCCGATTTAACTGCCGCGGAGTTTGAGTTTCATCCGTTAGGATCGCTTGCCACTACGTACAACACCCAGGGATCGGATATCGGTTTGGCATCGGGGCTGGTGGGACTGGATATTATGGACCCGGAAATGCCGGGATCACTGGTAATCGCAAAGGAAAAAGGGATCAGTATCACTTTTAAAGTTCATGAATTTGAAGCTGATCATCCCAACACTTATAAATGTACGATCACCGGCAAATCAGGAGAGAAATATACCGCTGTTGCGCTTTCAACCGGTGGTGGTATGATCAGGGTAATCAACCTGATGGGATTTCCGGTGGATTTTTTGGGTGATGATTCTGTGTTTTTTGCCATTTTGAGGGAAGGAACAGATTGTGCTGACAGGAAGGTGGTTGAAGATCAAATTTCAATGGTTCCCGGATATTCAGGTGCAACCTGGATGACTGACGGAACCCGGAATGCGGTTATATACCGGTTTTCACAGGTACCTGATCTGAGCGGTTATGTGAGCTTGATGGAATCTTGTTTTCTATTTCACCGGTTGCTGAAATCGGTGATGCCGATTCCTGGTCAGGGTGGCACTACCCTGCCCTTTTATGAGCTTCATGATTTGTTGCAAACACCGGAATTCATGTCACTTACGGCAAGTGAGCTTGCTAAAAAGTTTGAGTCATTCCGATCGGGCTATCCTATTTCATGGCTCGATAGTATGATGGACAATCTCATCAGTATCTGGAGAAGTGGTATACACATTGGCCTTAGTGGCACGCAATACAGCGATCGTTTGGCAGGATCGCAATCGCCCGGATTCATGGAAGCCTCTCACAGTGGGCGCTTGATTGATGCGGGGCCTTTAAATACCATGATTGCTTATTCCACCGCGCTGATGGAGGTAAAGAGCAGTATGGGAGTTGTTATTGCCGCTCCCACGGCCGGTGCATGCGGGGGGCTGCCGGGTTGCCTG
>CAIXKO010000395.1 GCA_903919925.1 uncultured Bacteroidota bacterium | reverse complement strand
GGCAGGGTGGTGGATGAGCTGGAACAGGGAAAACAGATTGCAGGTGAGTACCTGTTGAATTGGGATACCGGAAAGCTGGAACAAGGCATTTATTATTTGCGATTGAAAAACTCCCCGGCTGGTTACAAGCAGGTGGTTATAGCACGATAAGGACGATAAAAACCCTCGAAAATGGCTCATTATTGATCGAAAATCGTCTGCCAGGATGGAGCAAATTAAGGTGCTCCATTAAGTTCATACAGTAAAACCATAGGTTCATACAGAAAAGATAGGGGTTCGTTAAACGGACCCCTTTTTTATTGGTTAGCTGAAATGAAACTTGTAACTTGCTAGGCAAAACTCAGTTCGAACCACATTTTGAAATCAAGAAATCAATAGAAATCAAAATTATACCATGAGAAAATTATTCGTTTTAGCCACTCTGCTCCTGTTAGGAAGCAGAATTTTGGTGGAACCTTTATTTGCGGTAACAGCCTATCCTTACCCGGTACAGATTACCCAGCGCGATGGTACCTTACTCACCATTATCATGCAGGGTGATGAAAAAGTTAAATGGGCCAAAACCCTTGATGGCTACACCCTGGTTTACAACAGCAAAGGAGTTTATGAATATGCTTCTCTAGATGCTGCGGGCGACTTGATTCCATCGGGTATCAAAGCAACCGAGGTTCAAGGAAGGTCGTTAACCGAATTGAGCTTTCTGGCGAAAACACCCAAGAGTCTGTTTTTTAGTGCTTCGCAGGTGTCGATTATGAAACAAGCCTGGAATACTTTAAAATCAGGTAACCCGGAAAAGGCTTTTCCGACTACCGGAAGCCGGAAGCTTTTATGTATTTTAATCGGCTTCACCGATCTGGCGTTTACCAAAACACAAACTGATTTTCAAAACCTGTTCAATCAGGTTAGTTACAGCGTTGACGGAGCAACCGGAAGCGTTAAGGACTTTTTCTGGGAATGTTCCTATAATCAGCTCAGTCTGGCAGTTGATGTTGCCGGTCCGTTTACTGCAAGCAATACCATGGCATATTACGGTGCAAACGTAAGCGGTATACGGGGTAACGACATCCGCCCGAGGGAATTAGTTACCGAGGCTGTTAACCTGGCCAATCCCACCACTAATTATGCTGATTACGATAATGACGGCGATGGCACGGTAGATGGCATCTATGTGATTTTTGCCGGATACGGTGAAGAGTATTCCGGAGTCAGCACCGATGCTATCTGGTCGCACGCGTGGAGCATTCCCACCGTTACTCTCGATGGTAAAACCATTTCGCGTTACTCCTGTTCGCCGGAATTGCGAGGCAATTCGGGTACCGGGTTAACGAGAATCGGTGTTATCTGTCATGAATTTGGCCATGTTTTGGGTGCACCCGATTTCTACGATACCGATTATACGGATGGTGGGCAATTTTCAGGCACCGGCCAATGGGATCTTCAGGCAAACGGTTCCTGGAACAATGGAGGTACCACTCCTGCCCAGCCTAACCCTTATACCAAGATTTATGTTTATAGCTGGGCGTCTGTCACCACCGTGAGCTCCCAGGCCAATCTTACTCTACTCAATGCGGCACAGAATTCCAATAGTTTTTACCGGTTTAACACCACCACCACCGGCGAGTATTTTTTAATGGAAAACCGGCAGCAGGTAGGTTTTGATACCTATTTACCCGGTCATGGATTATTGATTTTTCATGTTCATAAGGATATTTCCTCCTATGGCATCAATACTTCCCATCCTCAGATGATGTATCCGGTTTGCGCTGATGCCGGAACTGAACCCAACAGCACCCCAACCAGTTATGGAACAATAAACGGCGCAGGTTGCCCGTTTCCCGGTACCGGTTTGAAAACCGAGTTTACCGATGCCACTATTCCCAGCCAGAAATCGTGGGCAGGGGCACTCACCGATTCACCCATAACCAATATCGTTGAATATCCGGGACCCAAAACTGTTTCATTGTGTTTTATGGGATGCCTGCCACTCACCCCAACGCAAAAGGACTCGATGGCTTTGGTTGCTCTTTACAACAATTGTAACGGAGCCGCCTGGACCAAACAAGCAAACTGGCTTACCGGGCACATCGATACCTGGCAAGGAGTTACGGTTGAAGCGGAACGCGTGGTAGGATTAAACCTGGGTGATCCGTCGATCTCAGTAGGTTTAATTGGTACCCTTCCGGCAGAACTTGTTGATCTCACCGAAATTAGGGATTTAAAACTATTCAATAATCAACTATCCGGCAGCTTGCCGGCCAGCTGGTCAGCACTGACAAAGTTAGAATCAATTGGGTTGAATAACAACCTGCTAACAGGATCGCTGCCAACGGAATGGTCGGCCCTGGTCAATTTGAAATTCTTATATCTGAACTATAATCAACTCTCCGGCTCACTTCCGGGAAGCTGGTCGGCATTGGTGAACCTGCAAACTCTGAACCTCTATTTTAATTTACTCTCAGGATCACTCCCTGATGCTTGGTCCACATTAGTTAATTTAACCGCATTAGGTCTTAATAATAACCAATTTACCGGTGCATTCCCTACTTCATGGACCTCTATGGTAAAATTGGTGACGCTGTATCTAAGTAATAATCAACTGACCGAATTGCCCGTATTATCTACCTTTACGGTTCTGAATACTCTTGTTGTGAATGGCAACTTTTTCGATTTTGGTGATATTGAGCCAAACATTGGGAAGCCATTAGTGACTTTTACCTATTCTCCACAAGGATTGGTAGGTGAAGCTAAAACAATTTACAAACTTCCCGGACAGGCATTTTCCGTTTCAGTTCCTGCAAACGGTACTAATTCTCAGTACCAGTGGTATAAAGGTGGAGTTCTTATTCCCACTGCAAGTAGCAGCACCTACAACATACCAGCTATTGCTACCAGTGATGCCGGAGTT
>CAIXKO010000394.1 GCA_903919925.1 uncultured Bacteroidota bacterium | reverse complement strand
TTGATGGAGAATAGTTTGCGGTTTACTAAAGAGGGAAGTATTACCTTGTTAATCAAGCATGCTTCTCCTGAAAGTTGCACAATCGAAGTCTCTGATACCGGCTGCGGTATTGATAATGAAACATTGGAAAATTTGTTTGAAATGTTTCCTCCACCAAATCCACCGCTCGGAAAGAAGATGAAAGCCAGAGGAATGAGCCTTTCAGTGGTGAAAAAACTTTGCGATATGATGGGAATTGCAATCGGGGTTGACAGTAAGATTGGAGTAGGAACTACCATGCATCTGTCTATTCCTTGCCGGACACTTTAGCAAGTTCTATTTTTTAAAGTGCCGCTCCATCTCCCTGTTCATGTCTTTTTTCTTTAGATCTTCTCGTTTATCGTGAACAGCTTTTCCTCGTGCCAAACCGATTTCCAGTTTGGCTAAACCAGCATCATTCAGGAAAAGCTCGATGGTTACAATGGTGAATCCCTTTTCCTTAACTTTCCTTTCCAGTTTTGTTAATTCATGACGGCTGAGAAGAAGTTTCCGATCGCGTTTAGGAATGTGATTGTTATGCGTGCCGAAACTATACTCCGCAATCTGTAACCCCCTCGCGTAAAGCTCTCCATCGATAAAGTTGCACCAGGAATCGGAAAGGCTGGCTTTGCCTTGCCGGATCGATTTAATTTCGGTTCCGTACAAAACAATTCCAGCAGTAAATTTCTCGAGAATTTCGTATTCCCTGTATACCTGCTTGTTGGATATGTTGATCTTATTGGCCATTCTGTTTACCTTGCCTGCAAAAGTACTACTTTTATTGCTCATGAAGAACCCTGATATCTGCGTTCCTGATTTACTGGCCATCATCGGCCATACTGCCGGTGGCAAAACTGAATTGGCGGCTAACCTGGCTGTCCGCTTGCACGGGGAAATCATTAGTGCCGATTCCAGGCAGGTTTACCGCGGAATGGATATCGGAACAGGTAAGGATTTACTGGATTATCAGATTGGTGATAACAGGGTAAACTACCATCTTATAGATATAAAAGATGCCGGGGAAAAGTATTCCCTGTTTGATTTTACTACCGATTTCCACCAGGCTTATCAAAACATTCGTTGCCGCGGGAAACTTCCTATCCTCTGCGGAGGAACCGGTTTGTACACGGAAGCAACACTCAAAGGATACAATCTTGTAGAAGTGCCTGTTGATGATGTGTTTAGAAGGAGTATTGCGAGTTTGACCGATGACGATCTTACAGAAATGCTAAAATCGTTTGGATCCTTACATAACCGATCCGATACCACTAACCGGGATCGACTCATCAGAGCCTTGGAAATTGCCAGGTCGGGTCCTGAACCCAAACCTGCTGTGAATCATTCTCATCAATGGAAAACTGCAGTTTTTGGAATCCAATTCGATAAGGAAACCCGGCGCAAAAGAATCACTCAACGATTATCCGACCGGCTGGAAAGTGGTATGATTGACGAGGTTAAAAGACTTCTTACTTCAGTTAAGCCCGAAGACCTAATGTATTATGGACTGGAGTATAAGTATTTGACTCTCTATTGTTTGGGTGATATTTCTTACGATCAGATGTTCAATTCCCTGAATATTGCTATCCACCAATTCGCTAAGCGGCAAATGACTTGGTTCCGGGGTATGGAGCGACGGGGCATCAACATTACCTGGATTCCCGGAGAATTGCAGCTGGAGGAAAAAATAGCGGTGGTAATGAAATCTTTGGAAAAGTAAACTTTAAAAAACCGTAAATAGTGGGTTGTTTAGAAATTTGGACTTAGAACAAATTCTTCGTAGAAATCATCAATAACCTTAACGGCATCTTCTGCGTTATCAACCAGATGAAATAAATCAAAATCGGTGACCGTTACATTATGTTCGAGAGAATGCATTACCTCTTTTATCCATTTTATCAAGCCACCCCAATACTCTAAACCCACCATTACGATTGGAAACTTTCCGATTTTGCCGGTTTGAATCAGCGTTAAGGCCTCAAAGAGTTCATCAAAGGTTCCAAAACCGCCGGGCAATACGATGAACCCTTGTGAGTATCTCATAAACATCGTCTTACGGACAAAAAAGTATTCAAAATTCATCAGTTTGTCATAATCGATATAGGGATTGTGAGTTTGTTCATGCGGGAGGTCGATGTTTATTCCGATAGATTTTCCTTTCCCCCGCTGGGCTCCCTTATTGGCTGCTTCCATAATGCCGGGGCCGCCTCCTGTGATAACTCCATATCCAAGTTGAGTTAACCGGTAGCCAATATCTTCAGCCATCGCATAATACCTGCTGTCAGGCTTTGTTCGTGCCGATCCAAATACCGCAACGCTGGGGCCGAGTCTGCTGAGCTTCTCAAATCCTTCCACAAATTCAGCCATCACTTTGAATATCTGCCAGGAATTCTCCGTTTTTAGTTCATGCCAGGACTTGTTCTTAAAAGCATCCCTGATCATATCATCTTCATTCATTTTGATTTGTTTGTTTTTTTGTATGAAATAAGCACTTCTTTGAGAAACCTTCCAGTATATGAATCCGCATTTTCAACTATTTCTTCAGGCTTTCCGGCAGCAACAATTTTTCCGCCTGCAAGGCCTCCTTCGGGTCCCAGATCTATAATGTAATCTGCTACCTTGATTACTTCCATATTATGCTCAATCACAACCACTGTGTTGCCTTTTTCAACCAAAGTATTCAATACCCCGAGCAAAACCCGAATGTCTTCAAAGTGCAAACCCGTGGTAGGCTCATCCAGAATATACAATGTCCGTCCGGTATCTTTTTTTGCGAGCTCATTGGCCAGCTTAACCCGCTGTGATTCACCTCCAGACAAGGTGGTTGACGACTGACCCAAAGTTATGTATCCTAATCCCACATCGTTCAAAGTACGTATAGCCCGCACAATGTTTGGTGAGTTTTCGAAGAATTCAATCGATTGACTGATAGTCATATCCAGAATATCTGAGATCGATTTTCCTTTATACCTTACTTCCAGGGTTTCACGGTTATACCTTTTTCCATTGCAATCTTCACAATGTACATATACATCTGGAAGGAAATTCATTTCGATGGTTTTCACCCCGGCCCCCTGGCAAGTTTCACACCGCCCGCCCTTTACATTAAATGAGAATCTCCCTGGTTCATACCCTCTTACCTGGGATTCCGGAAGTTTGGCCAGCAAGTTCCTGATCTCTCCAAAAACCCCTGTATAAGTTGCAGGATTTGATCTGGGAGTGCGCCCTATCGGAGACTGGTCAACCACTATTACCTTATCTATCTGCTCAATACCCTCAAATGAATTATATGGCAAAGGATCTTGCAGGGAACGATAAAATGCCTGACTTAGAATTGGATGCAAGGTTTCATTTATCAATGATGACTTGCCACTTCCCGAAACTCCGGTTATGCAAATAAGCTGTCCAAGCGGAATGACGATGTCAACATTTTTTAGATTATGACCGCTGGCTCCCTTTAAAACTAATTGCTTGTCAGTGGGTTTTCGTCGTATTTCCGGAACCTCAATCCTTTTTTCACCTTTTAGATAGGCTCCCGTTAGCGTATCAGCCTCGATAATTTCCTCTGGTTTTCCGGTTGCCACAACCATACCTCCATGTCTGCCGGCATGCGGACCCATATCAATCACATAATCCGCGGCGAGAATCATGTCTTCATCATGCTCAACAACAATCACTGAATTACCGAGATCGCGAAGCTGTTTCAATGCATTGATCAGCTGAAGATTATCGCGGTGATGCAAGCCGATGCTGGGTTCATCTAAAATATACAACACATTAACCAGTTGCGATCCGATCTGGGTAGCTAACCTGATCCTCTGTCCCTCTCCTCCTGATAAGCTTCGGGTTGCCCGGTTCAGCGATAAATAGTTCAATCCTACATCCAGCAGAAACTTTAGCCGTGCCCTGATCTCCTTTAATACATCCCTTGCAATCTGCTGTTGTGTTGATGAGAGTCTGGTCTCGATGCCACTAAACCAGTCGAGCAACCGGGAAACGTCCATGTCTGCAAGTTCGGCGATATTCTTGTTATCCAACCGGAAAAATCTGGATTCCTTTTTGATCCGTGTACCTTCGCACTCCCGGCAAGTGCTTGTTCTAATGAATTGATCTGCCCATTTTTGTGCCTTTTTGGAGGTCGATTCGTCTTTTTGTTGCCCAATGTAGGTAACGATACCTTCAAAACTCAGAAAATAGTTCGATGATAAGCCAAGGGGAGTGTTTTCCAATTTGAACGATTCTTCCGATCCTAAAAGAATTGTTTGAATGGCCTCTTCAGGCAAATCGCAAATCGGATCGTCCAGCTTGAAACCATACTTCCTTGCGATAGCCTCCAGTTGCCAAAAAATCATGCTTTGGCGATACTTTCCCAAAGGAACAATTCCTCCATCTTTAATACTTATCGTATCATCCGGAATAATCTTGCTGTTATCTATTTCATGCACATAGCCTAATCCCTTGCAAACCGGACACGCGCCTTGAGGACTGTTAAATGAGAAACTGTTTGGAGCAGGCTCATCATAAGAAATCCCGGTGGTTGGGCACATGAGGTGACGGCTGAAAAAGGTGGGCATCTGACCTTCAAAACCGGTGATCAAAATCACCCCCTTGCCTTCCTTCATGGCCGTTTGAATAGAATCTTTCAGTCGTTTCGACTGATCCGGTGTAGCCACCAACCGGTCTACCACCATCTCTATATTATGTGTTTTGTATCGGTCGAGCTTCAGCCCAGGAAGTAACTCCTTGATCGCTCCATCAATACGGGCGTAGATGTACCCCTTTTTGCGGATCTGCTCAAACAATTCTTTATAATGTCCTTTTCTGGACTTTACTAACGGTGAAAGAATCAGGATCTTTTCGCCGGCATAGTTTTCCAGAATTCTCCAAAGGATCTGATCATCAGTATAGCGAACCATCTTTTCGCCTGTTTCCCACGAAAATGCCTCTGATGCACGAGCATATAGCAGCCTCAGAAAGTCATATATCTCAGTGGTAGTGCCAACCGTACTCCTTGGATTTTTGCTCGTGGTTTTTTGCTCAATCGAGATTACCGGACTCAATCCGGTAATTTGATCTACATCCGGACGCTCCATGCTTCCTAAAAACTGCCGCGCGTAAGCCGAGAAAGTTTCCATGTACCTTCTTTGCCCTTCAGCATAAATGGTGTCAAACGCCAGCGATGATTTTCCGCTTCCGCTCAGTCCTGTAATAACCGTAAGTTTATGCCGGGGGATTTTTACGTCAACATTACGAAGATTATGCACCCGTGCCCCGGTAACGTCAATATACTTGTCGCCTGTCATTTTTTTTAAAGATGAATTACCTCTCCAAAAGCTGCAGCAGCTGCCTCCATAATTGCTTCAGACATGGTTGGGTGCGGGTGAATGGTCTTGATCAGCTCGTGTCCGGTGATTTCTAGTTTCCGGGCCACAACAATTTCTGCAATCATTTCAGTTACATTGCTCCCAATGAGATGGGCTCCCAAAAGCTCCCCGTGTTTCGAATCGAAAATGAGTTTTACAAAACCATCCTTTGCCCCGGAAGCGCTTGCTTTTCCAGATGCAGTAAATGGAAACTTGCCAATTTTAATGTCGAAACCAGCCGCTTTTGCTCCCTTCTCGGTGTATCCTACCGATGCTACTTCCGGTGTTGTATAAGTACATCCTGGTATGTTGTTATAGTTCAATGGCTCCGGTTCTAATCCAGCGATTTTTTCTACACATATTATTCCTTCTGCCGATGCAACATGTGCAAGAGCCTGACCTGAAACAATATCTCCAATTGCGTAAACACCGGGGGCACTCGTTGCATAATATTGATTTACTTTAACTTTCCCTTTTTCAATAACCACCCCGGCGGTTTCCAGTCCAAGATTTTCGATGTTTGGAGTTATTCCAACTGCTGATAGCACAATTTCAGCCTCCCTGGTTTCAATACCTTTTTTAGTTTTGATCGAAACATGGCAGGTTTCACCAGCAATCTCAACTGATTCTACTGAAGATTCAGTCATAATCTTTATTCCGGCTTTCTTCAGAGATCGGCTCAGGGCTTTGGAAACCTCTTCATCTTCAAGAGGAACGATATCCGGTAAAAACTCCACCAAGGTTACATCAGTACCCATACTATTATAGAATGAAGCCAACTCGGTACCAATTGCGCCCGATCCAACCACCACCATTGACGCTGGTAATTTCTCCAGCGAAAGTGCTTCCCGGTATCCGATGATCCTATTCCCGTCCTGTTTCAAACCGGGCAATTCCTTTGATCGGGCACCGGTGGCCAGAATGATACTCGTGGCCTGGTAAGCAGTGACCATCCCGTTATCATCTTTTACCGAAACGATTCCCGGACCTGAAAGGCTTGCAAAACCGTTGATTACCTCAATCTTATTTTTTTTCAGCAGAAACTGAACTCCCTTGCTCATTCCTTCAGCAACCATCCGGCTACGGGCGATAATGCCGCTGAAATCCGGCTTTACCGTACCTTCAACAATGATCCCATATTCTGAGGCATGCTTCACATAATCAAAAACTTGTGCGGATTTTAGTAAAGATTTTGTTGGTATGCAGCCCCAATTTAAGCAAATACCACCCAGTTCTGCCCGCTCGATGATCGCGGTTTTTAAACCCAACTGCGAGGCCCTTATCGCTGCAACATAGCCACCCGGGCCACTACCTACCACTATCAGATCGTAATTCATGATTTATCAAATTAAAAACTTGTAAAAATACGGCCAATTATTGTATTTTTCATTTTGAAACTAATCTGAATTGCTATGAAAAAATTCCGCTTTACAAGAATCCTCCTGATTATTGCAGCTGTTGCGGCTGTTGCGTATGCAGTTTGCCCGGAATACCTGCGAAAAGCCTTAATTTATCAGAAACCTGATATTGATGATTATTCATTATTCGACAATCGGGTGGTCGCTGCTGGTAATGGTGAACCTTGGTCCGAAAAAGCGGGTTTTAACCAAAAACAGATCCCCACTGCCTATGCTGCGGAATTTGATAAGTATAAAACGGTTGCTTTCCTCGTTATAAAAAATAATCAAGTCCTGTTTGAGAAGTATTGGGATGGCTATTCGGCTGATTCAAAGTCCAATTCTTTTTCTATGGCCAAATCAGTTATCTCGCTACTGGTGGGCATAGCCATTGACGATGGTGCCATAAATAACGTTGATCAGCCTATCGGAGATTTTTTGCTTGAATACAGGGAAGGTGATAAAGCAAAAGTGACGATACGCCACTTGCTGGAAATGAGCTCCGGGCTGAGTTGGGATGAGGCTTATGCCAGCGCCTTCTCCATGACTACCAAGGGCTATTATGGTAAAGACCTGCCTGGGTTAGTGCTTAATCAGACTGCTCCACGGGAGCCAGGTAAATTTTTTGATTACAAAAGTGGAAATACCCAGCTTCTCGCAATGATCCTGGAGAGTGCTACACATCAAAAGGTTAGCTCTTACGCATCTAAAAAATTATGGCAACCTATGGGGGCTCAGCATGATGCACTTTGGTCATTGGATCGCCCAAATGGCATCGAAAAAGCCTATTGTTGTTTTAATACAAACGCCAGAGATTTTGCCCGGTTTGGTCAGCTGATTCTGAACCATGGGAAATGGAATGGCAAGCAGTTGGTCTCTGAATCCTGGCTAAATAAGTCGCTCTCACCCGTTTCACATTTAATTGATAAAGATTCTAAAAATGTTGATTACTATGGATGGCAATGGTGGCTGATGAATTATAAAGGCCATCAGGTATTTTATATGCGCGGAATTAATGGCCAATATGTCATTATAGTACCTGAACTTGATACAGTCATCGTGCGATTGGGACACAAAAGATCAACCGACCGTATCAATGGAACCCCGGCCGATTTCTTTACCTGGATCGATGCCGGGTTGGAGATTTCCGGATCTTGAATACGGTTATGCACCAAGGCCTTATTCTTTTCTGCGGTATATTTCAAGCAGTTTTTTTGCACCCTGCCAGGAGGTTTGCCTACCTTCCATAACCATTTTTTCCACTTCCTTAATCCGCCGGGCTATCGTATGGTCATGAAAGAAATCAGCAAGCAGATTTTCGCGGATAGTCGAGTACATCCACTCCTTTGACTGCTCCATTCGCCGTCTTTCAAGAAATCCACTGGCTTTAACATGATCAAAATACTCGGCAAAAATTCCGGCTAGCGTATCTGACCCGCGGTTTTCCCGCGCTGAAATAGCAATTACTTTTGGGACCCAGCCACTTTCCGATAATGGGAAAAGGTGGAGTGCGTTCCGGTATTCGCCGCAAGCAATTTCAGATGCCCTTACATTATTTCCATCAGCCTTGGTAATCGCTATCGCATCAGCCATTTCCATTATGCCACGCTTAATTCCCTGTAATTCGTCGCCAGCGCCGGCTAACATCAGAAGTAAGAAAAAATCGACCATCGAATGAACAGCAGTTTCGGATTGTCCTACTCCAACGGTTTCAATAAACACTACATTAAAACCGGCTGCCTCACAAAGAATCATGGTTTCCCGGGTTTTACGTGCCACGCCTCCCAATGAGCCGGCAGCAGGAGATGGCCGGATGAAGGCAAGCGGGTCATTGCTCAGATTCTCCATTCTGGTTTTGTCACCCAAAATGCTCCCCCCCGATTTTTCGCTGCTCGGATCAATGGCCAACACGGCTAGTTTTCTACCCTGATTAGTCAGATAGGTTCCGAGCATTTCGATAAATGAACTTTTTCCTACCCCGGGAACTCCTGTAATGCCAATCCGAATGGCGTTACCTGAATAGGGCAAACATCCGGCGATAATCTCCTGTGCAATAATGGAATGGTCGGGCAGCTGACTTTCGATAAGCGTAATTGCCTGACTCAATAGTGTTCTGTTTCCACCCAATACACCATCGATGTATTCTTTGGCGGGAAGTATGCTCTTTTTCTTTCTGATGAACCGGAGTACTGCTTTCTTATCAACCGATGGAGGCTGATCGATGCCAGAATTCACGCTCAGAGCAGAATCCAAAGTATGATTCTGTTCTTCCATCTCTATCTATTTGTTCCCTGAATCAACATTCCCTAAAAAGCGCAAAACCAATGTCGATTGCAGTGGATCATTAACCACCAGGGTAACAGTTTGAAATTGCTTTCCCATTTTGCCCCTGCTGTCAAAAGTGCATTTTAATGTCGTCGATTCTCCCCCTTTGATTTCGTATTTGTCAGGTTTTGATGCAGTACAACCACATGTTGTTGATATTCTTCGTATTATAAGCGGATCCTTACCTTCATTTTTAAGAATAAAATCATGGGCAATCGG
>CAIXKO010000393.1 GCA_903919925.1 uncultured Bacteroidota bacterium | reverse complement strand
TATAAATACTATCATCGGCACAAAACCACGCTTCCCCTTCGGTTTTTTGGTTCTCGATACTCAAAAAAACGATAGTCTGCTTACCGTTTGATTCAATTTTCTCAATGGTTAAAGTTTTATGACTCTTCATGTTCACTATTGGAAGAGTAATAGTTTGCGAAATCGACTTATTGCCAAATAACACCACCAAAAGCAGAGTAAGATAAATTTTCATATAAATTATTTATTCAAGGTCCATTTTAATGATCTGCATCGAATAAAATCAGGTACCGATATTACTACAAATTTGCTAAAGTTCAACTACGGTTTGTAGCGATCCACCTCACCCCCGGCCCCTATTGCGGTCAACCTAAGGGGTTCATTCCGGTCACAACGTAGGGGCAGAAGATTTTCTGCCCCTACCGGGGTCATTCGGTCACAACGTAGGGGGCAGAAGATTTTCTGCCCCTACCGGGTTCATTCCAGTCACAACGTAAACAATATGAACGTATCAGGCAAAAAAAACCTGGCAGCTTAAAGCAAAGCTGCCAGGTATATTTTTGATTTTGTACCGACTATTTGCCGAAGCGATATCCGAGGCCGATGGCAAAAACCATAGTGGTTTTAGCATACGATTCTTTAGTAGCAACCTTGAAACCGGTTGTACCGTAAGGATAGTTGTAAGTTTTATCGCTGTTGGTATAGAAAGTATTAGAAATACCCAGGTTTACATCCAATCTGTCCTTAACATGAGCTACTGCGCCCAATCCAACGGTGCTGGTTTGCAGACTGTAACTCATATCGTTTTGATAAGAGGAATTAGGAGCAGATTTAGCATAGAGGTAGCCTGCGCTCACTGAGATGAATTTGGCAACATCATATTCCAATGAAACACCCATCTCGTAAGAATCACCTGATAAATAAGGTTCAAAGGCGCCATCCGTTGTATATACGTTAGCTCCGTTGGTCACATATTCCCCGGTAACAGCATCCTTTTTCCCGTATTTCGCATTTCTGTCGTAGTAGCGATGGTATCCAAGCTGGGTGCGGAATTTATCAGAAATATTGTAACGAACGCCAACAGAAAGCAAGGAAGGCATTTCAGCAGGAACAATTGCGCCATCAGGAAACATGCCTGAGCCATCAATTTTGGTAGCATTTTTAAGTTCGAGTGGTGTTTTATGTTCGTATTTTAATGCGATTCCGAGACTACCATCAAACAAGGAAAAATCGGCACTCACGATTGGAGTAAATGAAGTACCTTTTTGCTCAGCATCAACTTCAATATTTCCAGTTTTTGCAGCATTAGCACCCATCACGGCAGCATTGTCAGCATAAGCTTTTGAATAACCTCTATAAGCTCCCTGTGCCTGTGCAACGGTCATTGCTCCTACCTGTTCAGCGGTCATACCGAACTGAAGCAAACCGCCTTCCATTTGCGCACGCTGTGCGGCAGTAATTTTGCCGGCTCCCTGAAGCTGAGCGAAAGTAAAACCACCTGCACCCAAATCAATCAATGGCTGCATATTAGAGGCTGCACCAGCTGCTAAAGCTGAAACGTTTGCAGCTGCTCCCTGCATAGTAGTAAAAAATGTTGGGGCAGAAACCATCGATCCATTAAAACCTGCTGCCGGATAGGTAGGGTTAATCATAATGTCAGTGATATGACCCTGATAGGTATTAGTTGCCATAATGTACCTGATACCGACACCCAGGGCAACAAAATCGCTGATTTGATAAGATGCTCCAACCGAAAGCCCCATGTAGGAGGAAGTTCCGCTGAAGTAAATATTTGCACTGTACTTATTGGTTGGAATTCCTTTGGCAGCTAGTGAAGCGGGGATAGAAGCTACTGAAGTTTCAAAGGATGGAAGTCCTGTTTTGTATTCAGCACTACCGCCGCCGCCAACAACTCCAAATCCAGCATGAAGGGCAAGCTTTCCTTTCTTATATACTGCAAAAGCAGAAGGGAACAATGGGGCAGCAACATCTCCGATAAACGTTTTGTTATTCAACGCAGCGTAATCATTGGTGATAGTCTTTTTTTGCGTAATGGATTGGTTGCTGACTTCAATGTAAAATCCGTCTTTCATTCGGGCTACTCCTGCTGGATTGAAATAAACGGCATCAGCACTGATCGAAGCATCGCGAACCATGGACCTCACCCAAGACGCGCTCTGGTTAGTATTTGTTACTAGTCCGCCGGCAAAAGCCATCTCCGCGAACAGGCAAATACTCAGGATCGAGAAAAAAATCTTTTTCATAATGTTCAGTTTTTAGATAGAAATACATGCCAATATATGTATATCTGAATAAACAATAACATTTTTCCAAAAAAAGTTCTCAAAACGGGCAGATCCGGCCTCCGCTTAGTGCCTGGGGGAAATGATCAGATCACGGATCTCAGCATAGTAAACACCGAAAAAACCAAGTGCATTGTTATCGAAATTCCCGATCGGATTATAAGGAGTGGCAGAAACAAAACTCGGACGGGCCATGTCATTAATCTGGTTGTAATAGGAATAACTAACGGAGTCAATTGATTGAAATTCAAGTTTAACTGTATCGCCTAATTCAAAATCATACCGGTAAAGGGGCATATCAACATCGGTACCATCAAATGGCTCATCTGAAGTTATATTAAAGCTTCCCTGACGTTGCTTACCATTCTTAGTTACCTTAAACCGGTAGAAGTTAGCTATTCCTTTAGGATCTTTCCATTTTGGATTGATCAGATAAACTGGCGGACTGGTAGGCCTGGGATCACCAAATCCCCGAACTACCTTTAAGCTGTCGAGAAAAACCTCCATCGGAGCAATCGTTTGGGCAGTATATGTTTCATCAGGAGAAAGCACAATATTTAATTTGAAAGTCTCTCCTGGTCTAACCATCAGATTATTGGCAGAGTAAATACCCGGTTCCATTTCCGATAATTTCCGCCCCGCACCTGAACTTTGAAACAGTTCAACAGCAGCCCCCTCAATCTTTGCAAAACTATCCACCTGGTAAAAGTCGAGCGATTTGGAAACCTTAACAACACAATCACCGGTAGAGGCATTAATTAACGCATCAATGACCACTCTTGAGGCACTGTTTTTCAGATCGAGCTGAACAACCTCCTCGCATGATGCGAATACCAGCAACAGAACGATCAGAACAGCAGGCGAGTTTAGATTAATCTTCATGGCCACTAAAATTTAAAGTTCCAGGTAATAGATGGTACAATACCAAAAAGGGCCAGGCGCACGGCCTCAGTGGTACCGGGCACCGTTTTGCTTTCCCGGAAAGAAATACTGTATGCGTTTTTTCGGTTGTAAACATTGTAAACGGAAACATTGATATCGGAACCCCATCTTTTTTTAGTTTTAAACTGGTAGGTAAGCCCTAAATCCAGCCGGTGATAATTGGGCATCCTGGATTCATTTCTTTCCGTGTAAAGATTTACTAATACTCCGTCAATCTGATACTTACCACTAGGAAAAGTAACTGCATCACCCGTGTAATAAATCCAGTTTCCCGAAAAAGTTATCCGTTGGGTAAGCTGATAAGAGGCTACTATGGAAATATTATGGGTTCGGTCCTGACGGGCCGAAAACCATTGGCCCATATTGATCTGATCAAATTGCTTTTCCGATTTTGACAGAGTGTAACTCACCCAACCCGTAAGTTTACCACTCGGTTTGCCTGCTGAGAACTCCAGGCCGTAAGCCCGTCCCCGTCCAAATTCGAGCTCAGCCTCAATATCCGGATTTAAAAAAGTATTGGCGCCATTTTTATAATCCACCAGGTTACTGAGGATTTTGTAATAAGCCTCAACACTAAGGTCCCAATTTTTCTTTTGCAGATTTTTAAAATATCCAAGGGCGAACTGATCTCCTACAGTTGGCTTGATTAAAGGGGTACTTGGTGTCCAAAGATCCGTGGGAGAACTTGATAATGCATTGGAGAGGATATGCAGGTATTGAAACATCCTGTTGTACGATGCCTTCACCGAACTGGTGCTGTCAATCAAATAGTTTGCCGTTACCCTGGGTTCAAATCCCACATAAGTATTATAAAATCTCCCTTTTGAATAGGCGATGGAATCAATGATTTCCTTATAATTATTATAAGTCTTAACTGTTGAAGGTCCGATATTATTAAACAAGCTCACTCTGAAACCATAGTTCATACTGAATGATTTGCTGATTTTTTGCTCGTTTGAAACGTAAAACCCGCTCTCCAGAGCCTGCTGCGATTCAATAGTGCTTAAAATTCCTGATGTATCGGTGCTATTTGCGGAGGTAAAATCTCCGGGTTTAAACTGATGATAAGTTGAATTCCAACCAAAACGAATCATATTCTCAGTATTCGGGTACCATGAAAAATCCTGTTTAAGGCTATAATCGAGAATACCAGAGGAAAGTTTGAAGGCGAAATTGCCGAATGCCGCCTTGAACCCATAACTATAATCACTGTATATGAGCGATGTATTCAGGAAAAGCCCCTGATTAAAAGTGTGGTTCCAACGTAAGGTAAGGGTAGAATTCCCGGAATCGAAACCTGCTTGCTTTCGTCCAAAAATATCTTTGCCCAGATAGCCAGATAAATATAACCGATCCTTTTCTCCAAAAATATAATTGGCTTTCAGGTTAAAATCGTAAAAATAAAATGTCAGACTATCAGCCAGGTCGCTGACGGCTTTCATCACCACATCGGCATAGGTTCTGCGGCCGGAAAGCAGGATTGATCCTTTATCCTTCACAATCGGGCCCTCAATTGTCAATCTCGACGAGATGAGCCCGATACCTCCGGTTGCTCCCCATTCCTTCGAATTCCCGTCCCTCATTCTGATATCCAGTACGGAAGAAACGCGTCCACCGTAAGGCGCGGGTATGCCTCCTTTATATAGCTTAACGTCCTTGATTGCATCGGAATTAAACACCGAGAAAAAGCCCATAAGGTGTGATGCGTTATAAACGGGTGCCTCATCCAGGAGTATATGATTTTGATCGGCCTCGCCACCCCTCACAAAGTAATTACTGCTGCCCTCGCTGCTTGGGCTTACACCCGGCAAAAGCTGAATACCTTTCAAAATATCTCTTTCGCCCAATAATACCGGAATTGCTTTCAATTGCTTAATATCTAGCTGAGTTGCGCTCATTTCCAGACTACGGACAGCACTTTTCATGCTTTTTCCAGTAATCTCCACTTCCTTAAGAGAAGTCGATTTTTGAGGGAGTTCAACGTCAAGATTGGTGTTTGACTTGAGGTTAACCTTGCGTGAAACCGATTCATAACCCAGGTAAGAGAATTGAATAGTATAAGTACCGGCTGGTACTTTTAGCGAATAAAACCCATATTGATTGGTTGAAGCTCCGGTGTTTAGCTCAACAACTACCACGTTTGCAAACAACAAAACTTCACCGGTTTTAGCATCCTTTATATACCCGCTTATGGAATAACGGTCATCCTCAGCAATTGAAATATAGGGAATTAGCAAAAATATTGTTACAAAACAAAACCACAATAATCTTCTCTTCATTAAATATACAAATAAGTGCCATTAGAACGCCTTGGGGCAGTAAAAGTTTAACGGTTGGGGAGGGGGAAAATTGTGTGGGCGGGGGTGTGGGTGTGAGGGGGGGAGGGAGGGAGGGAGGACACATGGGTCCTCCCGTACGGGATATGGGGATATTGTTTTAGAGGGAGTATTGGTGAACGCGATCCCGGACTCTTGTAAGCACTTGCTGCTTTTTTGCCTCCATAATTGTTTTGCCGTATTCCGAATGGTAATGGTGTTGCCTGAAAAACTCGATTGAATTCAAATGGAACTCTTTCTCTGTGAAATTTTGTTTTCCACAGATTTGCCATTCGAGCCGTAAAAGTTCCATTTTTTCAAAGTAGTTATCACTGGTCAGATGGTGCAAATCGGCATCACATAAAACCGCTGCAATTTGATTGTTAGGCGCCTGAGGTACTTTTGTTGCCAATATTGCATGGGTTACCATCAGAATATATCTTTCTTCGATTTCCCTGAACCGGAGAAATTCACCGGCAATAAATGCACTTTCTTCTTCATGATTTTCATACGATCTGATATATCCGGTATCATGAAAGAGTGCACTTACTTGAGCCATAAAGATTTCTTTTTGATTTAATCCCGAGTTTTTTCCAATCAGGACTGCATTTTCTGCTACTTCCAAAGTATGCTCAATGGAATGAAAAACATATTCAGCAGATAACCAGTTTTTCAGTAAAGCAACTACATACCGTTGCGCTTCTGTTACTAAATCAGCATCGATTTTTCTCATGGCTCGGTAATTTGATTTGACTTTAAGGCACCCAGCTCTTTGGTAGTTTGCCTCAAACGGCGCGACATACTTTCCAGCAAACGAAAGGCCAGTGAAGGGTCTTTTTGTATGGTGCTGTAAAAATTCTGTTTATCGATCGTCAAAACACGGGTATCGGCAATTGCACGTACGGTGCACGACCGGACATCTTTTTCAAAGAGGCCCATCTCACCAAAGAACTCTTTATCGCCCAATTCAGCTACTTTAGTTTCTTTGCCATCATTTTCGCCAATAACTTCCACTCTACCTTCCTGTATAACATACAAACAGTCACCCACTTCTCCTTGAGAAATTATTACATCACCGCTTAAATACAGACGTCCATACCCTGTTGACATAAATATTCAAATTAATTAATTTTTCAATAAAATCAAATTATCTACAAAATACATATCGATTTCCCCTACATTTTTTGCAGATATTTTTCCCCGATAGGTACAATTAAAATCATTGCGGATTAATTCAAAAGTTGCCGCCGATATATTTACCTTGCCAATATCGCCATTTGATTCCATCCGGCTGGCAATGTTTACTGTATTTCCCCAGATATCATAAGCATATTTCTTACGTCCTACAACTCCCGCCACCAAAGGGCCCGTATGAATTCCTACCCGGAGGCCCCAAGGCAAAAGGCCCTTTTCAATCCGTCCGGTATTTTTGGCACGCATGAATTCCTGCATTTCTAATCCTGCCATCACAACATTAACAGGATGAGTGGAATTCTCTGTTGGAATGCCCCCGGCACACATATATGAATCGCCAATTGTTTTTATCTTTTCCAGATTATTCCTTTCCACAATACTATCGAATTCCTGAAAGTACTCATTCAGTTCGGTCACCAAATCATTCGGATGAAGTCCTTCAGCGATCTTTGTGAAATCCTTAAAATCTGTAAACAATACCGAAACGCTTTGATAATCACGAGGGGTAGCGGCACCATGGTCTTGTAGCTCCTTTGCCACCTCGGCAGGAAGGATATTGAGCAGAAGGTTTTCGATCTGAGCTTTTTGCTTATCCAGTATACGGTTTACCTTGACTTTGTTCAAATAATTTCGAAGAATAATGATGGCAATAATTACAATTAATATTAATCCGGCGAGAAAAGCATTTTTAACAATCTTTTGCTTTTCCATTGCCAGTTTTTGCACCTCCAATTCTCCCTGTTTCTTAACCAGATCGAATCCCAACTGCTGTTGTTTGATTAAATTATCGTTGGAACTCAGATATAAAACCTCCCGGATATCAGTTAAAAGCACCTGATATTTGTATGCATTCCGGTAATCTGAAGTAGAAGCGTGCATTTTCGCCAGTCCCTCGTAAGCATCTCTCAGCTCAAAATTGGCACTTATTTCCCGGGCCAGCGCCTGTGCCTGGTCAAATGATTCGATTGCCTGAGGAATATCGCCTTTCAAACTATAAGTTCCGGCAAGCCCTAACAAAGCAGAAACCATATCGGGCTTTGCATTTAAGCCCTTCGAAATTTCGAGAGCCCGGCTTTGATTTTGCAAAGCCAATGAAAAATCGCCCTGTTTGGCATATACATTTCCAATGCTGGTTAAAGAAAAGGAAAGATTGCCAGATGATGATTTTTCAAAAGCCAGTAGGGATTTTTTATAATAGGTTATCGCAGCAGAGTAATCCCCCGATTTAAAGTAGGCCTCACCCAGGTTAGC
>CAIXKO010000392.1 GCA_903919925.1 uncultured Bacteroidota bacterium | reverse complement strand
GTCTATCAGGCACGGCAACATACAATTTGACAAACTATTGGAAATCGAGGAAGAATTATGAGTGTAAACTTTCAGGTAGCAGCTTGTCAGGAAGCATTAAATAATTCATTATTCGGACTTTGCGATGACAATAGTAGAATATCCTTTTTTATTCCATCACTCCGGTTTTGATTTTCATTGCCGGCGTATAATAATACCGATTCTTTAATATCAGACAGATTCTTATAATAGGTCAGGATCTTAAAGAAATCGGCATTGAGCGTACTGGATGATTTGATTTCGATGGGATAAACAGATCCGGCTTCCTCAATCAGCAAATCAATTTCAAATGATCCAGCCAGTTTGATTTCGAACAGACAGGTTGCGGTAATTCTTACTTATGGACTTTAGCTATGGAACAACCATTATCTTTATGGCAGATAATTCCGGGAAAACGCAATCACCCTAAGACGAATATTTTATGATTGAAGCAGCTATATATTTGGTGTTGACAACGATAAGCATTTTATACCTATATAAGATTCTAAAAGATGAAATCCCTGCGAACAAAAAGAAAACGGTTATCGCTGTGGGATCAGTGATTATCCTTTCTCAGGTATTGAATGTTGTCGGGCATATCTTTGGGATATTTCAGCGCTAACCAAATTTATAATATCCTTCTATCCAGCTCCTCCCTCCGCGCCCTCGAAACCGGCACCGATGATCCGTCGCTCATTTTCAGGTATCCGCCATCCCGCTTCACCAGCGTCTTCACATGGATGGAATTGACCAGATGGGACTGGTGAGTACGAATAAATCCGCATGACTCCAGGGCCAGTTCAAACTCTTTCAGCGTGCGGGTAACCATGATTACGGTACCGGATTCCAGAAAGAAGCGGGTATAATTGGATTCCGACTGGCACCTGACAATTTGTTTCAGTGGGATAAAATCGATCTTGTCTTCCTGTGGCAGGGCGATCCGCTTGTCCTGATCGGTGCGTTTTTGATTATCGACCAGGTTCCGGAGCCGGGCATTCTCTTCCCTCATGCTGATTGATTCGATTGCACGGTTAACACTTTCAATAAGTTTGTGGAGATCGATCGGTTTCAGGAGGTAATCGAGCGCATTGAACTGAAAGGCACGAAAAGCATACTCGTCATAAGCCGTTACAAAGATAATCCCGAACCGGATCTCCTTAACCTTTTCAAGCATGGTGAATATATCTCCCCCTGGCATCCGCACATCCAGAAAAACCAGATCGGGATTGAGTGCATTGATCTTAGCCAGTGCTTCGTCATTATCAGCCGCCTCACCAATAACAAGCACCTGAGGGCAATACAGCTGAAGCAACCCGATCAGGTTTTCACGATTGGCGGGTTTATCTTCTACCACCAGGGCCCGTACTTTCATATCTATGATTTTTGCATTGGCAATCTAAAGGTAACGGTTGTACCGGAAATTTCGGAAGAAACTTCTCCTTCCTGGTTCCTGTTGGCAACTTCTACGGAAACCTCTTCTCCCAGCTGCTCTTTCATCAGCTGTATCCGCTGCCGGGTTAGTTTCCATCCTTGTCCGAGGCCTTTCTTTCCGGGATGGGATCCGGGATGATAGCCAGGCCCGTTATCCGTTACCTCACAGATCAGGTATTGATTCTCCAAACGGAAATTTATTTCGATTTTACCCACTGCGCCAAGCGCTGAGATTCCGTGGATAACAGCATTCTCCACATGTGGCTGGATCAGCAATGGCGGGACTTCGATGGTTACGGGATCGATCGCCGGGTCCACCATGATATCGAATTCAAACGGGGACCCAAGCTGCTCCAAAAGGAGATAATTCCTGATCATATCGATCTCCTCATTCAGCCCTATCACCGTTTTAGCCGATTGGGTAAGAATGGTCCGCACCAGATCGCCAAATC
>CAIXKO010000391.1 GCA_903919925.1 uncultured Bacteroidota bacterium | reverse complement strand
TCATAAATCTTATTGCTGGTGAGTTGCTCTCCAGCAGAGCTCATGTCCTCTTCAGACTTATCACACATATGTGAAAATTATTTAAAAATAAATCACCAGACCCTTGCTTTACAACATAGAAGGGCCGGGGTGGGTACAGCTCAGATTCTGGAAGCCCTAAGGTTGACAGCTATGGGGTAAATGGTAGCATCCCGTCACTTGTCACTAATAAAAGACACGCAATTATGCGTCTCTACCGATCTTCGTTTCACGCATCAAGCGTCACGCTTCACGTTTCACGCATCACGTCTCTAATCACTTATAGCTATCTTCGCCGCTAATAAAAATGCCCTATGAAAAATGTTTTTGCACCCGGATGTGCCCTGATGCTATACAAGCCATATCTGGCGGAGAGATTGAGTGAAATTCTCAGCCAAAATCTGGAAGCGATGGACCTGCTGCTTACCTGTTGCAGGTATGAGCCAAAGGTTGAATCCAACACGGAGGTGCTTAACGTTTGTCCGGGGTGCGATAAGCGTTTTGGCAATGATTATGTGAATATTACAACTATTTCACTGTGGGAAATTCTTGCCGCATCCGATTTTTTCCCTTTTCCGGATTATGGTGGACGGGTAATGTCGATTCTGGACGCATGCCCCACGCGCGAAAAAGTGGTTGTGCATGAGGCAATCAGGACTTTACTCGGCAAGATGAATATAACAGTGATGGAGCCTGAAAAAACCGGTACGCGGAGCACTTGCTGCGGCGACAGTTTTTTTGGCCTGATACCGGTGGAAGAGGTCAAGAAGCAAATGCGGAAACGTACCGCTGAAATGCCTCATGAAGATGTTGTGGTGTACTGTATTTCCTGTATTAAATCAGTTCATATCGGCGGAAAAACCCCGCATTACCTGGTTGATCTGTTGTTTGGTGAAGATACTTTTCCGGGCACTTTTGAGCCGGATGAATGGCATGGTCAGCTGGATGAATATATTTCGAGGCACTAAAAAGACGTTGATTTTCATGGTGCCGCAATGATGAAAATACTCCCTTAGCCTAATGGTGCAAAAATGGGCAGATAAATGATGCTTTGATGCGTCTTTACTGGTCTTCGTTTTAGGCTTCACCCTTCACGCTTCACGTCACTAGTCTCTCGTCACTTTTTTTCACGCGTACCAGCCTCGTTTCCGGTTCTCCATATCCCCTAAAGTTTTGATACAGATATTAATGTCATTGATGATCTGAAAATCAAACATCCCGACACAAATAAAATCGGCTCCATTTTCAAAAGCCCATTTAAATCCATCTGCCGGTTCAATGGCACCTGCCGCCAATACCTTAAATCCCATCACCGGAACCTTGGTTTGATTCACAAATTCCACTGTTCGCTCGGGATACAGGCAAAAAAGATTATCGTGAAACTTGTTGTGATCGGGGCTTAACTTTCCATCCACTTCAAACGGTACGCGGTTTTCTTTAGGATGTGCGGACCAATAGTTATCGTGATGCATGGTTTTCATGTAGTAATCCGGAATGATCCCCTTCTCTTCGCATGCAATCAATGAATCGATAGTATGCGCGGCCAATCCTGCGGTTATACCGTGGCTCCTGATCTTTTCCAGCATTTTTGCGATCACTTCTGTTTTTTGATCGCGCACCAGCCAATCGCACCAGTTTCCCTGCACCTGAAGGATATCGGCCCCGTAATTTATCGCCTGATTGATCTGGCCAAAAAACTCTCCCTTTTCCATGTTAGGCGCTACTTGTGAAATCACTTTGATTTTGCTTCCGGTAGCCTTTTTGTATTTGGCTAACAGCGCATTGGTGGGAAATCCGATGTTGATCGTGTTAATGCCTGCTTTTTCAGCCAGCATAAGCGTTTCATAAACTTTTTTTTCCGTGTTGTAGGCTTTAAAAAGTGATGGTACATAAATCAGATCGCGGGAATGTGCCCATCCGCCAATCAGGTTTCCGCCTAACACAAGCCTGCTGATTTCGTGATTTCCGATTTTTCCTTTCGGGAGATCTCCCTTTAATTCACCCAATGCGGAGCGGTTCAGCTGTATTGTGGCACCCGACATCACATCCACTCCATATTTTTTGTTATTCTCAAACGACAGCCATCCCATTACTCCCAGAAGTGGTAAAGTGGAAAGGTTTTTCAAAACTTCACGTCGTGATTTTGTATTGACTTCATTGGTCTGCTCAACAGGCGGGGCCGAATTCCTCTTGTTTAATATGGATTGCAGTAATACATCCAGCCCAAAACCCGAATCTTTATGCAAGGCCATGAATAGCAAGGCAATCGCTTCAATAAAAATCTTATCGACAATAAAAAGATGGCCCTCCCCGATACTGAGCAAAGAGGCTCCGAAGGGTGGGTAAGCAAAGTAATACAGCGTGAGGAGAAGAAATCCGGCAGCCGATGCCGCTCGCGAAAGCAATCCGGTAAACAAGGCAAGACCGATCAATATCAATCCGTAAACATTGAGCAAATCAACTACCTGGAGGACTGGTCCTGTTGTAGCGATCCAATGATAAAATCCCGAAAAACTGCCTGATGTATTAACCAGATAGGAATAGGCGGTCCAATCCACGATTAACAACTTGGAAACTCCTTCATAAAGGAAATGCCATCCGATAAATACCCTGAGGGCAGTGAGAAGAATCTTTTCCCAATTAATTGAAACAGGCTTTTTTATCATGGTTAATGAATTTACGCTTGACTGACTTGAAAAATTTTCAGGCTAAATCGAATGGATAAAGCTAATCATTTGAGTAAACCCGGCAATGAGTGTTTTTGGTCATTATTTTGACGATCCTAACCTGGTCAACCCTGCATTTTTAGGGCTGACAAGGCAAAATGAATATCAGAATCAATACTTTTAGCCCGGATTCAAACCATCGTACCATGAAACTATTTACCTGGACCTTAATTATCTGTGGGTTATGTTTATCATTAGGTTCTTTTGCGCAATTGCCCGATGATAAGCCAGTTACTATTAAAGTAGCGGTTGTAATTCAGGATCCGTATCTGCCACAATATGGAGGTAAAAGGATGCATGAAGTGATCAAAACCCCGAATCGTACTTTTATGTGGAACGATCCCAGGCAGTTAAACAAAGAGTATGAGGCGGCCCTGGAAAAGATCAGTCATGGGACCATTCAATATGAGGTAGTTAAGGTAATTGATGACACTTTGCTTTTTTCCAATCGAAACGATAACCACCAGCCGGTTGGACTTACTGAGATGGTTAATCTGCTGATGGAACCCGATTGGAAAACACTGAAGGGAACCGGTACCTACTTTGATTATAAGCGTTTTGTGGAACATTACGGTTTCGATAAAATGCGCGACCGCAATGAGATCAACGAGGTGTGGGTTTGGTCATTCCCATACGGTGGAATGTGGGAATCCAATTACTGTGGCAAAAACGGGTTCTGGCTCAATTCTGATCCAACCACAACGTCCAATGAAAAATTGCTGGTGGTGATGGGTCTCAATTATGAGCGGAAAATGTCGCTTGCGCTGGAAAGCTATGGGCACCGTTTCGAATCGGTTATGTGGCACCTTTACGGCCGCTGGGAAAAGGACGCAGTCAATGCCAACAATTGGGAGAAATATACCCGGTTTGAACTTACCCACCCTGGCCTGGCCAATATCGGAAACATACACTTTCCGCCTAACGGCGATCATGATTATGACTGGATCAACAAAACTCCGGTTACCACTTGTGCCGATGGCTGGAACTTTTATCCGGATATAAAAAGTGATTTGACCCGCACGGTGGACT
>CAIXKO010000390.1 GCA_903919925.1 uncultured Bacteroidota bacterium | reverse complement strand
TCCATTTTTTGCAATGGCATTACCAGAAGAGGTAACAAAACTCTCTATTCCACCACCCGTAACTCCCGGAGAAATTAAATGCCAGGGAACCGGACTCCGGTGTAATCCGCCAGTCATATATCGCTCAACGGTGCCGGAAACCGAGGTTGCCCCATCGTATCGGAGGGAGCCCGTGCCATTTGCCGCATCGGTGGTAGATTTTATTACTAAGCTTCCCTCGGTTCCGAGATTGGATAGAGAGGGGACAGTAAATATCCCACCTGGATTAATGGTCAGTTTTGGCGAAACCGCATCATGTGCCGCTTTGATAGTCAGGTTATTGCTTACCGCATTTGAAGTAATCTCACAATTCCCGTCAATATAGACTAATACAGCTGTATGTAAGGCAGCGGTAGGAACTGTTGCATGATCCCATCGGGCAGCCGTTGTCCAATCCTCGGCGGAAGCCTGACCAGGAGTTGTATTAGTGAAGGTAGTAGTGGGCCAGGGAGTAAAAGTTATTGGATTATTTGCACCACTAACAGTAGTTAAATATAGTTCCTCCCAGTCAACACCATTGAATTCAAATGCTTGGGCGGTATAGAGCACTCCAGGATAAAGGTTAGTTAGATTTACGGATGTCCCATCTCCATAATAAACACAATAGTAACCCGAGGAACCTAACTCGTCTCCTTTTGAGTTCCAATCTGCGCTTTCATAGTACCTGGTATTCGTTTCAGGATTGGATATAGATCCTGATCCTGCTTTTAAAAAAACAGCCCTATGAGCAAGATTCCCATTACTCCAATTCAACTCAGCACTCGTGAATGAAACTGTTGCAGAAAGGTCATATGTTTGCAAACCTGCAGAAGTTGATGCTTTAATTATATTACTATAATCACTATAAATACCAGTATTGATGCTTTTAAGTCTATAATAGTAATCAGTACTAGGTATCAAATTGGTTAGATGAAAATGAAGTACATTTCCAACCGAGGCTGCAGTGTAAGTTGCTAAGGTGGGATCAGTTCCATAATAAAGATAATAGCCATTGGCTCCACTTGCTACATTCCAATTTGCAGTAAAATTGACTGGACCAACATCACTTCCTTCAATAGCGGTAGGAGCCTGGGGTTTTACATCAAGTACTCGAATAACCGGGGTGGCAGGGGAAAAAGTAGAATTTCCAGCCTGGGATGCTGTAATCGATGCTTTGCCAGCACCTGTAATGGTTAAGGTGCTGCTGGAAATTGTCGCAACATTTAAGTCACTACTAGCATAAGAAACAGTTAATCTACTACTTGAGCTTCCTGTCAAGTCAAACGCAGCATCACCAAAAGTTTTAACAGTCAAAGTGTTAAATGTTATGGTTTGTGATTCTTTTGTTGCAGTAAAACTAATATCATCAATGGCTAAAGAATGGTTTACAGCATCATTCAGATCGTCCCACCTAAGCATTATCTCTGAACCAGATGGAATTTCGACATCTATATCAATCGTTATACCAGTAGTGCGGTTGTCAGCAGAATTTCCATCAAGAGAAGCAGCTGCTGCTTCATCATGAATTGGACTTGCAAAGGTGGAGCTTGTTTCAATGAAGGTGCCGCTGGTTAGATCCGTTATGCTTGATGCAACCTGATAGTGCAAAACAATATATTGAATGTTCGCGTCAACAGCTTTTCTCCACTGTTCTCCGGTCCAGACAATTCTTATACTACCAATAGATTTCCCAGTGTTATTTTTCAATCTCCACCCTAAATAGCCGTTCCCAACTCCTGACGTGCCAGTAAATGCATCGCTAGGAACATAACCAAATGCTCTTTCGGCGATATTGGTTGAACCAAATGAATATAAATTTGCTGCAAAATTGCCACCTTGATTTGATTTATATTGGGTCGGGGAAGTGGCATCAGTTTTCGTATACCATCCTGATAAGGTAGTATTGTCAGTCCAGGTTTGATAGGAACTTGATGTTGTTAATGTATTGAAATCCTGCGTAACCGGAGTGCCAATGGCAGTTATGGAGCTCTGTCCCCATCCCGCTTCCCCCATCGCCAAAAAAGCCACACCCAGCACCAGTGACTTCCATACGCGTATTTGTGTTTTCATATTCATAGGTTTGTAATGATCCTCTTCATCATTTATTATTTCAGTAAGTAGATTTGCTTTGTATGACAGGGTATTTACCGGGACCGAACATCCGCCTGATCTTCCGGAACAATAAGCCCTTGTATTTTATTACTAATGATTTGCGTGCCGAATCGACATCTTCGGTCATGCTGGTCCGGATGTCGAATGATAAATATCCTTTGGGGGAGGTTTCAACAACGCTGATCGGTGAAATTCTCCATGTTTTTACAAAATTGCGAAGTTGGGCAATGAATTGGTCCAGATGCTCATCTTCTCCTTCTGCTTCAATAATTATGTCCCTATCGAGGGAATATTGAACAAATCCGGTGACGTGGAGCGGAAATGCCATATATAGGGTGCTGAACCGCAACCCGCGGCCTTTTAGATCGCCTGAAAAGGTAATCTGAAAACATTTCATGATTTTGCCCCCTTTTTGGGTATTTAACTTTTAATATGCAACTGACTTTTTGCCCGGCGAAAGTATCGCGGTACGGAATGAATATCGCTCTCAGAAAAGGACCTTGTTATCTCAAAAATGGGCTTTCTGCACCAACAGATTTTGGTTTTGATCTCAAAAAAGGACTCTATGTCTTAAAAAGGAACTTTTCCGTTTATGGCAATGTAAAACCATTACGGTAACTTTACATTCAAATTATTCCGTTTGAAATGCGAAAATCAGTTTTAGCAACGGTCCTGTCTTTTGGTTTTATCCTATCACTCTCCAGTCCTGCAAATCCGGTAAATTCATTTCAGAAAATACAGGATACGGCTGTGAACAGGTTATACCAAGCCTATCAGTATCAAGCTACTTCGGACCTGATAGCAGCCAAACTCGCGAAGGGAGGTGATCAAGCCAATTCCGACCTTCAACTTTATTACTACAATACCCTGAGCATGGTTCATATGAGGCTTAACAACCTCGACTCGGCTAAAAATTGTGCCTACCGGTCAATAAAAATTGCTTCAAAATCGATGGATTCAGCCCTGGTCAGCGACGCCTGGAAGGTAATGTCGTATGCATACAACAAAAGCGGGCAACTCGACAGCGCTCTGTATTTTACTGACAAACTACTAAACTATTCCAAGCGGGTAGGAGACAAACGCCAATACCGGAACGCACTCTCCTCTATGGGAACCATTCTGAACCAAAACCAGCGGCCCGGCGATGCCCTGAAATATTACCAGGAAGCATACCAGGTAACTACAGAAATCGGGGATACTTCTTCTTTTGCATTGAGTCACTATAATCTGGGCCTGACCTTTCAAAAATTAAAACAGTACGATAGCTGTTTCTATTATTTGCAAAAAGCCGTTTTGGTGGCTGAAAAAAGAAAACAATCCGATCTTCTTTTTTATGTGTATGGATCAATGGCTGAATCGTATCTCGCCACGGGGCAAAAAAAGGAATGGGAAAAATATTTACTGAAGACGAATAGCATTGCCATTAGTATTGGCAATACGCAATTTCAGGCGATGTGTTTCAGCACGCTCGCCACGAATGCTTTTACAGAAGAGAATTTCACTGGCGCAATAAAATACGGATTAAAGGCAGATTCCCTGCTTAAAATAAATCCCTACCATGTGTTGCAAATGAATGTCGATAGTTTGATGTACGCCGCCTGCAGCAAGCTGTCGAGGTTTTCAGAGGCTCTCGCATGGCATGAGAATTTTGTAAAAATGAAGGAAAAGGTGATTGGCGAGAATCAGGAAGCACTGCTGAATAAATTAATGGTAGAATACGGAACGCGGGAAAAAAACCTGATGATCAGCAAACAGAACTCTGAAATACGCAATAAGAATATAGAATTGCAATTGCTGTCCTTGTTGCTGCTGATAACGGTCATTTCAGTCGCCTTGCTCACCAATTATATTATCAGGATCAGAAGGAATAGGGAAAGCTTGTATCTAAAGGAAAAATACCTCGACGAGCAGATTGAGGAAATAGCGCAATACAAGAATTCCTTAACAAAGTCCGGCACAACCGATGAAGCCCCTGATCAGGCAGAAGACAAATCCCCATTGGAGAAGTCTGCCGAAAATCCTACTCCGCGTTTTTCCTTATACCTGCAACTTAGAGAATTGCTTGAAGCAACTAAACTCTACCTTGACCCTGAACTGAACCAGCAAACACTCATCGCCATGCTGGGCACCAATAAAAAATACCTTTACCAGGCAATAGCAGGATATGGGGAAGAAAATTTCTGCAGTCTGATCAACCGCTACCGTGTTGACGAATCCAAACGGCTGATTGAGCATAACCTGAGCACCGGTTCCTCGCCAAACATTGAAGCTATTTACCTTGCTTCCGGGTTTCACTCAGCACCTTCGTTCTACCGGATCTTCAAACAGCACACCGGCCTCACTCCTATGGAATATTCCAGCGAAGCTTTAAAGCAAATGAAGAAAGCAGTGAATGTAGCTCGGTGATCATAAATTCAATGGCTATGGACAAGAATGCCACGGAAACCATATTGCCCTAGAATATACTCGATCAGGGTTGAGCGCACACTTAATTGTTATTCCAATTTTTCGCACAAAATCTTCACCGGCCCCAATAATCCCGATTCCAGCAAAGGGGTATCTGCCTTTAGCATATCAAAGCGGAAACTATCGTGTGTGGTGGTGAAACGTTTCTCTTTTGGAAGACTCAAGTCGCCGGCAACCCGATTTGCCCATAGGTTGATCACATCGACCTCGAGATTGTTGCCTGTTGATTTAACTGCCTGGGTGATCTCAACCCGCCAGGGGGCGCACCAGAGAATTCCAAGTTTTTTCCCGTTCAAACGGATTTCGGCAACATTCCTGACATAGCCGAGATCAAGAAATATCCTTTTGGAGTTTATTTCCCGGCGCAGATCGAACGTCTTTTTATAGGTGGCCTTGCCTGAGTAGAACTTTATTCCGTCCTCCGGCCGCTTGGTCCAGCTTAAAAGATTAGTAAATTCCACTTCTGCCGGTCCTCCCCACTGCGGGTCAAACGATACTTTCCATGGACCATTCAGTTCGACTAACTCCGTGAACTCAGTAAAATTCCGGCTGGCAACACCGGCGGCTTCCCCTGAAACCGGTTTCCTGAACACAATAAAATAGGAACCAAACTTATCAAGTTCAATTGGCAGAGTAGTACACCCATTTGCCTGGGTAAAAGCTTTTGCATCACGGAATTCGCCGGTCACGGCATCCCAAATCTCAGGCACCTTTCCGGTTACCCGGAAAGTAAAATCGCGGGTTTCAGGCCGGTTTGTACGGTTAATCACATAATAAATCTCCGTATCACCGCTGGTGCGATGAATATAATCGAACTGCTCCGGCTGCGTGTCATGACCATTGAAAGTAAAATCGGGCCCGATACCATCGGCTAGTAAAACCTCACGCGGAGTTTTCCCCCAGATTACCCGGCCCTTACCAAACCGCCGCTCCTTGCGGGATTTTCCGTCCAGATCACCCCAAACTTCTGCGGCAATTTTCTGAACCTGCTGATCGCATTCCGGCCAGTTTTTCAGTTCCGCCGATCGCTCCGGAGGCGGACCCACAACCGTTGCCCCATCGCTAACCAGATCCCGGATCTTCTTAATCACATCAACAGACATCGCATTGGATGGAACCGGAGAAATTGGCAATTGCTGGTAATTGCTGACCTGACGGCAAATTTCCGGAGAGGTAGAGGTGCAATTCTGCAACACCAATAACCGGTAGCTCATCCCATCGGGAAGCATGATCCGCCCATTTTTAACCGACATCCGGGTGAGCAGCACTTCGGCATTGCTATAATCGCAATCGTAGCCAGGACCAAGCGCGGGATCAATATATTTTGGAGGAGCCAGAGTTGGTGGCCGTTCGCCCAGAAAAAAGCAAACGTCGCCCACAAACTTGCCTTGCTGCAGCATGAACTGGCAGCGCGAGAGCCAGGTAAAAAACGCCGGCGACTGCTCCCACCAGGTGATATT
>CAIXKO010000389.1 GCA_903919925.1 uncultured Bacteroidota bacterium | reverse complement strand
CAATTCAATGCATACAATAAGTTGGCATCGGTGAGCAGGATGGAGGGTGGTGGGCTCAAATATGCGTCCCTTGAAGTTTATCGGCTGAAATCCAAAACGGGTCCGGGAATCTCTAACTCCTTTAATACTTTAAACAACAAATGGGATCTCATATGCTTGATTATCAACAAATAAAATCCTTAGGTCTACAGCTATGCGGCCTGCGTTGAGGTGGATCAGAAAGGATTGCGGTACCTAATCACTATCAAAGGGACCGAATTCAAATTCGCGGGTTCCAAATTCAAACTCTGGTAAAACCACTAAAAATAGGCAAGGTATGTTTACATCGAAACTGATATAAATACCTCACGTTATGTACAAACTAATTATTTCCCTGGTAATTTTAATCGGGACCGCCTCAAACGGTTATTCCCAACAGGAACTCGTTGGCAAACCCGCGCCGGAGTTACAACTGGGTGCAGGATTCAACGGCATCGACCATAAGCAGGTTTCATTAAAAAAAGCGCTCGGGAAGGTAGTTATGATCGAATTCTGGGCCACCTGGTGCGGACCCTGCGTAGGAGCTTTTGGTCATATAAATGAATTGGTAAACAAATTCAGGGGAAAGGAGGTCGTTTTCATTTCAATCAGCCTGGATAAAGGAGCCGATGCAGATCAAAAAATAAGGAATATATTAAAGATAAGGCCATTAAATAGCATGGTTGTTAAGGATGCCGATGGTTTTCCAACGAAAAAAGCATATAACATAAGCTCAATTCCGGTCACGATATTGATTGATAAAACCGGGAGAATTTTCCAAATCACCAATCCAAACTCTGTGAATGAAGAATTGCTGAATAGCATGTTGACAGGCAAATCTTCAGAACCCTCAGTACCGGTTAAAAAGATGGTTGAGAATACAGAAACCGTAAAAAATGTTGTTCCGGCACAGGGAAATTTGCACAACCCGGCATTTTCCCTGACGATTGAGGAAAATAATACTGTTGCCGGCAGTTCTTCCTGGTACAGGCAGCCGGATGGAAAGGCGGGTGCCAATAATCTGAGTACGCTGAGTTTTATTAGCTGGATTTATGGGGTTTCGGCCGATTATCTTGTTGCTCTTGATTCCCTGCCTGAAAAGAGATGGAATCTGCAAGCACTCTATGCTCCGGGTTTTAATGACACGATATTAACGCTGCTGCAACAAATTGTTCCCCATTCCATTGGAGTTCAGGTTACCAGGGGTAAGAAAATGATGGATGTTTATGTTTTAACCTGTCCCGATGGAATTAAGCCGGGCACGAAATGCACATTCAATAAATCAGCGGTACAGGAAGGCGAATCGCATTCGGGCTCCAGCGAAGGTTTTATCACCGTCACTAGGCAGCCGGTAAAGTCGATAATAGAAATCCTGGGAGCGGAAGCAGGGATTATTATGGTTGATCAAACGGGATTTGAGGGGTTATATGATTTTATTCTTGATTTTACCCGGGGGAATTTGAGTTCATTCATTAACAGCCTTAAAGAGTGTGGATTGATACTAACCAAAGAGCAACGTGAAACGGATGTTCTGTTGATCAGGAATGTCAACTTTTAATTTCTTTTTCCGGGTACCCTTTTGCTGCTAAGTTGCTGGTTTGAAAGCGTTCCTTATTCGGAAAATAGTTCCTTCAGTTTTTCTCCCAGCTTTTCTCCTCTTAAATCCGTTGTAATAATCCTTCCAGCGGGGTCAATCAAAAAAGTAGATGGAATAAATTTGACATTATACCGGTTACCCACATGAGCATCATCAATTAATGAGGGCCATATAATGGAGTCTTGCTTTGATGCTGAGGCCCAGTTGTCTTTATTCCGGTCTGAAGAAATACTGATGATTTCGAAACCTTTCCCTTTATACTTTTTATAGTTTGCGAGAAGAATTTTATTTTCGATTCTGCATGGTGCACACCCTGATGCCCAGAAATCCAACAATACGAACTTTCCTTTAAAGTTGCTCAGGCTGACTTTATTGCCTTTTAAATCAGTTAGTTGGAAATCCTCGGCGATATCCCCGATATTAACATCCTTGCTCAGTTTTAAAAAGTTGGATACAGACCTGGCGTATCGGGATTTTTTTATTTCGGGGGACAGGTTTTCGTAGAGCGATTTGATTTCCGACTTTGGGAGTCCCGGTATAAAGCCTGACAATGCGAAGGCACTTATCAGGTTATCGGGATTTTCCCGGATATAGCCGGCCCAGAGTACAATTCTGTCGTGAATGATAATATCCAACTGATTTTCCATGTCTTTGAACTTCTCTATGTTATCATCTTCGTAAGCTTTTTTGCTTGCGGTGTTAATACTGTCAAAACGCATGGTTAACGGTTTGGCTAATAAGTTAAAATCAATATTCTGTCTTTGAATTTTCCCGCCATTTATTACGACATTCCTGATATTGTTT
>CAIXKO010000388.1 GCA_903919925.1 uncultured Bacteroidota bacterium | reverse complement strand
CCGATAAGCAATACTTAGCCGGTGATATATAATTATTTGAGGTTAAGAGATTTAACCGCAGAGGTCGCAAGTTCTAAGATGGAACATCATGGCAGATAAGTTGCCTTTAGGTACCCTCCCCCTGGCCCCCTCCCTGAAAAAGGGAGGGGGAATGAGCCCTGATTTTCCCTCGGAGAGGAGCCCCTCCCTTTTTCAGGGGTGGGGGTGGGTACTTAAAGGCAAATTAATAGTAGTGCCGCAGAGAGGATGTAGTAAAATAAAACCTTGGTGCATGAGAATTAGAAAGATTGCTTTTTTTATTGCTTTAATAACCGGGCTGGGATCAATGGCGCTTGGTCAGGGTTACAAGGCCAACCCGCGCTATTCCTATTATACTACTGAAACTAAAGCCGAAATTCTGATTGTATTACCTGAAGAAGAGCTGGGGAAAGCGCTTAAGATTAAAATCGGTTTGAATGGAGGCATTGTTTATCAGGCAGATACAACCTCAATTGACCGGTTGCTGAGGGTTTTCATCCCAATAAACAAGATTGAAACTGGAACTTACCCTGTTTTAGTTAGCCTAACCGGAACCATTCAAACGGCGCAAGCCCGGTCGAGTTTGGTGAAGCTGCACCATAAGCCAAATGGAACCCGCATCGACCGGTTAACCGGTAAGCTCATTGTTAATGATATGCCATGGTTTCCCTTTGGATTTTATTGCTATTCTCCTGTTTCACCTACGTTGGCAGAGGAGGAAGCGGTTAAGGGTTTCAATCTGATATCGCCCTATCAACTCATAGATCCCCTGACTATTAAGGAGAGAGAAGCTTATATGGACCGGTGTGCCCGTTTGGGGATGAAGGTTCATTACCAGCTTATTTCAATTGCAGGTGGCGGTGGTGTGGGGTCGGCCCGATCGGCCGGACTTACCGGTGCGCAAAAGATGAAACGGCTAAAGGAGGAAGTTCTGCATTTCAAAGATCATCCTGCCTTGCTGGCCTGGTACCTTTCCGATGAGCCGACCGGCAATGGGGTGAGTGCAGATTCATTGCAAAAAATGTATGATTTTGTTCATGAGCTCGATCCGCATCACCCAGTTACGATTGTTTTTGATGCACCCCGGCGAGCCAGGGAGTATGCCGGAGCAATGGATATTGTGATGGCCGATCCTTACCCAATTCCAAATTCCGGGGTGGACGGTGTGGGTTCGGTGACTGAATCCTTGCAAAAAGTGTTTGAATATGAAAAACCGGTTTGGATTGTTCCTCAGGCCTTTGGTGGCGGCGAGTGGTGGGGACGGGAGCCATCGCCACAGGAAATCAGAGCAATGACTTATCTTGCAATCGTACGTGGAGCTACTGGTATTCAATATTTTATCAGACAAGGATTGAACGGATTTCCTAAATCGACTGTTGCCTGGGGAGAATGCTCCAAAGTAGCCATCGAGGTTGCAGAAATGACACCGTATCTGCTGGATGGTAAGCCGGTTCCGGAAATCATGAAGGAGAATGGCGGAATCTGGACTAATGGCTGGAGTTTAAATAATGAGCACCTCATTGTTGTGGTGAATTCCAATAACGAACCCCGGCAATTTGTAGTGATCCTGCCCGAAAACATCAAGGATACTTTGGCGGAGGTGGTTTTTGAGAACAGGAACCTGAAAGTGGAGGGCAACAGGATAAAGGATTTGATTGGTCCCCTGGGAGCCCAGATATATAGATTGGGTGCCGCTGAAGGATTTTCAAAAAAGAAAAACCTGATCAGCGATCCGGGTTTTGAGAGCAACCTGAGCTATGGAGTTCCGGCCAGCTGTTATGCCCGTGTAGGAGACGATCGGGGAGCCACTGCATTTCTGGATTCGCGAACAAAAGTTTCGGGCCGTCATTCGCTCCGGCTGATCACTCCAACTGCGAAACAAGGCATGGGGTTATCGTTTTTCCCGGCGAGTTTGAACAGTGGCCAGAGTTACCGGTTTTCCATTTTTTCCAAAACCGATACCTTAAGCCGGATGCCAGGAAAAACGCTCACCTTATGGCAAAAGCTGATGGGAAAAAAATTGATCGAAACCAGGGATTTCCAGGTTAGAATCGGAGATATGGTTAACCGGTCCTTTACTCCAATATCGGAATGGATGCCCTATACTTTTTATTTCACGGTTCCCGAAAACAGTAGCGGCCAGGTAAAGGTAAATCCTTATCTGGAGCTGGCCGGTCAGGGTACGGCATGGTTTGATGATATGACTTTAACTGCCGATCCGGTAATCAGTTACCGGTTTAATCCGGAAAAGCGAAAACCTGAGTTTATCATGGAAACCGGAACTCCCAATGCGGTGATCAGATATAATGTGCAAGGGAAAAAACCACAACTATCGGACCCGGAATATACAGGTCCTGTTGCCGTTAGCAAAACCACCACTGTCACTGCTGGAATTTTCTGTCATAATCAGCTATTGGCCTGGACGTTGCAGACTTTTAAAGTTCATCTGGCTGTTGGACATGCACCTCAGTATGAAAAGAAATATTCACCGCAATATACTGCGGGCGGTCCATCAGGGTTGGTTGATGGACAATCGGGTACGCGAAATTATGCAGATGGAAAGTGGCAAGGATTTAATGGTAAGGATCTTAGTGCGATTATCGACCTGGATTCGATCGAAACCGTAAGAAAAGTATCTTTAGGCTTTTTGCAGGATATCGCCTCCTGGATCTTTATGCCGTTAAAGGTTGAGGTGGAGGGATCGATCGATGGAAAGAATTTTCAGTTGCTTGGAAAGGTTGATAATCAAGTAGATGAACGAACAAGAGGCTCTATAAGGAAGGATTTCAATATAGAATTTAATCAACAGTCCATTCGTTATATAAGAGTCAGGGCCACCAATCGGAAAGTATGCCCCGATTGGCATAACGGCAAAGGAATGGCAGCTTATATTTTTGTGGATGAAATTTCGATTGAATAGTTAAAATGTTACATAATGAGGAAGATAACTACCGTTTTTGTCGTTTTGCTTATTG
>CAIXKO010000387.1 GCA_903919925.1 uncultured Bacteroidota bacterium | reverse complement strand
CTGAACACCAACCTGTTTAAAGAACTTTTGAAATGATAATGTCATGTTTTGCTCAATCCCCTTTGATTCGAATCCATAGCCTGCACCATAAGCCATTGTCATATAAGACGCATTCTCATGATAAATTCGATTCTGATAAACAATTCTACCTTTCCCTAGAACAATTGTGGAGTCGCTGGTTTCTTTGGCATTCGATTTCGATTCCTTTTCTTGACCGAACGCGGAATAACCGATCAGGAAAGACAAAGGAAGCAGCATCAAAAATTTTTTATTCATATTTTTTAAAATCCAGGTTTCGCGCGGCATAGTCAAGCTGTTCAAACCATTCAGATCCAAATTTACGGATTAGCGCATCTTTAACAAATAAGTAAACAGGTATATCCTTTTGATTCCCCTCATCACGTGCCGGATTGCAAATATTCCAAACATCGTAGTTAACAGCTTCGTAATTTTCATAAGCTTTTATTCGAATCGGATAAAGATGGCAGGAAACTGGTTTATTAAAAGGGACTGCACCGGCCTGAAAAGCCTTCTCGATGGAGCAGAATGCCACTCCGTTTTCAAAGACTGTGAATGCACACTCTTTATTATTTATTAACGGAGTAACAATTTCTCCATCATCATCACGTACAAACGAACCTTGTTCAAGGATGGATAAAAGACCTTCAGCGCTGATATACGGACTCAGATCATCGAGGAAATCCTCCAGGTCGCCGGCCTCTTCAATTGTTAATGGAGCACCGGCATCGCCAAAAACGCAGCAAGCGCCTTTGCATGCATGCAGGTTACAGCAAAACTTTTTCTGCAAAACATCAAAACTAACCAGTGCATCACCAATTTCTATCATCAAACCAAAGAGTTTCCAGCCATAACCGCTGGTTTGTCCATTCCCAATATTTTCAAAATTGTTGGTGCCACATCTGCCAGGATTCCATTTTTGATGGAGGTATACTCATCGCTGACCAGAATACAAGGAACAGGATTAAGTGAATGGGCAGTGTTAGGGCTGCCATCCGGGTTTATTGCATTGTCGGCATTACCATGATCAGCAATGATCATGGCGGTATAACCGTTGGCCCTTGCGGTTTCAACCACATCCTGAACACAAGCATCAACTGCTTCAACTGCCTGAATTATTGCATCCCAAACACCTGTATGCCCAACCATATCACCATTAGCAAAGTTCAGAACCACAAAATCCGGCTCTTTTGATTTTAAAGCTTTTACTATAGCATCTCTAACCAGGTAAGCACTCATTTCAGGTTGCAAATCATAAGTTGCCACTCTGGGAGAGGGAATCATTATTCGTGATTCACCTTCAAATGGCTCTTCTCTCCCCCCGGAAAAGAAAAAAGTAACATGTGCATATTTCTCGGTTTCCGCAATCCTGATCTGCTTTTTCCCGGCTTGAGACATAAGTTCACCTAAGGTTTCCGTTAAATTATCCTTATCGTAAATTATGTTGATCCCCTCAAATGAGTCATCATAACGGGTCATGGTATAGTACTGAAGCGGTATGGTTTTCATTTCAAACTCAGGCATATTCCTTTGTGTCAGGGCAACTGTGAGTTCGCGCAAACGATCAGTACGGAAATTAAAGCAGATTACCACATCACCTTCTGAAATCAGGGCGACTGGTGCACCAGATTCATCAGCCAAAAAAGCCGGCTTAATAAATTCATCGGTAATCCCCTCATCATAACTGGATTGTATGGCTTCAACAATACTGGAAACCGGTCTCCCTGAACCATGAACATATAGATCGTATCCCAGTTTAACCCGCTCCCAGCGCTTATCCCGGTCCATTGAATAATAACGACCGATAACTGTGGCAATTGTTCCATTGGATCCGGCGAGGTGTGCTTCCAGCTGCTCAACAAAAGCTTTTCCACTGAACGGGTCCGTATCTCTTCCATCGGTAATAGCATGGATATAAACCTGATTGAGCCCAAATTCCCTGGTCATATCACATAGTGCATATAAATGACGATCGAGAGAATGTACGCCTCCATCGGATACTAACCCGATAAAATGAACTTTTTTACCTGTATCGCGTGCATAACCAAATGCTTTGCGCAACGCAGGATTCTCCTGAAAGGTGTTTGTCGTAATGGCACGGTTGATTTTCACCAGATCCTGATACATCACTCTACCTGCGCCGATGTTCAGGTGCCCCACTTCCGAATTGCCCATTTGTCCATCGGGCAATCCAACATCCTCTCCAGAGGTTTTAAGTTGTGAATTCGGGAATTTTTGGAGAAGAGAAGTTATATATGGAGTGCTTGCGTGACCTATTGCATCAGCTGCCGGCCGGGTTCCAATACCCCAGCCATCAAGAATCATCAGTATGAATTTTTTGTTCATTCCGGGATTATTAAGGATAAATAATTTTTTCAAGTTTCTTAAATTCACTGATCTCCAGATAAGCCTTTCTACCTTTGCAGGTGTAGCCCAACAAGCCTTCCCCTTTATAATTATAAGGTTTTTTTATACTATCTGCACCCAGCAATTGTGGCTTATCATCAGGTCCTGGCCGTAATGTTGTTGCGGCAACTATCGATATCAGGCTACCTTTTTTGAATGAGGTACCCTTTGGATTTGAAGGATCCGCTAGAACCCGAATTTTTGCGTGGATATCTCCTATCCATAGTTCATCGATCTGCAATTGATCAGAACCCAATTTCGTTTTAACAGACAACTTATAATTGGTTCCATATCCTGACTCCTGTAAACCACCAAACCACTCCTGTGAAGTGGATTGAATAATTTGAACTTTTGGACCCCAGCCCAAAATAAAGCTGAGGACCACCATTGACAATATTTTCATGCTGGTTACTTTAATTTCTGTAAGATTCCGTATCGGCCTAATTCGTTTTCAAGGAGTTTCTTATCATAGAAAAACCGGTCCTTGAATTTGTCGTACCACTCCTGGGCTTCAGGAATACGGTTGGACTGGGCCAGGAGATATATAATATTAAAATAGGCAATACCGTATTCAAAATAAAGATCTGCATTTGCAAATTCGATAAAGGCCTTTAGGGCTCCGTTGCCATCAGCTTTGCTAAACAACTCAAAACCCCGGTTCATTAATTCGTTAAGTTTTGCATCAAGAATAATTCCCTGAACATAGAACTCACGCTTAGGCATGTTTTCCACCAGATCGAAATACTTTGTTCCTTTTGGCAGTGGCTTAAAAACTAAGGTGAACTCAAAAGCTTCATTTAAAGAGGTAAAAACATGCTTTTCCGGAGCAAATGGTGCATTATCGGCACGGATCATGGCTAGATTATTGGGATCGCTGACCGGTCTGATAAAAAGATCCCGCGTACGGAGGGTAAAAGGTGCAAGCTGTTTTGTATTTACTATACGGATGGTAACACTGGTACTGGTTTCATTTGTGACTACCTGAGTAACAGTAAGGCTAGCAATAGGTTTGCTCGAAATACTTGGATTATAAACAGCCTGTGCCAGACAAAGAACTGGCATTGCGAGAGTTAGTAAAACAAATAAGATTTTTTTCATTTTTGGTTCCATATAAAATTTACTCTTGCATGCAGCTTCTATGACTCCGAAAATCAAAGCCCATATTTGTCGTAAAGATAAATCAAAGAGGCAATCCCGGCAGCGCCCATTTGCATTTCTCTTCGATCCACCTGTTCAAAAGTATCTGACGCTGCATGATGCAAATTGAAATAACGCTGATCTTCCGGAATTATTCCCATAAAAAGGATTGTCGGATAAAAATTCTTCAAAGGACCTACATCAGCTCCTCCTCCCCCACTGGTCAGCTTTATATCATACGGATCAAACAATGGCTGCCAGGCCGCAAGATTTTTCATTTGTTCAGGATTACCGGTAACTGCCAGTGCTTTTGGCTGAAATACTCCCCGGTCGGATTCCAGTGCGGCAATATGTTTCTCTCCTTTTATGGAAGCTTGTTTTGCATACTCCTGTCCTCCACGTTGAGCCACCTCCTCATCCATAAACATAACAGCACGTATAGTGTGCTTAGGCCGGATCCCGGCTTTTTGAAAAAGTCTTAATACTTCGATTGACTGGATGCATCCGCCACCGTCATCATGAGCTCCTTCAGAGATATCCCATGCATCCAGGTGCCCTCCGATAGTAATAATCTCATCCGGAAATTCAGAACCCTTAATTTCTCCGATAACATTGGATGATGGAACATCCTGGCCGGTTAAGCAAGTGGTTCTGAAGAAGAAAAAGAGTTTCGAATCCAATGCAAGATAACTGGAAAGAAGGTCAGCTGCTTTGGTTGAAATTGTCAGGGCCGGAATGGGCTTTACTCCTTCATCGTATCGGGTAATTCCAGTATGAGGAAAATCGTCGGTCCCAATGCTCATGGATCGGATAACACAACCAACCGCACCAAGCCTTGCAGCTTCCACCGGCCCGTTTGTCCGTTGCCAAACCGCTTCTCCATAAGAAGAAAAAGTAGCCAAATTAGTTTGTTTCATCGGTTGATTAAAGAAAACGATCCGACCCTCGATCTCCTTAGAAGACTTTTTTTTAAGCTCATCCAGGCTTTTTACTTCAACTACTCCTGCCGATAATCCGGGATCTCCGGTTCCAATCGACCAGCCCAATGCGCAAGAAGGAACACTTACGGTTCCAAATTTTTCAGATACTATACGAGCTTCCTCTTTATCTCCTCGCTTCCAACTTTTTACCATTATCGGTTGGAGCCACACAGCATCAAGGCTCATATTATTCATAAGCTGGTGAGTAAATTCGACCGCTTCAGCAGCTTCAGGAGTCCCGCAAATCCTTCCTGCAGTGTTTTTGCACAGCCACTCCAGATTGTGATATGCCTCGTAACTGGTTAATGCCTCATTAAAGAAACCCCTTACTACCACAGTTTCAGCTGGCAATTGCGACTTTACCTCAACCGGCAGAAACACGCAAAAAGCAAGCACAGTAAACCGAAAAATATCTATCATTTTCATGGTTTCAATATTAGTGAAATTAACCATATCGGTTTAATTTTTTTATATTTTCACCACCCAATTAGCAATATTTATGGAAGCATACAACGCCTTTCCTGGAAATCTGATCCTCGCAATAAACCCAAGGGTGCCATTCACCAACATAGGATTGTTCCGCCTTCAACAGCTCGTGTTTCTAAAAAAAGTGGTACACCCCGAATCCATACGCAAAACATTTCCCAGGTATGCTGATGAAACTGGCTACCGGGCTGATCAAATATTAAAGGAGCTGATTTCAAATGGATTACCGATTGAAGAAATTAAAATCATTATCAGTCGAGGTGGATTGATCCAACCGGTAGGCGCTGGTGCATACCGCGTTAATGATAATATGATCAAGGATTTGCAAGATGGATTTTCCGGTGAAGATGTGGTTAATCTGGGAGGCTTGATTGCACATGAATTATCATTAAAGATTGAGGGTTCAACCGCATACGTTGCTGATCCCGTTGTTGTTGACGAATTTGAGGAAATTGCGAGAGTTTCAGGTCATCCACTATTCACCCGCAGATCAGTATTTCATGCTCTTGAACAAAAAGCAGTTGCAAGAAAATATGCAAAAACGGTTCAGAAAAAATATGATGAGTTGAACCTGATAGTTGCCCAAATGGGAAACGGCATCACGGTAGGAGCACATTCCAAAGGCAGGGTGATTGATGCTAACCAGGGATTAGATGGTGACGGTCCTTTTTCTCCCTCACGCACAGGTTCAGTTCCAATCGGAGACCTGATCAACCTTTGTTTTAGCGGAAAATACACTTATGACCAAATATACTCCATGATAACGATTGATGGCGGACTATTTGCGTACCTGGGTGTTCATGATGGCTATTCAGCCGATCATCTGGCAATGAATGGTAATAAGGAGGCCGAATTTTACCTGAAGGCAATGGCCTATCAGGTTGCTAAAACCATTGGGGCCATGTATGCCGTGCTGGCAGGCGAAGCAGATGCTATACTCTTGACGGGTGGGTTAGTTAACAGTTGCGTTTTTATGGATGAGCTTTTAATGAGGATCAGGAAAATGGCTCCTGTTCACACATTCCCCAATGAAGATGACATTGAATCACTGGCCCTTAATGGATATTACATTTTGCATGGCGATATTTCCGTTAAAGATTACTCGCCTTCCTGATTACATTCCCTAAATGGTCCTAAAATTTCTTGTGCTCAGGTATTACTGCTTCTCCCATGAAGGTTTTCGCTTCTCAAGGAAAGCCTTCATCCCTTCAACTCCCTCATCATTAAAACGTTCAGCAAACTGCTCCTTTTCCAGGTCAAGGGCTTTCTGAAAGTTCATATCGATCCCTTTGCGGAGCAGCATTTTTGCCGATCGAACCGAATTTGGTCCGCGGGTTGCAATGCGATTGGCCAATACCAGGGCTTCTTCAATCAATTTTTCCGGTTCAGAAAGGTTCTGAACCAAACCTACACGGTAAGCCTCATTGGCATCCATGTTCAATCCGGAAAGTATCCATTTCAATGCTCCGCCCAACCCGATCAAACGCGAAAGGCGCTGTGTTCCCGCATACCCGGGAATTAGGCCGAGGTTAACTTCCGGCTGACCAAAAACCGCTGTAACAGAGGCAATCCGGATATCACATGCCATTGCCAGTTCACACCCTCCTCCCAGCGCATAGCCGTTAACTGCTGCAATAACCGGTATCGGAAGATCCTCCAGCATCAGAAAGGTCTGCTGGCCACGTTCCGAAAACATCCGGGCTCCATCAAAATCCAGCTTTACCAACTCAGCAATATCTGCACCAGCCGCAAAAGCCTTGCCTTCACCTGTAATAACTAATACATCAAAAGGCTCATCGGTAACGATATAATCAAGAAAATCAATTAATTCTGAAAAGAAAACCGAATTTAAAGCGTTAAGGGAACCTGGTCTTGACAGAGTAAGTAATCCAACTCTTCCAATTTGCTGCGATTTGATAAACTGGTATTGCATAAGGTTTTTTTAGGTTCAGAAAATTAGTTAATAATATAAGTTAATCCAATACCTGGACGCATTTCTTTGAATTTTCGCATTTTTGGACTACTTCGATTTGATCAGCTTGCGGCATTCAACATGCGTACCAACCCTTAACCGGCATAAATACACCCCGCAACCGGCAATTGAACCTCCCGATTGCCTGCCATCCCATGAATACTCATACTCAGCAGGAATAAGTTCTTTATCAAGCAATCCGGCTATCCTGCTACCCCGAAGATCAAAGATTTCTATCACAACTTGCGATTTTTCCGGCACAACCACATGAAAATGTGTTTCATTGGTAAAAGGATTGGGAAAACTTTCCGATAATAACCGGGCTGAAGTCATATCCTGGGTAGATATCCTGACAGAAGAATAGGACGATCGGTTATTTTTATCAACTACCCGAACTTTAACTTCATAAAGAGTATTTGGATGATCCGGCTTGCAAAAGAGCCATCCTGTTTCATCAAATCTGGTTTCCATAGGATATAGGTACGGACTGATCGATAGGCAGTTAACACCGGTGGTCTGATCAGGATTAAAAGCAAGAATATTCCTGAATAACTGACTGTCACCATTTGAAACTCCTATGTTTGTTGGAGTACCAGGCGGGAATAACACCAGGGGGTTATCGTAATAATAACGGATTCTGCCATCAGGATGAAGCTCGCAAACCATGGTTACCGGTTCGCCTCCACCTGTTGATGGTACAATTGCTTTCCAGGTAATTGCCACAATTGTATCATTCCCAAACCAGGTGATCATATTTCCAGGCATATAATAATCAAGATCGTACCCAAAACCAGTGACCTTTTTCTTGGTTCTAAATACCAACTTGGGATCAATTGCATATGGATAGGCATATTCTTCCTGATCGAACAGCAAATCTCCATCCTCCGTTACTGAAAAATGATCATACTCATTTCCAAAAAAACGGAATTTAAAAGGCAGGTCTATTCGATTAACCGGATTACCGAACTGTCCATTATATAATTGCTTACCTCCCCAATCCGGCAGGGTCGCCTTGGAAAACCCAATCTGATAATCAGGTACAAGCTCCCACGAATAAGGGCTGACCGCTCCTGTAACGTCCATTTGAACAGACACAAATTCTCCCGCTTTTGCAAATAACAGCGGAACCTCCTTAATCCTGATCCTATTGAACCTAACTTGCCTGACTACGCTCAGAAGTGTGCGGGAATTATTGACAACAGGGACCATAGATTGTATGCATATAGTTGAATCCCTGGTATTAAACTGATTATAAACAACAAACGACCGGACAATTCCATCATAATTGTTCCAGGAATCTTTCTCATCTACAATAAGAAAAATACGCACGGGTTTGTCGGTATCAATAAAATCCACTAATGGTGACAGGTCGAGACCGAGTTCAAACAAAGTTGTATCTGGCCGTTGTGTTCGATAAAAAGGAACCTGAGCTCCTTGATAATTGAACATGGGAAACTCAAGAATATGTTCAGGCTCAGTAGCATCAGGGTTATTGGAAACACCAGCCATGATCCGGATACTTCCTTTGCAACTGTGTGATATGGCAGCTCGCAATGTTAGAATCGGATCCACCGTTTTAGCTGCCTCAATGATATGTATTGATTTATTCCACAATCCGCCTTCGCACCCATACAAACCCAACAGATGATACGGAACATAAGCAAACCCGTTATCGCCCCACCCTTTTCCCCATGTATTGGCGACGATCAGGGCACCCTTTTCAAAGTCCTTAAGATCCACCATGTGGTCGCCATTTATATCGATGTTGTTGGTATATTGCCCATCATCGTTGCGATCGAGTCTGATGGAATCGTTGTATCCGACTATTGTAAGAGCATGCCCCACATAGGTTCCAAAAGTGGAAACATAGGCCGCGCCTTCATCATAAGAATTCTTTGGCAACTTACCGAGGTTCATACCCCCACTGGCTATTTGAAAATTAGCCATACCTCCAAATTTTGATCCATCAAAATGATCAAACAGGTAACGTTTTAATAATTGCAAATCTCCAGCTGTTCCAACGGGCATCGACCAATTTTTTAATACGCGGTTCTGCATAGCCCGATAATACCGGTCATATCCTGACATCCAGAATTTCAGATCCGGGTTATTTGAATAGTCAACCTCATTGGGTGCTCCACCGGCTTTAATAATTTCCCAACTATCGAAATAACTGACCCCGGTACCTGATTTTGTACCATTCAGAAAGTTCCAAACATAAAAAGGGGAATACCGGTTTTCAGGTAATCCTCCGTCTGCATTTCGCAATCGATTTAATTCGTATGTAAAAAGATAACCGATTGAGCTTGACTGGTTGCAGCTCCATCCATATTGTTCAAAAATATCGGGGAAGTACTTACTTTTGGCCAGGTTAATCTTCGCAGGGAGTTTAACCGACGATTTAAGCAGAACCTCACCGGGAACCGGAAAGAGAGGAAAGTTACTTCCCTCAAAACTTTCCTGTCCGAATGCGGCTAATGTTGTCAGCCAAAACACCGGGAATAATAACCATCGCATCTGCAAAAGAATCAAAAGTCATAAAACAAAGGTCCGGTACTGAATAAAGGCTTTCGCTAGCTTCCTGCCGTCAGCTTGTTATCGAGCATCCTGTTATTATATTGTTGAATAAAGGCTTTAACCTTAATTTCCATCCGTTGCTCAATCTCCGGATTCTGACCCATCAGGTTTTTCGATAAAAGGATATCAGTCCTCGTATTATAAAAACCGGTTTCCGTTAATCCATTGTAAAGATACAACCAATCGCCCATTACCAATTGATAAGTATTAGCAGTATATGTTATAACAAAGGGTTCCTCGTTGGGGTCAAAAAGATTTCGTCCAAAGGCGAAATAGGGTTGATCGTAATTCAGATATCCGAGAATAGAAGGCATAATATCAATTTGTTGCGCCAGGTCATTCACCACACCTTTCAAACTTCCATCCGGTTTATAGAAAATGACCGG
>CAIXKO010000386.1 GCA_903919925.1 uncultured Bacteroidota bacterium | reverse complement strand
CTCTTTACGTTCGTCCCGATTCCCTCTCCACCTTCTTCATCCTCCTCATTAACTTCACAGCGCTCACCGCTTTCCTCTTTGCCGGTGGTTATCTGAAATCCTATTACGAGAAGCAAACTTCGCTGCGATGGTCCATACACCTCTGGGCATTTATCTGGCTTTATTTTGCAATGATTCTGGTAGTTATCCTGCGCGATGGATTTGCTTTCCTGGTTGCCTGGGAGCTGATGGCGGTATCGTCCTTTCTGTTGGTGATTTTTGAAGCTGATGATAGAAAAGTGCTTAAGACTGGCATTAACTATCTGATACAAATGCATGTAGGATTACTATTTTTACTCGTAGCATTCCTGATCACCGGTAATGCAGCAGGTGAAACGGGGTTCGATAGTTTGCGATCCTATTTTAGCGCCCACTCCAATATTATCGTATTCATTTTGTTTTTTATCGGGTTTGGCATCAAAGCAGGATTTATACCGCTGCACACCTGGCTTCCCGATGCACACCCTGCAGCACCCTCTCCGGTGTCCGGATTAATGTCGGGCGTAATGATTAAAATGGGGATTTACGGTATTTTGCGTGTACTCATTTCTGTTCAATCCGATTTTTTTGTCATCGGACTGATCATTCTCGGCTTCTCCCTGTTTTCCGGTCTCATGGGCGTAATGATGGCCATTGTGCAACACGATCTAAAGCGGCTATTAGCTTACCATAGCATTGAAAACATTGGCATTATCGGGATAGGGATCGGGTTGGGAGTTTTAGGAATTGCAACCAAAAACAATACACTCACCTTGCTTGGATTCACTGGCGGATTGCTCCATGTGCTCAATCACAGTTTATTCAAATCGCTCCTTTTCTTTAATGCCGGATCAGTTTATCAGGCCACGCATACCCGGAACATCGATGATTTGGGTGGATTGGCAAAAAAAATGCCTTATACCTCAGCCTTTTTCCTGATCGGATCTCTGGCTATTTGCGGATTACCCCCGTTTAACGGGTTTATATCCGAATTCCTGATCTACCTGGGAATGTTCAAGAGCCTTCCTGAATCGAGCTTATATTTTAGTATACTCCTATTAATCAGCTTGATTGGTTTAACCTTGATTGGTGGACTGGCCATTTTTTGTTTTACCAAGGCTTACGGCATCGTTTTTCTGGGGCAGGCCCGGAGTAGCCATGTAAATGATGCTCATGAAGTTAGTCGAAGAATGCTTTTCCCTTCGTGGATGGCTTCGGCTGCCATCATGGCTATCGGACTGGGATCGGCCTGGTTTGTGAAACCGGTGATGAAAGTTACCTCGGACCTCACTGGAGTGGCCCTTCCTGAGGTTTTTACCGGCAACCTGGTGCAAACACTCAGCCGGATCAGTTTGGCGGGTGGCGTATTTATTGCGCTGGTGATTATTATTGCTGTGTGGCGGAATTATCATTTAGGCAAAAGGGTAATAACTACGGGCCCCACGTGGGGATGCGGTTACACAGCGGGAGATGAAAAGCAGCAATACACGGCAACCTCCTGGGCCGATAATTTCAGTTCACTGGCAAATCCCGTTCTGGGTACCCATAAGCATTCGGTTCCAATCAATGAAAATGACCTTTTCCCCGGAAAGCGGCCATTTGAAACCCATCCACGCGATCTGTTCAAATCCAGACTGATCGACAAGCCGTTGGATGGAATTTTAAGTGTATTCAAGAAAATTGCCTTTATGCAAACCGGCCAGATACAACATTATATATTATATGCCTTTTTGTTTATGCTGGTAATTCTGTTACTCACCCTTTTTAAAATCTTTTAAACGATGGCCGGAATTCCACTGATACTCCTGGCCGCGATATTTTTTCCCGGCATCATTATCCGAACAAAAAGCATCGCCAGCGGCCGTAAAGGTCCCGGCGTTTTACAGCCGATGCTCGATATAAAAGTACTCTTTGGCAAAGGGAGCGTTTACAGCACCACAACCGGCTGGGTGTTCAGAATGGCACCGGTAATAGGATTGGCCTGCATGCTTACGGTACTCGCGGTGATTCCTTTTGCCAACATGCCCGCGATCATTCCCTTTGAGGCCGATTTTGTTTTTTTCTCCTATCTGCTGGCGCTAGGGAAATTTTTCCTGATTATCGGCGCCCTCGATACCGGCAGCAGTTTCGAAGGTATGGGTGCCAATCGTGAGGCCCTCTATTCGATGTTGGTGGAACCTGCCTTTTTGGTGCTCATGGGAACTTTTGCCATGCTTACCGGATATACCTCATTTTCAGATATGTTTATGGCTTTCCATGTTTCCGGAAATCCAATCATTACGGTATTCGGACTCATCGGATTTTACCTTTTGGTGCAGATTGCCATGATCGAAAATTCCAGAATGCCTATCGATGATCCAAAAACGCATCTTGAATTAACCATGGTTCATGAGGTGATGATATTGGATTATAGTGGTTTCGATAAAGCTTTGATTCATATAACCACCTATATAAAATTTGCCGTATACGGCTCACTGATATGCAGTTCGCTAGTTCCATCGGAGTGGCACCCCGGATTTCAGATTCTTCTCTTTTTCAGCGTGCAAATGGTT
>CAIXKO010000385.1 GCA_903919925.1 uncultured Bacteroidota bacterium | reverse complement strand
TATTTAAAACCACCGATTACGGTGTAACCTGGACATCCATTGCCGCTAACTTACCCGACGAGCCTATTTGCGTGATCCGCGAACATTTCCGCAATCCAAATCTGCTTTTTGCAGGTACTACCAAACAAGTATTTGTTTCCGTTGATGGAGGAAAAATCTGGTCATCCATGCGTGGCAACATGCCTTATGTGGCCGTTGAGGATCTGAAAATTCATCCCCGTGAAAATGATTTAATTGTGGGAACTCATGGAAGAAGCATCTGGATTGCAGATATTTCCTACCTGGAAGAACTCTCAGCCTCCGTATTGAATTCCGATTTTCATCTGTTCAAACCGGCAAATGTGGTACAATGGAAAGCCACTTCTGAAAACAACAGCTCATCCAGTAATTTTGCCGGAGAAAGCGAATCCCCGGGGGTTCAAATCAATTATTTCCTTAAAGATTCAGTGAAAGATATTGTGGTGAAAGTTTTTGAAGGGGAGCGGCTGTTGTATGAAACCAAAACGTCGGGTAAAGCCGGTGTTAATCAGCTAACCTGGAATTATCAGGAGCGCGTTCGACCACTCACCGCAGAAGAAAAGGAGAAAATGAAGCAGCAAGCTGACAGAGCCCGTTCAGGCGGTGCACGCGGGGCAGGTGGCATGGGCGGTGGCAGAGGCGGCGGCAGGTTTGGACGCGGACAAGGTGTTGATCCAAACTTCCTGAACAGCCAGGCCGGTGCCGGTGAATACACGGTTCAGCTTACCGTTAATGGGAAAGAGGAGAAAGCAAACTTTTTGGTGGTGAAGGATGGGTGGAGATAGGGGAAGGTTAAGAACGTGAAGAACGTGAAGAACGTGAAGAACGTGGAGAACGTGAGAACGGGAGAACGGTAGACCCAGCCTCACCATCTTTACGTTCTTTACCCTCTTTACGTTCTTCACAATCTTCACGTTCTTCCCCTCTTTTTTATATTCAAACGGATATTGTATATTCGCTCCGCCTCAAATCTAACCCGGCGAGTATGATAGCAAGAAAATTGATCTGTAAACCAGTCCGGACTGTGCTCATCCTCTTACTGATATCCGGAATTTTTCAACCCCTTATCAGCAAACAATCAGATACTTACCGCATTGTTGGTTACGTGATGGGTTCGAGGGGAAAGGATTTCACCACCATCAATGCCAGCAAGCTTACGCACTTAAACTATGCTTTTGCGTCCATTATTAATGGAGAAATAGCTTTCCGGTTCCGGAATCCTGAACAGGAACAGCGTGTCAAACAAAATCTGAATAAATTAACCGGTCTCCGGAAGATAAACCCTGATTTAAAAATTCTCATTTCGGTAGGCGGATGGGGCAATTGCGCAGGTTTTTCCGATGCTGCCCTGACTCCGGAAACCAGGTTGGCCTTTGCAAAAAGCGGAGTTAAATTTATCAGGGAATACGGATTCGATGGAATCGATCTCGATTGGGAATATCCGGGTCAGATTGGTGAAAACGAAAAATTCAGACCGGAAGATAAGGAAAACTTTACCCTGATGCTTAAAGCATTACGTGATGAGTTCACCAAAACCGGGACACATTATCTGCTTACCATAGCAACTGGTGCCGATGAAGAATACTTTAGATGGACCATTCTGGGTGAGGCTCATCAGTATCTGGATTTCATTAATATCATGTCATATGATTTTTATAGCGGTTTGAGTACCATCAGCGGGCACCATTCAAACCTGAGTAAAACCGATATTCCCGGATCTGCCAATATCAGCACGGTGATTGCCGTTGAAAGGCATACGAAATTGGGAGTGCCAGCCGAAAAACTGGTTGTTGGAGTACCCTTTTATGGCCGCTATTGGCGTGGAGTGCCGGAAACCAACCATGGATTATATCAGCAAGGTTCCACCACCGGAACATACAAAGTGTATTCCGATATTACTAGTAACTATTTGAATAAAAACACTTTCACCAGATATTGGGACCCGGCTGCCAAGGCACCTTACCTGTATTCGAAAGATTCGGCGATGGTGATTACTTATGATGATCCGGAATCTCTTTCCGGTAAAACAGACTTTATCAGGACTAAACATCTTGGCGGGGTTATGTTTTGGGAATATTATGCCGACAAATCAGGTGAATTGTTGGATCTTCTTTATGAGAAATTAAAATGATGGCTGGTCACTTATATAACCGGCTTTTAGGTACCCACCCCAACCCCTCCCTAAAAAAGGGAGGGGCTCCTCTCCGAGGGGGAATCAGAGCTCATTCCCCCTCCCTTTTTCAGGGAGGGGGCAGGGGGTGGGTACCTAAAGACCAGTTATCTGCCATGATGTTCCATTTCAGACGGTGGGAACTCTACGGGCGTTCCTTATCACGCATCCTGTTTCATTCCTCCGCATCCCGCTTCACGTTTCACGACCCTCCTATCCCGTTCTTCCTAACACCTAAATACCTGTAAACTATGAAACGAACAGTACTCCAAATGCTTCGCACGAGCGCCGAAAAATATCCGGCAACGGCGTACACCAATCAAAAAGGAGATAGTGGCTGGGTAGGAATGACCTATCCGG
>CAIXKO010000384.1 GCA_903919925.1 uncultured Bacteroidota bacterium | reverse complement strand
TATATTAGCTCCCATTCTTTGTTAGCACAAATTAAGCTTAAATTTACAAATATGGTAAAGCAAAAGCGAAAGAGTGCAAAGATGAAAGCTCAACTGGTGTTGGAGCTTTTAAGAGGCAAACTCATTGAAGAGGTTAGCCGGGAAAACCAGGTTACGATAGCTGACCTGAGTGAGTGGCGGACCACCTTTCTCCAGGCTGGGGAGGATGGGTTTAAGAAGCATCCGGAAGATAGCCGGATTGCGGAATACGAGAGGGCTTTGGGCCGGGCGCAGATCGATTTGGAGCTGTATAAAAAAAAAGAGAACTTTCTGAATGCACCCCGAGGGAGTTCATCGAAACGGTGAAGGTCCAACAGAGCGAAACGATGAAAAAAGTCTTTCCTATGAATAGGATACTGGCAACCGCAGGGCTCACATCTGCTGCTTATTACCGGAAGAAACCATCCGGGAAAGAGAAAGTCCGCCGGGGTCCAAAGCTAAAGATCAATGACGAAGATCTGTTGGCTGAAATCCGGGCAGAAATATTGAAGAGCGTTTTCACGGACGAGGGGTATAAAAAGATCTGGAAAAGGATGCGAAAAAGAGGAATCATGGCTTCGGGCAAGCGTGTCAATCAGCTGATGCGGGATAACAACCTGCTTTCTGTAACCCGTCCGAAACCGGATAGAAAAGTGAATGATCATACCGGTACCATTATAACGGAACTGCCCAACCGGATGTGGGGAACAGACGGGAAGAAGTTCTATACCCTACAAGAGGGATGGTGCTGGTTTTTCGGTGTTATCGACCATTTTAACGATGAAATAATGGCTTGGCATGCCGCTAAGAAAGGCGACCGTTATGCCGCCATGGAGCCATTGAGAATGGCTGTTATAGAAACCTTTGGCAACCTGAATCAAGGTGTCTGCATCGATATCGGACTTTTCCTTCGGACGGATCATGGTAGCCAGTATGACTCGAATGATTTTCAAAAGGAGCTCAAGTTCCTGGGTCTGGTCTACTCCCCGGCTTATGTCAGAAGCCCTGAGTGCAATGGAATCATTGAGCGCTTTCATAGGACCCTTAACGAACAAGTCTTTGACAAACAGGTCTTTGAAACACTGGAACAAGCCAGACTGGCGATCGCCAAATTTATTGAGGATTATAATCGGGAGTGGTTGCTGCATCGATTGGGACTGACCTCCCCGCTGGAGTACCGACAAGAATTTGAAAAGGTGAAAGATGAAGCAGATGATGCAGCCTGATCTAATCAAAAGGCCTTTACATCAAAGGCTCTTAAACGCTTTTCTAAGGAATGATTCAGGTTCTGTCAAGGGTGCCTCTGTATGGGCCTTGTGCGTTGGAGGAGGCATTTACTTGCCCTTGACAGGTTCTGATCATACCTTATCTTGGCGTTTAAGACCTTTGATGGAGTACAAAATTATTGTTAATAACTTTCTTAATTGGTACTAACATATATAGAGCTAAAACAGTGAAATCTTTTTGATTAGTTTTGATCTCGCTTTTTTTAACAGGATGTTGCTTTCTCTTTGTATTTCCGGTATTTTTTTATCTGTGGTGTTGTTGTATTTCACCGGCAGAAATTTTGCTTCAGGTATGTACCTCGGTGTGTTCTTTCTGATTATGAGCCAATATGGTATGACTCAATACGCCGTGTTATACTCAAAATCTGTTTTTCTTGTCTCTGTTTTTTTTATAAATCCGGCATTTATTTGGTACCTCATCGGACCGATGCTGTTCTTCTATACCAGGAGTGTTCTAACCGATAAAAGCCAGCTCAGTTTATGGGATCTTTTGCATTTTGTTCCCATGTTTGTATACTTAATTGCTGAAATTCCCTGGTTATTCACATCATTTGCCTACAAAACCGAAGTTGCAAAAGCAATTGTAAACAATGCTGCATACCTTTTCGAATTTAAAGCTACCATTTTGTCCGACTGGTTTGGCGTTAATGCTCTTTACATGAGCCGTCCGGTATTGCAGTCCATTTATACATTATGGTGCATCTTTATCTTTATCCGATACCTGTATATTGGAAGAAATTCTACGGGTTTTGCAAATCAGCGGTTCATGATCAAATGGCTGTCGGTTTTTTTGGGCTTTCATTTTTTATTTGTTATCAGTAATTTAGCTTTGATTTTTAAAACCTTCGTTCTTCAAATTCCCGAATTGTATTTCACCGTTAATGTATTGCAGATATTCTTTATGGCAGGCACGATCGGTTTGCTTATTTCCCCATTCTTTTTTCCATCCATCCTTTACGGACTGCCCAGATACCCGGAATCCATTGTGAAACCTGTTGCTTCCGGAGGAAATGAGAATGATAGAATACCTGAAGAAAAAAAAGTGATCCAGCTTAATCTTGAAGAAAATTACCTGCAGTTAATCAGGCAGAAAACCGAGTCCGCCATGAGGGAGGATCAAGCTTACCTGGTTACCGATTTAAACCTTCAGAAGTTTGCTGAACGGGTTCAGTTGCCTCCGCATCACCTGGCCTGGTTTTTTAGGGAGATCAGGAAACAACCATTCAACGATTATCTTAATGAGTGCCGTGTGAACCATGCCGGACAGATGATCCTGAACGGTAAAGCTGAAGCACTCACTGTTGAGGCAATCGGCTTGATGTCGGGTTTTACAACCCGAAGTACATTTTTCAGAGCATTTAAAAAAACTAAAGGAGTAACTCCCGGTGCCTTCGTGGATCATTTCACAAATGGTTCCCTGACTTCCTGAACGTTGTAGCATTTTTGAAATATGGAACAAAGCTTGGTTCCATATTTGCCTGCTAACTTATATTTCATTGCATATTTGTTCTCTCTTTATTTATCTAATGAAGGGGTGATGATTATTTATATTGATATTTAGCGGGAGATTGTGAAATATGGATGACAAACTAGCGGATAAACGATGTTTTTTTATTTTTTTTATTGCAATTCTGGTTCACGGTCTCCCCGTTAAATCCGTTTCACAAACAACAGTTTTTCAATATACCGGCTGGGAGCAACCCTATACTGTTCCTGAGGGAGTTACCCAAATAAGGATTGAAGCTGCCGGAGCAAAAGGAGGCGATGCATCAGCATCAGCCCTGTCCAATGGCCGCGGTGGCAAAGGTGCTATCGTTATGGTAACTGCTTACCGGGTTATAGCGGGAGCTTCATATAAAATATTAGTTGGAGGCCAGGGCCAATCAGGAGCTTATCCAGCCGGAGGCTGGCCTGGAGGAGGTAATGGCGGCAGATCAAATACAGGTGTTATGGTGGGCAGCGGTGGTGGTTTTACCAAAATCAGCCAAAAGGATGGAAACTTTATTCTGGTGGCAGGTGGTGGCGGAGGTGCCGGTGGCGCTGCCGGTGGCGAGGGGGGCGATGGCGGAGAGGTAGGCCAGAATGGAGCTGATGGCCGAAGCTTCGGAGGATATGGCGCAACTCAGGCAATCGGCGGTGGCGGTGGTGCTGCAAAAGTTGATATTTTAAGTGGATCCGACGCAGGCACCAGTGAAAATGGTGGCGCCGGCGGAAGTTGTTCTTCTTGTTTCGGTGGCGGCGGTGGCGGCGGCGGCTGGTTTGGTGGCGGGGGCGGAGCAGGTTCCAATGAGCCTTCTTCATCGGGCGCAGGTGGTGGTGGTGGTGGATCAAGCTGGTCCGGCTGTTCAGCTGTCTTTACCAGCGGCGCAAACAACAACGATGGTTACGTTAGAATTACCGTTACCGGGAAAGACGCCGGGGTAAGCTTAACCCCAACAGTGCTCTCGGCTAATCAAGAATCCCCGGCGCCAATGCTGTACCCTAAACACGACAAATAACAAGATATTTCAATCGGTGAAATAGTTCTGGAAATTAGTGGTGCAACCGGCAACAGGTCGCTTATTTTGGGTGGAGCAACCGTTGCCGGCTCTGCATCTGCAACCTGCCCTCCTTCCCTCTTACCCTCCTTCCCTCCTGCCTTTCCCCCCGGCCTGACAAAAGTCACCTCCAACACCTTCCTCTGTTCAGTTTAAACGCCTACCTTTGCGCCCGAATCCTAAAGTTTAAAAGATTATGGTGCAGGATGATAAAATGAGAAAGCTCTTTGCTGAGTTTCCACCTATCTCCACGCAGGAGTGGGAACAGTTGATCCTCAAGGACCTGAAAGGGGCGGATTATTCTAAGAAACTGATTTGGAAAAGCCCGGAGGGTATCCCGGTAAAACCTTATTATCGCGATGAGGATCTCAATAAACTGGATAAAAGTGAATTCAATCCCAGGGCAGTGTGGTTTGCCAAACCCGATCAGGCGTATGGAAATCCCTGGCTGATCCGGCAGGATATCGAGGTAACCAACTACGATCAGGCAAAGGAAAAAGCCATCTGGCTGCTGGCACACGGGGTCGAATCTATCGGGTTTAAAATGGATGAACCCCATACCATCGATGAAATCCGGGGATTTCTTCATGATTTACCACTGGAAAAGGCTGAGTTCAATTTTGAAGGTTTTATGCCGGATCAAATTCTTGATGTTCTGGACGAAATGGCTGATAACGGCAAGCTAAATCCTGAATTATTTCATGGCTCCTGTGAGTATGATCTGCTCGGGGAGTTTAGCTTGTATGGCTCTTTTGAATTTGATGAAATGGAAGAGTTTGCCGACCTGGCAGGTTGGATACTGCAGGCTGCCAGATTTCCCGGCCTGAAAATCATTGGAGTCCATGGCCGTAATTTCCATCAGGCAGGTGCAACCATCGCTCAGGAACTGGCTTACAGCTTTTCTCAGGTCAGTGAATATCTTGATTCATTAATCGCGTTAAAGGTTCCTGCTGAACTAATTGCATCAAAAATCTCCTTCCATTTCGCCGTTGGGTCGAATTATTTCATGGAAATAGCCAAGTTCCGGGCGGCTCATATCCTCTGGCTGAATTTGGTTAATGGTTATGGTATGGATAAAGGTAGTGCACCGCCAATTTACATTCATGCCGAAACATCAAGGTGGAACCAAACGGTTTATGATCCCCATGTTAACCTGCTGAGAAACACTACAGAAGCTATGTCTGCCGCTTTGGCGGGAGTTAATTCTATCACCGTTCTCCCTTTCGATTATGCTTACGAGGTGCCAACGGAGTTTGCAGAACGCATTGCCCGTAACCAGCAAATTCTCCTGAGGGAAGAGGCCTGTTTTGATAAAGTTGCCGATCCGGCTGAAGGATCGTATTATATTGAGTCGCTTACTTCATCGATTTGCGAGGTTGCCTGGAAACTGTTTCAGGAAATTGAAAGCGCAGGCGGTTACACTGCGGCATTCTACGACGGAATCATCCAGGATGCCATTGTAAATGCTGCCATGGAGCGCGATCAGAATATCGCTCATCGTAAGGAAATTCTGCTCGGAACTAACCAATATCCTAATCCGGCAGAGGAAATGCTGGCAAAGGTAGATTCTCAACGGGTTCGTTCAAAAGTTATGGATACCGATTTTGCAGAGGCTCAACCGCTGAATCTTTACCGGATTGCGGAGGAATTTGAATCCATCCGGTTTGATACTGAGCGATCGGGCAAAAAGCCGGTAGCTTTTATGCTTACCACCGGAAACCTTGCCATGCGTAAGGCCCGTGCAACTTTTGCCTGCAATTTCTTTGGATGTGCCGGTTATCAGGTGATCGACAATCCCGGATTTGGATCGGTGGAGGAGGGGATTGAGGCTGCTACGAAGGCGTCTGCGGATATTGTTGTACTTTGTTCATCCGATGAGGAGTACGCCGGTCTGGGCATCACGTTTGTTAACGCTTTAGGGGCAAAAGCTATCCCCGTAATCGCAGGATACCCTAAGGACATTATCGATCAGCTGAAATCTGCAGGGATAATCCATTTTATTCATGTTAAAAGCAATGTAATCCAAACGTTAAATACTTTTAATAATCTCATCTTAAAGAAATAAAAGCTATGAGACCCGATTTTTCAAAACCTTGGATGACACCCGAGCATATACAGGTAAAACCAAAATACAGTGCCGCCGATCTGGCCGATCTGGAGCATTTGAATTATGCTGCCGGATTGCCTCCGTACCTTCGCGGACCTTATTCCACCATGTATGTGATGCAGCCCTGGACCATCAGGCAGTATGCAGGTTTTTCAACTGCCGAAGAGTCCAATGCATTCTACCGCCGCAACCTGGCTGCTGGCCAAATGGGGCTTTCTGTGGCATTCGATCTCGCTACCCATCGCGGCTACGATTCCGATCATCCCCGCGTGCAGGGCGATGTCGGCAAAGCTGGTGTGGCCATCGATTCTATTCTCGATATGAAGATTCTATTTGATTCGATCCCCCTCAATAAAATGTCGGTTTCCATGACCATGAACGGTGCAGTTCTGCCAATTCTGGCGTTCTACATCGTAGCAGCACTGGAGCAGGGCGCAAAACTGGAGGAGTTGCAGGGAACGATTCAGAATGATATACTTAAAGAATTTATGGTGCGGAATACTTACATCTATCCGCCCGCTTTCAGTATGAAAATTATTGCTGATATATTCGGATATACCTCCAGGAAAATGCCAAAGTTCAACTCAATCAGTATATCCGGATACCATATCCAGGAGGCTGGCGGTACCGCCGATATTGAGCTGGCGTATACATTGGCTGATGGGCTGGAATATCTGAGAACCGGCGTTAAATCCGGACTGGATATTGATGCTTTTGCCCCAAGATTGTCCTTTTTCTGGGGCATTGGGATGAATCATTTTATGGAGATCGCCAAACTGAGAGCCGCCCGAATGCTGTGGGCCAAACTGGTTAATCAATTCAACCCAAAAAACCCGAAGTCTCTGGCACTCCGCACCCATTCCCAAACTTCGGGATGGAGTCTTACCGAGCAGGATCCTTATAATAATGTTACCCGCACCTGTGTGGAGGCTATGGCTGCCGTTTTGGGCCATACCCAAAGTCTGCATACCAATGCTCTGGATGAGGCCATCGCATTGCCTACCGATTTTTCAGCCCGTATTGCAAGGAATACCCAGATTTACCTGCAGGAGGAAACTGGTATATGCCGGTTGGTGGATCCCTGGGCCGGCTCTTATTATGTGGAATCCCTGACTAATGAACTGGCTCAAAAAGCATGGAAACTGATTGAAGAGGTTGAGGAACTCGGTGGTATGTCGAAAGCCGTTGAAACCGGGATTCCGAAAATGCGTATCGAGGAGGCTGCGGCCCGCAAGCAGGCACGTATCGACAGTGGGCAGGATACCATCCTCGGGGTGAACAAATTCAGGCTCGAAAAGGAGGATCCTATCGATACCCTCGATGTGGATAATACAAAAGTACGGCTTTCGCAGATAGAAAGATTGAATTTGCTTCGTGCCGGGAGAAATGAAGCAGAGTGTCAGGCTTCCCTCGATGCTTTAACCCGTTGTGTGGAAACCGGCGAAGGAAACTTGCTGGAGTTTGCGGTGGAT
>CAIXKO010000383.1 GCA_903919925.1 uncultured Bacteroidota bacterium | reverse complement strand
GATATTTCAAATACCCGTCGATTAATTTTTGCTTTCCTGGGGGGCGTATTCTTTGTTTACGGAGCTCAGCTGGCGCGCGGATGTACCAGCGGCGCTGCCCTTTCCGGAATGGCAGTACTGTCAGTAGCCGGATTCGTTACCATGATCGCTATTTTTGGCTCTGCCTATTTGTTTGCCTGGTTCTTTAGAAAAAACTGGATCTGATAATATATCATACAATGGGACCTCTATCTTCTGCATTTTCCTTTCCTGAATGGCTCGATCTGCTGATTGGACTGCTCATAGGCATCGGTTTTGGGTTTTCACTCGAACAGGCAGGTTTCTCCTCCAGCCGTAAACTCGCCGGCATGTTTTATGGATACGATACTACCGTAATTAAAGTATTCTTTACCGCAGCCATAGTGGCTCTTATCGGATCTCAGCTGCTAAGTTTCTTTGGCTTGCTGAATCTTAACCTGGTATTTGTCAACGAATACTATGTTACCGCATCAATTGTTGGCGGAGTGATTATGGGCGCCGGTTTTATTATGGGCGGATATTGTCCGGGAACCGGCTTATGCGCCATGTCCATCGGCAAAATTGATGCCCTGCTCTTCTTTGCCGGCGGACTCACCGGAGCATTTCTGTTTGCGGAATCATATCCGCTCATTCAAAAAATCGCAAACGAAAATTATCAGGGCCCGATAAAAGTTAACGAGGTTTTGGGTATTTCACCCGGCCTTTTTATTTTCCTGCTCATAATCGCCGCAGTTGCTATGTTCTGGATCGCTGAACTGGCCGAAAAAAAATTCGCAAGGCCTGATATAACATCCGAATTATAAAAAATGACCTATGAATATCAGAGTTAAATTCTCGGTTGGACTGATAGGTCTCGGCCTTGTAATTGCCTTCATTCCACTGCCCGGCAGCCACACGCTGACTGAAAAACCCAAAAATTTGCTGGTTCAGTCCCTTGATAAGGAAAGCTATTTCACGGTGGACCAGGTAGCCCGGTTTGTGGTTTCAGAAGATAGCACCGTTCGTCTGATCGATTTACGAACAAAAGAGGAATTTCAAAAATGTAATATCCCGGGTTCAATAAATATACCTTATAATGAACTGCTTACCACAAATCCCGGCAACTTCCTTAATAAAGGAAACACTAAAAATATTTTCTATTCAAATGGCGATTTAAATTCCGGTTATGCTTTTGTTCTTACCAGAGGAATGAACTACCAAAACACTTTTGTTATGAAAGGTGGATTGAATGATTGGTTCAACACAGTGATGAACAGCACTTTTACCGGTGGCATTATCTCTGCCCGGGAAAATGCCATTTTCGAAATCCGGACTGGCGCCCGAAAATTATTCTTAGAAATCAATAACCTGCCCGATAGCCTGAAAATAAAATACATGGAGACCAGGCATTCATCAGCAAAAAAACTCGATGGAGGGTGCGAGTAATGAAAACTAAAACAATGTCGTTTAAAAAAATAGCTGCCGCCGGCATAATTAAACAATACGGAGTGGTATTAGCCATCATTCTCCCGATAATGGTTCTCATACTTTTCAGATCAATCGGCCCGTATCACTTTAAATCCGATGTAAAAAAACAGGTGGAAACTTCATTCCTCCATTCAAATGTCATTTCCTTTGATCAAATCAATGGGATTCAGGGGAACAAGCTCATCATCAACCTTAACCGGGAAAGCAGTTTACCTGTTGGAACAAAAAATACGGCAATTGATATTCCTGCAGACTCTGTTTTGAACAAAAGCATTCTCAAGAACATTATTTCTCACAAAGGCCCGGTTCTCCTTTACGCTGATGATCTGGCACTTACTTCAAGGATGTGGATGATTCTTAGTCAATTGGGCTGTTCAAACATCTTCATTCTCACCAAAGATCCTGATAACGAAAACCCGGTCAATCAAAATTAACCGGGTTATCAATTAAAAAATGCCGGCCTATAATCCGATTATTTAACCACTTCAAAATTATTCACATCGGATGAAGTAAATGGTAGCCATGACAATGCTGCTTTCTGCTTCACCATTTTATCATACATAAAACTGTTATTACCATATTTCAAGGTACGTGCATCATATCCGAATAACCGTAGCCAGGCAGTTGCAAACCCTGAATTATGCCCCGTTCCGCAATATACAACTACGGTTTTGTCTATTGGGATCGATGCCAATTCATCAACAAATCCAAGCGTTCCCTCGGGTTTATACCTGATCGAACCCGGAATATGCCCATCTTCATATTTGTCCTTTCTCTCCAGGTTAATCACAAAATATTTCTGAGGATCTGCAAATACTTCGTCAGCAGTGATCAATGATTTGGCGGAACCTTCTTCAAAAAGTTTCCTGAAACGGGCGGCTCCTATTGCCTCTCCGTTAGTCAATCCAGTATTAAGTTCCGGCATACCCTTCTTTAACGGGCGTTCACTAATTTCAGTTTCCAGTTTCGATTCGTACTTTCCCGATACGCCAGCCAGCCAGCCTTCCTGAGCATACTTTTTATTCCAGACACTCATTCCCCACCGCATCGCGTATACATTGCCATAACCCATTAAACGCAACAAGCAAGTTATGTAACTGGATATTTGGCCATCCTCGCAAACCAAAATTATTTTGTCCAGCTGAAAGGGCTTGATCCCTGTCTGAAAGTAATCAGGTAACTCCTCAAATCGCTTGTTTACAGCACCCTTAATGTGACCTTCAGAAAAATCCTTTGGAGCTCTGATATCAACAACCAGAATGTTTTTATCCAGACTCTCCTGCACAATGGATGCTTTTATGAGAGATGGAAACACCTGACTATTAACATAATCCCCGTTTGTCTCCAAATCCTTCAACAATAAAGATGTTTCTTTCCCAATCACCACAGGCTTTTGTACTTCGGCTACCGTTGCCTGTTTGTTTTCGTTCTTTTTTCCGCTGCATCCCATGAGGAACCCGAAAAACAGGGAAACAACCAGAAAAAACGAATAATAAAAGAACCTTTTATTCATTTTCTTATTCCTATGATTATAAAACGCTAAAAGCATTTAATTGATCCATTTGTCTCTACCCTATATTTTTACTGCAATTCCCTCTTTATCAAACCGGAGCGTTTCTGTCCTGTTGCCCAAATCGTCGTAATTATAACGCGTAACCGCAACCCCATTTTCAGGATTATTGATCACGGTTCGGTTCTTATCCATGCTTTTTGTTTCCACCAGTGCACCATGACTGTCAAAAACATTTTGCGTTACCGGAACCATCTTGCCACTGACATATTCATTATCCTGATCATAATAAACCGTCTCCAGTGCATACCCGTTTGCATCATACTTTACCACTCGCTTTGACCAGCCCCAAAAAAGATTTGACATTTGGCCGGTAACATTAAACACTGAAAAACTTTCGATGTCACCTTTTAGGTTTGGACTGAAAACAAAATAGGATACACCAATATCACCGCAGTTCTCAGCTGTGCAATTATAAAGCGTGTCGGCTTTGTAATTGGCCATCCTGGTAACATAGCCTTCTTCATTGTAGATAAACCGTAGTTCATAAAACGGGCAAAACGGATTCATAACAACCTCTTCGTTAGCAAGATTGTATCGCAATTCACGAACCATCCCATCGGGTAAAACCTGCCAAACCCAGGAATGAATTTTATTCCTGTTCTCCACCGGAGCACCATCTTTGCCAAAATACTTTAAGCTGACACGGTTACCTTTTTGATCAAGGGAATATTCTGCGGTAAAAAATCCCGCAGATTCTATTTGTTCTCCATCTTTGTTGTAAAAACGCTTAATCTGCTTATTACCATTGTATTCATAAACAATCTTTGCAGCACCACCCATCGATGAATAACCTAGAAGCACCTTATTCCGGACAAATTCTACGGTTAAGAGCCGCCCTGAATTATCATAAGTAAATTGATAACTATTAATCGTCTTTGACTCCTCAGCCGTGAGCGGATGGGCCCCTCTTTCCAGATCGTATGGAGTTTCACTGAATTGTATTCCACGATAGAATTCCACCCCTGTGTGCAACTTCCTACTACCTGATTTACTGGTACATGAAACCAGTCCTACCCCAATTATAATGGCCATAATCACTGGAAAACCCACTTTGCTCAATTTCATAATCAATAGATTTTATGTCAATAACTGACTGGAGAACAAACATAACTCAGAATAGTTTTATGAGGAGTCCCTATAAACAGCAGCAATTTGACAAATCATACTTAATATGGATAGGCGTGCCCTCTTTGTCAAATCGCAAGGTCTCTGTCCGCTGGCCATTTTCGTCGTATTTGTAAATCGTTAAGGCAACCCTGTTTTCCGGATTGTTATAAGGCTTCCGGTCCTTATCCAGATTCCTCACCTCCGTTACGGCTCCATGAATATCATAGCTATATTGAATAACCGGTACTCTTTTCCCTCCGATATATTCATCATCCTGATCAAAAAACTCGGTTTCCAGAACGTACCCGTTCTTATCGTATTTATTTAATCGTTTTGACCAGCCCCAATAAACATTGGAGGTTATACCTGTTGCATTGAAAACCAGGAATTTCTCAACATCGCCGTGTTTATTGGGTTCAAAAATAAAGTAGGACACTCCCACCTCACCACAGTTTTCAGCGGTACAATTATAGAGCGTGTCCGCCTTGTAATTTGCCATTCTGGTAACAAATCCATTCTCATTGTAGGTAAACCGGAGCTCGTAAAAAGGGCAGAAAGGGTTTAACACAGTTTCCTTACCGGTAAGATCATATCGGAGTTCCCTCACCATTCCATCCGGCAGAACCTCCCATATAAAAGAGTGTATCTTGTTTTTGTTTTCGACCGGCTCACCGTATTTACCAAAAAATTTAACGCTGGTTCTGATACCCTGATCATTTATGGTATATTCCGCCTTAAATACGCTGGCCGATTCAATTGGCTCATTTTTATTATTAAAATAATATTTAAATTGCTTATTACCAGAATATTCATAAACAATCTTGGCAATAAATCCTAAAAATGAATATCCAAGAAGAATATTGTCCCGCACATATTCAACCGTTTGCAAACGACCCGATTGGTCATAAGAAAACTTATAACTATTAATGGTTTTTGCTTGACGTGCGGTGATCGGATGGATTCCCTTTTCCATATCAAAAGGGGTTTGACTGGGTTGCAGCAGCCGGTAATACTCAACTCCTGTGTGCGTTTTCTTTGGCTTCGACTGATCGGTGCACGATACAGAAATCAGGATAATAAATACCGCGATTACCCGAAGAATTATTATTTGCGATTTCATAATCGTTTCAATTCTGAATTTCCACCACCCAGTTTCCAGACTGTGTAATTTCGATTTCCAGGAAAATCTCGAATTGAGTAGTTCTTAGCTTGTTCCACGATTTATACCTGATCGAACCTTTAAAGGGAAAAGCAACATTTTCATACCCTATTTTCTGACTTTGATTAATCTCTGATCCGTTGCTGCCTGATAATTGTATATCACTAAGATCACTCGAAACTCCACCTGTAGAATTTGGATAAAACCAAACATAGCTGCCTTCCCCTTGTTTGTAAACCCGCAATCGGTTAATATTCCGCTGAGTGATTACTTTGTAAGCAGGGGGAAGCACTTCTTTTTGCTTAACATCGTTCTCCCATACCCAGATTCGCTTAACAGGTTTTCCATTTTCAATGGTAGATAGTGTGCCATTGCCATCTCTAAGCCCCTTTTTCCAGGAACCATCGTACACACTGCCATCAGGATATTCAGCCATTCCTTGTCCTTGTGGATATCCCTCCGTGAATTTCCCCTTATAGTGAAATTTACCCCAGGCTTCACCCTGACCATGAGCCAGTCCGTTCTTGCATTTTCCAACATAAACAGAATCAAGATCTTTCAGCATCACCTTACAGGGTATTTGACCTGCAGCAATAAGTGGAAAGATAATTGCCAGAAATAAAATTTTTGTTTTCATAACTCAAAAATACAAAAAAAAAGAGAGGGGCATTTTCAGTCCCTCTCAATTTACTCATGTCAATCTATTACTAATTTAACCTAATACTATCGGAATTTACAAAATGGTCTTTGCATCAATTTAATTAACACCCGTCCTGGTATCCCACCACATTTTCTGTCCCCAGAAGTAATCTTTCACGTTCCCTTTGAATTGATCAAAATTTGATGAATTCAGGGCTGATTCACTTTGAGGATACGGCACCCGGAAAGGAGCACGGTTATGTTCAGGATAGGCGCTGTTAAAGGCAGGAGGAAGCAACGGAACATCTGTCCGTCGGGCTTCCGCCCAGGCTTCATTGGCCATCATGAAAAGCGCAAGGTATTTCTGTGTATAAATCTTTGCAAGGTCAGCTGCACTATTTTCCCACGCAACTCCTGCTTTTGCCAGATAAGATGCTATGGCTGCATCTTCAACTCCCCATTGCTTCATTGAGGCAGTAATGCCTTTCTCGTATTCTTCCCTTGCGATAGCTGCCTTTCCTGATCTTAAAGCGACCTCGGCTTTCAGCATACAGATTTCAGCATAACGGAAATAACCGTCCTTTACTCCATATTCATTTCCACCGGTTGGATTGGGGTTACCGCTCACAAATACCGGGTTCCAATCTGAGATATCCTCTCTGAGAAATGGCGGAACAAATCCAACCTTCTCCGAACCTCTGTATTTACCGTCAGTAGTGGCTGGTACAAACCAGATCGGCAAACGTGGATCATTGAAAGAATTCAAGATGTCAACAACCACTTTCCCTGCTCCATCATGATGGCAGCAATACCACCAATACCAGTAATCTTCCTCCCACGGTGAAGTTCCGGGCCATGTCAATTCAATATTATCAGCATTGCTTTCCAAAACCGGATAATCTCCGGGACTGCCTAATAATTCAGTAATAATAGCGGTGGATGTTGCAAGATCTGCATTTGATATGCGGACTGCCACTCTTAATCTAAGGGAATTGCAATATTTCTGCCACTTTGCTACATCTCCGCCGTTCAGAACATCGCCTTCTCCAATAGCATCCGTACCACCGGTCTTAAACAGATCGGCAGCTTTTTTCAAGTCAGCAATGATCGCCTTATAGATATCTTCCTGCTTGTCATATTTCGGAGCAATAATACCTGTACCAGCCTGCGATGCTTCAGAATAGGGCATATCTCTCCAGTTGTCAGTTGCTATCTGCGTCATTTGTGCCCTGAAAGTGAGCGCCACAGCCAGCATATTCGTTTTCCCTGCTTTTTCAGCATCAGCAATAATCTTGTTGATATTGGTCAAACCTGAATAATAGCCACCCCATTCTTCACTGGTGGATAAATAGGACTGGTTTCCTACTGCCAGCCTGCTGCCAACATAATTGGCATGCTGTCCCACACCAGTACCCGGATTAAGGTATCCACTGAAATTAACAATGATAGCTCCAAAATGATTCGTTGTCGGAACTGAGGATGGCTGGTTCGGGTTAGTATTATAGGTCTCAAAATTCTTGGTGCATGCCCCAATGATCACCACAAGGGAAAGGAGCATGATGATCTCTATTTTATATACTTTTTTCATAATTGCATTTTAAAATATTAATTAATTGAACCTGCACATTTACTAAAAGGAAAGTGCCAGTTTAAAGCCTAAACTTCTGGCAGTTGGAATTTGCATCTGTTCATAACCGACACCGGCGTTACCTGTTCCAAAACCTGTCTCAGGATCGATATGGACATCATTGCTTTTATCAACATAGAGCAGGGCAAGGTTCCTGCAAACAAAAGATACTCTTGCAGAATAGAACCCTACTTTTTTAGCTACTTTTCCAGGTATGTCATACCCGATGCTTAATTCCCGCAATTTGATGAAGGAACCGTCCATTACCATAAACTCAGTGGCCCTTGGATAGTTATTCCAGAATAGCTGAGCCGTAACACGTTTAGCATTTGGTGTTCCATCTGCCAAAACGCCGGGGACAACAATTCCGGTTTCCCTCACGTTGGTAGCACCCGTAAAGGGATCATTGAGTGTGATGGAAGTGTTCCCCATCCTGCTTCCCCAGAATTTGGTACCGCTAATAATATCGCCACCCATCCGGCCGTCGATCAGAATGCCCAGACTGATACCCTTATAGGAAAAACTGTTTTGAATTCCACCGATCCAATCAGGAGTAATATTCCCCAGTTCAAAGTTCCCTGGTGCCTGCTGGGTAAGTCCCGCAGAAGTTACGATCAGGTCGCCGGCATCATTCCTCATCCACTTGCTGCCCATGATCACACCGTAAGGTTTCCCCGGTCTGGCTTCAATATAGCTGCTCCACATGTCGGAAATCCATAAGGATTCAAGATCCCCGTATAAGGCATTTACACTGTTCTTGTTCTTTGCCCAGTTCAGCGTCAAATCCCAGTTGAATCCACCCTTCGACTGTATGATACTGGCTGAAAAGATCACCTCAACACCTTTGTTTTCAATTTCACCGGCATTTATCAGCATAGAGCTGTAACCCGATGAAGTAGCTATGTTAACCGGCATGATCTGGTTCGTGGTCTTCAAATCATAATACGAAATATCCAGTTTCAGGCGGTTGCTAAAAAAACGCATATCAATTCCGGCTTCTATCGACTTGGCGATTTCAGGCTTCAATCCAACTGGAGGAAGAATTCCGGGAAGACTGAAAAGTGAAATCCCATTCCACGGTGATCCAATCGAGCTGTATGTTGCAGCAATCTGATAAGGACCCGTATCGTTACCTACCTGAGCATAGCTTGCCCTGGCCTTGCCATAGGATAATACCTTGGACTCAATCTTAAAGGCATCAGTAAACACAAATCCCAAACTTACCGAAGGGTAGAAGTAGGACCAGCTATCTTTGGGTAATGATGAGCTCCAGTCATTGCGACCCGTAACACCAAGGAACAGATAGTTCTTGTATGACAGGTTGAATGAACCCAAAAGGCTGTTTGTTACTTTCTTGGAATCATATTGGGAAACGCCGGGGGTGCCCGCAATGTTCCCGATGGTAAAGAAATCCGGAACCGTCAGGTTATAGGCATTTAGACCAACTTCATGACCTTCTTCAACCCGGTAGTTTGCACCCAGTGTGCCATCGATCCGGAAGTTCTCACCGATTTTTTTATCAGCTATGGCAAGAAAATCAGCATTAGTCTCCTGTGCAAATTTTTGAGTTTGCCAGAAATTACCCACTCCGTTACCCTCGTTGCACTGGGCAAGTTTGATCTTCTTGCGCAGCTCATTATAATAGTCGGTGCCGATGCGTCCGGTAAATGAAAGCCAGCTCGTTGCTTTATAGCTCAAACTGGCATTTCCATAAAAGCGGTTCCTTGTCCTTGAAGCAGTGTTGTTTAGTGACAAATATGGATTGTCCATCTCGCCAAGTGCATACGAATAAGTATGACCGTTGGCATCAATAGTTTTCCAATTATCCTTCAGAGGCTTCATATCAACCTGTCTTTGGAAAAATGCGAAGGTTGCAGCAGGGTTGTCGCCACCACCGTCATATCCCTGACTGGGAAGGTTATTGCTGTGATTGTTTACATACGTAAGATTTGCCGCAGCCGACCACTTGTCTGAAAGTTTCAGGTCGCCACCCAGACTAGCCGTATTTTTCTTCAAATCAGTATTGTAAACAGTCCCCTTAATGTCATTATTCGACATAAAAACGCGGATTGATCCGATATCCGAAGACTTTGACAGAGCTACTGAATTATCGAAATTGATCCCTGTTTCATAGAAATCCTTGTGGTTGTTTGGCCGGGAAATCCAGGGCTGGTCTTTTCCGGTAAATTGGTCCAGTTTCAGGCCAGCATCTAACCGCGGGCCCCAGCTTCTGGGCGCTCCGTCATTGATCCCGTTACCCCACCCGTCGACATAATTGTATGAGTATTGTTTCGCAAAATCCTGATAAGTAAGATTTTGATTACCAAGGGCATCTTTCTTCAATTTCCAGTCATATTCACTTCCATACATCCCTCCGCCGTAAGAATTCTGCCAGGTTGGAAAAATACTTACGTTATCGAAAGTAACGGAACTGATCAGGTCGATTCCAAGCTTATTCTTTGGCTGTGAACCCCTTTTCGTAGTAACTACAACGACTCCGTTGGCTGCGCGGCTTCCATATAAAGCTGCAGCATTGGCCCCTTTCAATACACTCATCGATTCGATGTTGCTCGGATCAAGGTCCATGGCTCCGTTGCCGTAATCCTGGCCTCCCCAGGCTGACATTTCGGAAGCAAAATTGGTCATCGGGGTTCCGTCAACAATCCACAACGGCTCATTGTTCCCAAAGGAATGGTTTCCCCTGATAACAATCCTCGCCGATGATCCAACGGCACCCGTAGAATTGGTAACTTGTACTCCTGCAATTTTACCCGAAAGGGCACTGACCACGTTCGTCGGCTTTACTGCATTAATTGTCTCATTCCCAACATCCTGAACCGCATAACCCAAGGCTTTCTTTTCCCTGCGGATGCCCAGTGCGGTAACAACAACTTCATCAATGTTGGTAACATCAACTTCCATCGTCACATCATAATTATTCGCTGCTGTGATTGGAACCTCGATTTTGCGGAAACCAACTGATGAGAATACGAGCACTCCACCTGCTTCCTTTACCGATAAAGTGAATCGTCCGTTGCCACCAGTAGTAGTTCCGTTTTGCGTACCTTTTACAATCACAGTTACAGAGGGAATCGGCTGTTTATCAGCCGCTGATGTAACTGTTCCGGCTAATTGGCGAGCCTGGCCAAAAACGGTTCCGGCACAGAAAATCGCCAATAGTACAAATAGTAGTTTTTGCTTCATAGGTTACAATTTTACTTGTTAAAATCTCGAGCTATTCAATTAGCTAAAACTATACCTATGAAAAAGGAAATTAAATCATTTTGTTAGCAACTATATGTACTATATTATTATCTGGTTTAAGTTCAAAAAACCGGCTCAACCAGTTATAACTGCTTTGAAGTGGCCAGCCCGATCACCCGGCCTTGCTTACCCACAGCGCAATAGAAGTGGTAAACAACCCCATTATGGTATACTACCCAGGGCTTGTGTGCAAATTGCTCATCCCACGATACCGAAGGTTCAACCAAATGAGGCCCTTCCCATTTTGTCCAGTTGACCAAATCGTACGAACAGGCAAAAGTGTCAAATGCGTTTGGCTTCCAGAAGGCTCCGAAATAAAACATCACCCAAACATCCCCAATCCTAACTATCTGAGGATCACCGGATATACCACTACCATTGTCAATAACAGGGTCTTTGCCATAACGAACCCATTGCTTCATATCATTCGATACTGCCATACCGATTCGCTCATATCCCGATTCCGTTTTCCCATTGTAATACATCACGAACGGCCATCCGAGCGATTCCGATTCGTCAAATAATACATTACTCTTATATTGTGTAAGCATTTCCCAATACCTGCAATCAGCCTGACGGTTGGTAAGCACGGGCTCTGCCAACCGGGTCCACGGCCCTGGAATCGTGGGATCTGTTGTCCAGGCTATGCCAACAGAGAGCGGGTCAGTTTCATAACCCTTCAGTGCGCCACCCAGATAGGAAAGCCAGTATTTATTATCGAATTGCCGGAGCGTATAAGAACCTTTCCATTCCGGATCCTGCAATGAAGGGTAGCCGGCCGCCTGGAACGCATCCCAGGTGCCCTCCCTGAATGACAGAATCTTGCCAAGCTTTTTCCAGTGAAGCAAATCGCTGCTCTCTGCCAGATGCGTTTCATAACCAACCTTGTTCATGCAGATATACATCATATACCATTTCCCGTTCTGCATAAATACAGCCGGACAGTCCACCGGATCACCATTCTCACCGCTCACAATCACTCCATATTTATAAGGAGTTTTTACTTCCTTATAAATATCATTCATAACTTTCTCAGTTACCGGGCGATCTTCGCGCGGGGGAGTAAGCATTATCCGGAATGGCTTATCACGGTCACAAACCAACCTGCCATTAACAACCTCTAGCTCAGCAGCCTGCAAAGCAGTATGCCGGTTCGACAACGGCCAAACGCCATTGCGCTGCGGCGCATTCTCCGTGTACGGGTGGGTAAAATAAATGATGAAAGCCCGATCACCACATACCACCACATCAGCATGTTTTCCTATTGTTCCATCGCTGTTGCGCGTTCCGGGCTTATCGAGAATTTTG
>CAIXKO010000382.1 GCA_903919925.1 uncultured Bacteroidota bacterium | reverse complement strand
ATTCCAAGATCAAACAGGTATTTTACAGGTGTTTTTCCATAGCGCTCCGCCATGGTATTGATCTCGGTCACTGTTTCGGCAACATGAATATTGACTGGAATATCGAGCTCTTCCGATAATTCACGGGCCTGCACAATCACATCCGGCGAGCAGGTATAGGGCGAATGCAGAGCAATGGAAACCTTTACCAGCGGATGTGAGCCGAGTTTTGAATGAAACTCACGAATATAATCGAAGGATTCTTTAGGGGTTGCCCGGCTTGGTGAAGGGAAATCCAGAACGGCCTCTCCGGCAATTCCGCGCATCCCAATATCTTCACATACCCTGGCAACCTCATCTTCAAAAAAATACATGTCGGAAAAAATCCCGGAACCCGATCTGACCATTTCGATAGCCGAGAGCATGGTTCCCAGGTAAACAGTGGCTGGGTTGATCAGCTTTCGTTCCGCCGGCCATATAAAATCATTTAACCACTTATCCAAACTCAAATCGTTACCGAGTCCGCGTAAAATGGACATCGCAGCGTGGTTGTGGCTGTTAAAAAACACGGGTAGGATGATCTTACCAGATGCGTCAATTTTTTCGCGAATAATGCAGTTTTCCGGTTGCTCCTCATCAGGGCCAATCCAGTAAATCCGATTGCCGGACAAGTAAACAGATCCTTGCCGGTACTCAGTCATATCCTGATCAATGGTCAGGATGTGGGCACCTGTAATCGCCAGGTCAATATTCTGTGGCTGCGGCATCTTTTATCGATATAAAGTCATAAACTGAAGAAACTTTCATCCATTTCTTTACTTCCTTGAGGATCAACTCTTCATCCATTGTCAGGATTTTTCTTTTCTCCATGATCATCCGGCCTGCAACAATCATCGACTCAATATTGCGGTTATCCATGCTATAAACAATCTGGGCATAAGGATCATGCAGCGGAATCATATTTGCAGTAGAAGGATCGATGACAATCAAATCGGCCGACATTCCTTTGGCCAGGTGACCGGTAATCTTACTTAATCCAAGTATACCGGCATTTTTTATGGTAGCCATATTCAGCGCCTGATGCGCTGCAAGCACTGATGGATCCAGTGTTGACATTTTGTGCAATTTCGCTGCCGTCTGAAGCTCAAAAAGCATACTCAGCGAGTTATTTGACGAAGCGCTGTCGGTGCCAATTCCAACCTCAACCCCCAGGCTGGTCAATTCCGGAACCGGGCAAATTCCACTCCCCAGCATCATGTTGCTGTGAGGGTTATGGATCACTCCAACATGCCGCTTTGCCAGAATCTCTTTGTCATTTCCTGTCAGATGCACTGCGTGTATGGCAACAAAGTCCGGATTCAGTACACCCAATGAATCAAGCCATTCCACCGGGGTAAGATGGTAGCGACCCTGAATCTGTTCCACTTCGGACACCGTTTCTGCAACATGGCTGCAAACCTTTATGCCCCAAGATTTTGCCTGTTCAGCTGCTTCCTGGTATAGTTCTCCGGAGCAAGTAAATGGTGCATGAAGGGCTACATATGGATGAATAAGTGGATGATTTTTGTACTGGTTTACTAAATCGGCAGTTACATTAAATCCATCACGCGGATCCTTTATACTGGGGGTGGGAGTACTAAAGAGCGCTTCGCCAATTAAGCCACGCAATCCGCTGTCATCTATCGCTTTAGCGCCATGACTGGCATAGAAATCCATGTTTGCAAGCGTGCCGGTTCCTGATTTGATCATTTCAAGAAGCGATAAACAGCTGCCGAGATAAACATGATCGGGTGTGCAGAATTCCTTTTCCAGCGGCCAAATCACCCTGCGCAGCCAATCGTGCAGCTTAAGATCGGTACCTAAACCGCGGTAAAGCGAAATGCTGAGATGCGTGTGGGCGTTGATAAATGCGGGAATAATCAGCTTTCCGGAGGTCTGCAAAGTACTATTGGCCCGATATCGTCCCGGAAAGTCTTTTTTTTCTCCAAGCCAGCCGATTTGTCCGTTTTTTATCAGAATCAGTGAATCTGAGATCTCAGGAAAATCAGCCTGCAGAGTAAGGCATCGTCCGCCAACGACCGCCAAATCAAATGTTTCTGGTTTTTGATCCATCTATTTGCTGAAAAATATAGGTTTCTTTCTGAAAATCTGAGTTTTATCCTGATAAAGAGTGCCAACCTCACACAAAATATCCTCGCGATACAAATTCCCAATTAAACTAATGCTCAGGGGATTACCATTTTTATCAAACCCATTGGGAATAACCAGGCAGGGATGACCGGTGAGATTGGTTAAAGTAAGTTGATTTCCTGCAAAGGAAGGGGTAATAATGAAGTCGAAACCTTCCATAATCCGGTTAGTGCTGATAATCAACTGTTCCCTGATGCGGTTAGCCTGAATGTATTCCACCGCTGGAATCAATCGGGCAGTGCGGAAAGTATTTGGCCAATCGTTTTCGCTCTGCGCGTTGAGCAGGGAATCCCGGTTGGAGAGGGTTAGGTCGTCAAATGCAGCAGCAGCCTCAGCTGTAAGAATTATTCTCATTGCCTGGATTGGAAATTCACCCGGCAGGTCAACCGGGGTAAGGTTAGCTCCCAAACTCCGGAAAACCTCCAGGGTCGCAGAGTCGGACTGTTTTAAATATCCGATTTTTAAGCCCTTAAGGGTTTTAAGCGGTTTATAGGTAAATCCTATGGTATTTGTTGCAGGATCCTGTGGATCAGGGCCATAAATTGCATTCAAAACGATGGCACAATCGAGGGCATTCCGGCAAATAGGACCGATTTTGTCCATCGACCAACTCAGTGCCATGGTTCCGGTGCGGCCAACCCTACCGTACGTGGTTCTCAAGCCGGTAACCCCGCAGCGGGTTGATGGAGAGACGATTGAGCCAAGTGTTTCCGTACCGATGGCAAATGCTACCAACCCGGCAGCTGTAGCGGATGCCGGTCCAGCAGATGAGCCACTCGAGCCCCGTTTAAGGTTCCACGGATTGCGTGTGGTTCCGCCAAACCAAACATCTCCCATGGCCAGGGCACCGGACGTTAGTTTGGCCACTAAAACGGCACCAGCCTCGGTAAGCTTTTTAACCACATGGGCGGTTTCATTGATCGTTTGATCTTTATAGGGCATTGCCCCCCAGGTAGTTGGATAGCCGGGTACCGACATCAGATCCTTTACCCCGTATGGTATACCGTGCAATAATCCCTTATAATTCCCCGACGCAATTTCCTGATCAGCCTGAGCAGCCTGCTTTAATGCAAGCTCCTCTGTGATAGTTACCACACAAAGTAATGTATCCCGATACTGTTTCAATCGCTTGATATATACCTTGGTAAGTTCGGTAGAAGTCACCTGTTTTGTGGAAATCAAATTGGCCAGTTCAGGAACGGTCAGAAATGCTAAGTCAGCATCATTAGCCGGACGGCCAATTTTTTCCATCCGCGGCCATTCCAATCTTTCCTTGAATTCCGGAGTTTGGTAGCCCGGAGGTAACGGGTTAAAAGTCAGTGCCGGAACCCATTGATTAGGAATCAGCGTGCCTCTTAACGATTCAAAGCTCTTCTTCTGATCAGCAATCCCTTTCTGCATCTGTAAAACCTCAGCCATCGTAAATGGCAATCCAATCAAATCCAATGAATTCCGTATGGCCACAGAATCCATACCCTTCGTAACTTTCTCCTGTCCCCAAACTTCACCCTTGGCAAAAAAAACAAAAAACAAAAAACAAAAAACAAAAACGCTCCCCCCCAAATTCTTCACCCTCTTCACCCTCTTCACGTTCTTCACGTTCTTCTCGCTCTTCACGTTCTTCACGTTCTTCACGTTCTTTACGTTCTTCACGTTCTTTACGTTCTTCACATTCATAACGGCATCCTCTCTATCATTAATATTATCGAAACACCCAGTCCCGCACCCGAAAATACCAGGTTCCACTCTCTTGACCTGACTTTAAATCTACCCATCATCAGGATTCCGAGCAGTATAAAGCAGGAAACAATCAGTAACTGCCCGGCTTCAATGCCAAGATTGAACGAAAATAGTGGTCCTGCCAAAGATTCTTCATTCAATATTAACGCGCGTAGATAATTCGAAAAACCTAATCCGTGAATCAACCCAAAAACAATAGCTAAAAGGTACTTGTAATGATGTAATCGCTTTGAAAAGTCATCTTCGGTTTGCATCATATTACCGATTGCCGTGAGCAAAATAGTGACGGGTATTAAAAATTCGATCCAATTTCGTGGAATGCTGACCAGGTTGAATGATGAT
>CAIXKO010000381.1 GCA_903919925.1 uncultured Bacteroidota bacterium | reverse complement strand
TTTAAAAGTTCTGGAAAAAGACCTGGCTTACATTGCCTCCACATCGATCAATAAAAAAAGTGGTGAGATCAGGAATGAAATGGGCAAATTCATGTCAGATCTGGCAAAAGGTCAGCGCCTCTGGATCGATGGCCTGATGGCAATGCAAAAGGACCGTGTATTTTATCCGGATGCCAACTCCACCATGAGGTTGACTTATGGAAGTGTTAAATCCTATGACCCTTCAGATGCTGTTCATTATAAGTATTTTACCACCCTGGATGGTGTTATGCAGAAGGAAGTTCCGGGAGATTGGGAATTTGATGTTCCGGCTAAGCTGAAAGAGCTTTACAAAGCCAAAGATTTCGGTATTTATGGCGAAGGTGGTGTAATGAAGATCGGTTTTATTTCAAATAATGATATTACCGGTGGCAACTCCGGATCTCCTGTACTGAATGCCAAGGGTGAACTGCTCGGTTTGGCTTTCGACGGGAACTGGGAAGCGATGAGCGGTGATATCGCATTTGATCCGGCTCTGCAGCGCACCATCAGCGTAGATATCCGTTACGTACTGTTTATCATGGACAAATACGCTGGAGCCAAGCATCTGGTTGATGAAATGACGTTAGTTTACTAATATCCGGGAAGTAGCGGGCGCCAAGCCTCCATCGGGGTCCTGGCGCCCGCACCACTAGTGGCGCCAGGACCCTCTCCGGCCACCATCGCAGGTACCGGCGCAGTCACCGGAGCTCTATCGGAGCAGGTAGCTCACCCGCACCGGAGCCCGCACCGGAGGAGGTAGGACACCAGCACCGGAGCACTCATCGGAGGAGGAGGTGGGGCACCCGCACTGGAGCCCTCATCGGAGGAGGTGGGGCACCCGCATCACAGCACTCATCAGAGGAGGTAGCTCGCCCGCACCGGAGCCCTCATCGGAGGAGGTAGGACACAAGCATCGGAGCGCTCATCGGAGGAGGTGGGGCACCAGCATCGGAGCACTCATCTGAGGAGGTAGCTCGCCCGCACCGGAGCCCGCACCGGAGCCCGCACTGGAGCCCGCACCGGAGGAGGTGGGGCACCAGCACCGGGATAAATCCCGGAGTTACAATATCGACCGTGCCTCTGGCACTATAAGCCCAGTGCGGATATAGTGCCAAAGGCACGACCGATATTGTACCCCGCGGGCTTCAGCCCCAAGCCGGACCTACACCGCACCTTCATCCTTCAACCTTCACCCTTCCCCCTTCCCACTTCCCCCTTCCCCCTTCAACCTTCACCCTTCACCCTTCCTTCACTCTTCCCCCTTAACCCTTACTTCACCCTTAACTCTTCACCCTTACTTCACCCTTCACCCTTTACCATTTACCCTTAACTTATATTCGTATATTTGCGAAATGAAACTAAATCTCCTCGACATCCTCTCCATCTTTATGGTGCTCTTCGCCGTAATCGATATTTTCGGCAGCATTCCAATCATTTTAAGCATCAAGCATAATGGGGGCAAAATAAAGGCCGGTCAGGCAACTATTGTCGCCTTTGCGGTGTTGCTAGCCTTTTTGATTGTGGGGGAAAGAATGCTCGGTTTATTTGGGGTAGATGTTTCTTCATTTGCTATTGCCGGTTCATTCATCATCTTTATCCTGGCATTTGAAATGATTCTTGGGCATGAGTTTTTCAAGAACGACACCCCGGAGGGAGCCTCTATTGTTCCCATCGCTTTCCCTTTAATTGCAGGAGCCGGTTCTATTACTACATTGATCTCACTGCGCTCGCAATATGATCATATAAATATCATTATTGCATTGATAATGAATATGGTAGTAGTTTATATCGTACTCAGGGCTACCTACCGGTTTGAACGTTTTCTGGGTCCTACCGGGCTCATGATCCTTAAAAAGTTTTTTGGGATTATTCTGCTTGCCATTGCCATTAAATTGTTTGTAGCCAATACCGGCATCAAAATAGGAGCGCATTAGAAACCGGGAAATCCATATCTTAGTAAAGTTGAACCCTTACTCAGATACTATGAAAATTCTTCAATCATTATTTAGTTTTTCTTTTCTGATCTTTGGAATTGCTCAGCCTTCCTGGAGTCAAACCAATGATGATCAGAAGTTTGTAGTAAGAATTCATAACAATCTAAAGCAGGGTGCGGCATCTCTTGCTGAATTGAGCCTCGATTATGTATCGGAGCATAAAGGAGCAACTTTTGATGCGGTAGTTACTGCCGGTGAACTAGCCGAGATTATTATCCGTGGTTACAAAACGGATATTTTGCCAATGAATCCTCCAGGGGTAAATGTTACTCAATATCCTTCTTATGATCAGGTAATTGACCGGCTGAATTATTATGCGTATGCCTTTCCTCAGATCGTGAAACTCGATACGCTCGGTTACAGCCAAACCTGGAACCTGATGATTCCCGTAATCAAAGTTTCCGACAATCCCGGTCAGGAAGAGGATGAGCCAGCTATTTTATTTGATGGGCTGCATCATGCCAGGGAGCCCGTGGGGATGGAGTGCACCCTTACCATACTCGAGTTTTTGCTGCAGAATTATGGAACTAATCCCAAAGTTACTGCCTGGGTAAATGATAATGAAATATGGTTTATTCCGATGGTTAATCCGGAAGGCTATAAATACCTGGTTGATCATAATCTGACTAATCCATGGTGGCGAAAAAATTTGCACGACAACAATCTGAATGGTCTTTTTGACCCGGGTTTTGATGGGATCGATTTAAACCGGAATTACGATTGGGGATGGCTCACGGGGGGAAGCGGGGATCCCGGAAGCTGGGTATACCGGGGGGTGAAACCCTTTTCGGAAAGTGAAACAGATGCTAAACGTAAGTGGGCCTTGGTTCAGAAACCCGTTCTATCATTATCTTATCATTCCTATGGAGAACAAATTCTTTACAGTTGGCTTGATGAGCCATTATCGCCTGATAATGATCTGTATATTGAGATTGGAGATTCGATGGCCAAACGGATACCACGTATCGCAGGAATAGGTAATTATTCAGTGGATCCAACTGAGTGTACTACCGGCTACAGTCAGTGCTGGATGTATGGTGCCATTGGAACGATTGAGTATACAGTAGAAACCTGCGATGAGTTTGTTCCGCCGCTAAGCAAAGGAATGAATGTTGCACACGATAATCTGCAGGCGGCGCTTTATTTGTTGGATCGGATAAAAGGGGCGGGTATTACCGGACACATCCTGGATAGCAAATCAGGATTACCGGTTTCGGCCCGTATAAAAATTGTGCAACTGAATGATCATCTGGTATCTCCGCGGATGAGCGATTCTACTTTCGGACGGTATTACCGATTATTGCTGCCCGGGAATTATACCATTCAGTTTTCCAAATCAGGGTACATTACTGAGATTATGACAGACGTGGCTGTTAACGGAGATAAACTAACCGAGCTCAACGTAGCGCTTAAACCTATAACATCGGGAATCGAAGAGTACTCACCGGAGGGTGGAAATCCAGTTTGCACAGGTGCCCGCATTTACCCCAACCCTGCCGTTCAAAATGCCAACATCGAGTTTCAGCTTTCAGTGGAATCAAAAGTAACGGTGAAGCTTATCGACCTTTTAGGGCGCGAAATCCGGATTCTTCATCAGGGAGTTTTGCCTCCGGGCAGGCAGCTGATCAGATGGGACGGCACTTCAGCTAATGGAAATTCTGCAAAACCAGGATTGTATCTTTGTCTGGTCGAAACAAAAGGTGGAACCTCCCGCCTCAGCCTGATTAAACAATAGAGGTAAACTGCAACCAGAAAACAATGAAACAAAGCAAGTTAGAAAAGTATTTCAGTCGATTCCGCAAAAATACCATTGGCCATAACCTGGTATATAATTCCCCATATGGCAGAAAACGCATGGTTTACGCCGATTGGATTGCAACCGGCAGGCTATATCAGCCAATTGAGGATCGCATGACCAGGGTGATCGGGCCCTGGGTGGCCAATACGCATAGTGAAGCCAGTGAGTCAGGGACCCTCATGACCAGGGCGTATCAATTTGCGCAGCAGAAAATCAAGAAAGAGGTAAACGCAGGTCCTAACGATGTGATAATCACCGCTGGAACAGGAATGACCACGGTAGTAAACAAACTTCACCGAATTTTAGGGCTCCGCACCGGAGGGCGGTTCTCAGGGATTCAGCATTCGGAGATCGATGAGAAACCGGTAGTTTTTATAACCCATATGGAGCATCACTCCAATCACATGTCGTGGTATGAATCCAACGTTGATGTTGTTATTTTGGAACCGGACCAGGATCTGCTCATCTCGATTGAAAATCTGGAAGCCCGGTTATCTGAGTATAAAAACCGAACCTTAAAGATCGGGGCCTTTACAGCCTGCTCCAATGTTACCGGAATCGAAACGCCATATTATCAGATGGCTAAGATCATGCATGAGCACGGCGGGATATGCTTTATAGATTTCGCAGCCTCGGCTCCTTATGTGAATATCGATATGCATCCAGCGGATCCGATGCAGAAACTCGATGGGATTTACTTTTCGCCACACAAATTTTTAGGTGGACCGGGTTCATCCGGTGTATTAATTTTTGATGCATCCTTATATAACAGCGAAACGCCCGATAATCCAGGAGGAGGGACGGTGGATTGGACCAATCCCTGGGGCGAATACAAGTATATCGATGACATTGAACTTCGGGAGGATGGCGGTACTCCAGGGTTCCTGCAAGCCATGCGGATAGCGATGGCGATGGAAGTCAAGAATCAAATGGGGGTTGATAAAATTCGTGGGAGGGAGGCAGAATTGCTGGATCTGGCCTTTGCTGAACTAAAAAAAATCCCTGATTTGCATATTCTGGCCGATAATGTTCACCAAAGGCTCGGAATTTTATCGTTTTACATCGATGGAATTCATTTCAACCTGGTAGTTAAGCTGTTATCCGATCGATACGGTGTTCAGGTCAGAGGAGGGTGCGCTTGCGCGGGTACCTACGGGCATTATCTTCTCGATGTTACTTATGCTGATTCTCATCGCATTACTGAGCTGATCAGCAGTGGCGACTTATCAATGAAACCGGGATGGATAAGGTTATCCCTGCATCCGACGATGACTACACAGGAATTAATGAAAACCTGCCGGGCTCTTCGTGAGATTCAATTGAATATCAGAGAGTGGGAAAAGGAATACTTATATAATAATCGAACAAACGAATTTCGGCATATTGCTGAATCAGAGGACAAAACCGATGTGATCAGCAGTTGGTTCACCTTTCAGGGTGATTAATGGCGGGCAGGGCAGTCGGGCAGCGCACACTCCGGGTGATCGCAATGAAAATTGGCTTCTGCGCATTCCGCTGGATCGCAACAGAGGTTGCACACCCGTTTAAAAGCCCGGAAGCCGATCAATTCAACATCGGGAGATAAGAAACCCTTCTGAATTGGCTCTTCCTTGAGCAAGTCAGTGCTGAGGTATTTTTTGTTGTCATCTGAAAAAATAGTGACTACAACTGCATCATCCGACATATCATTTTGGACTTTCAAGGCACCAATAAAATTAGCACCGGAAGAAATACCCACTCCCAGCCCCATTGCGGCTAATTTTTGCGACATAATGATTCCATCCCCGTCATCCACGCAGATAATGGAATCGAGTTGATCCAATTTGATAATCGGAGGTATAAATTCATCGGAAATACCTTGTATCCTATGTTTACCTACTTTATAACCGGTAGTAAGGGTCGGAGAATTCTCAGGTTCCAGTGGATGAATTTTTATAGAGGGGTCTTGTTCTTTCAGGAATTTCCCAACACCCATAATCGTTCCACCGGTACCCACTCCGGCAACAAAGGCTGCAGGTTTCAGGTTTCGGTATTTAAGCTGCCACCAGATTTCCGGGCCTGTGGTAAGATAATGGGCATCGGTATTGTACTCATTTTCAAATTGATGTGGAAGAAATGCTCCATCCAATCCAGCAGCCATTTTATTTGCCAGATCGATGCTGCCCAGAAATCCACCTTCTTCTTTATCAACCAGGTTGATGGTTGCACCAAAGCCACGGATGAGATTTATACGTTCAGAACTCATCCAATTGGGCATAAAAATAACAACCGGGTGCCCCAAGGCTCTGCCTATTGCTGAAAATGCGATTCCTGTATTGCCGCTGGTGGCTTCAATTATCGGCATTCCCTCTTTCAATAATCCCTTTTCAAAGGCATTACGTAAGATATGTATGGCCATTCGGTCCTTGATGCTGCCGGTCATGTTCATATTCTCGGCTTTGGCATATAATATCCGTTTCTGCCCTTTAAAAAGGAATTCTATTTCGAGCAGTGGTGTATTGCCGATCAGGCTGGATAACCCTTTGATCCTTTTAAGATAATTTTCTTTCATTTTTTCAGAGTAAATATCGATCCAAAAGTACCTTAAATAGAGTTGGCAACTTTATAGAGTAGGCATCTTTTCTTCATAATGATTAAATTGATTAAAAACTAATGACTTACTATATAGATGCAAAACAAAGGGCAGAATGGGGGAAAAGTAAAAAAAAGTTGGCAACTTTAAAGAGTTGCTAACTCTAACTAATTTTGAACAATATCCAAAGAGAAATCAGCAAGAGCAAGAAAGATTTGATCGCTGAAAACCAGTCCCTGCTTAAGGAAATTGATCGTCTCAAAAAGGAAGAAGAAGACCTGACTCAATTTTCAGCTATTATGTTCGAACGTAAACGATCGGAGCAAAGCTTCAAAAGAATTAATGAAACCCTTCTTAAGCTTGGACCGTCGTTCCTTGATAATATTAACCTTCTCACCAGTTTATGCGGTGAACTAACCGGTGCAACGTGCACTTTGTATAACAGACTCGAAAATGGGCTTTTGTCCTCCATCGGTCAATGGAATACGCCTCCGGGTTTTTGCTCAGCTGATCGGCCCGAAGGACACATTTGTTACGATGTAATCAGGCAAGGCAGCAATCAGGTTGTTGTCATTAATGATCTGCAAAACACACCATACGCCCATTCCGACTCCAATGTATTAAATTATAATTTAATTACTTATATAGGTAAAGCCGTGGTTTGCGATGGCCAGTTTGTGGGATCAATCTGTGCAGTTTTCCAAACCGATGTGATGTTCACCTATGAGCATGAGCAAGCTTTTACCATCATTGCTTCGGCATTGGGAAACGAAGAATCCCGGAAACTGGCACAAAAAAGTTTACGCGAAAGTGAAGAACGATTTCGCTCAGCTTTTCTGACCAGCCCAGATTCTATAAATATCAACCGGTTATCTGATGGATTATATGTTGATATAAACGAGGGGTTTACAAAAATTACAGGCTATACTTTGGCGGATGTTGTCGGAAAAACTTCCATTGAACTCAATATTTGGGACAATCCAGCCGACCGAAACCGGTTAGTTGAAGGTCTCCGCTTGAATGGATCAATTGAAAACCTGGAAGCTGAATTCCGGATAAAAGGCGGAGGAAAAAAAACTGCTCTGATGTCCGCCAGAGTTTTTCTTATTGCTGGAGAACCTCATATTCTTTCTGTTACCCGTGATATGACCGCCTGGAGAAAAGCAGCCCAGGAAATCCAGGAAAGCGAACAAAAGTTTCGTTCGGTTGTGGAAAATGCTTTCGATGGAATATATCTAATCTCAAATGATCACTTTATTTACACCAACCAGCGCTTTTGCGAAATAATTGGTTATTCTGCAGAAGAAATCTCATCGGAAGCCTTTACCTTCGGAATAACCCTGACCGATAAAAGCAAGTTCCTGATTGAACAGCGAAGGCTTGCCAGGCTGAGGGGCGAGGATATCCCAGGAGTTTATGATTTTGAGATCATTACAAAATCAGGTTCGATCAAAGAAGTTGAAGTCAGCACTGTAAAATTAGAATCCCAAACGGTAATTACAGTGCTTGGAATTATGAGAGATGTTACGGAACGTAAACATATCTACAAGGAACTCATTAAAGCAAGAGATAAGGCCGAAGAAGTTAATATTTTAAAATCCAGACTATTAGCCAATATGAGTCATGAGATTCGAACCCCTCTTAATGGCATTTTGGGTTTCGCGGAACTACTCAAAGATGAATTACAGGAGGCTTCGCAGAGATCGATGGCAGACATCATTTATTCAAGTGGTAACCGATTACTTCATACGCTAAATGCAATTCTTGATTTATCGGTCATTGAATCACAGTTCAGCAAAATGAACTTCAAAACCGTTAGCCTAAACCAATTGGCAAATGAGGTGGTGGTTTTGTTTATGCCAAATGCTCAAAAAAAAGGGATTACGATAGGTTTTTTACCTGAACAACAGGAGGTTACAGTTTCTGCTGATGAACAACTGGTAAGCAAGATTCTAAATAATCTCATTAATAACGCGATAAAGTTTACCCATAGCGGTGGAGTCAAGGTAAGTATTTCCATTGAAAATGAGGAACTTGGCAAATTTGGTTGTATCCATGTATCTGACACCGGAATTGGAATCAGGAAGGAATTTCAAAGCATCATTTTCGACGAATTCAGGCAAGTCAGTGAAGGACAATCGCGCCAATATGATGGCTCCGGACTAGGGTTGCACATATCCAGGCGATTTGCTGAAATGATGGGTGGAACAATTTCAGTAATCAGCCAACCCGGAAATGGATCGACCTTTACGCTTAGCCTTCCGGCCAACTGAATGATTAAAGGCTAAAAGGCTAGTTCAACCCAGATCAGACAGTTTTGATAACAATCTCATATCCAGTATCTCCAGCTCCTTTCCCTCCAGGCGGATAATATTTTCGTTCCTTAATTCGGTCAGTAAACGCACGGTATTTTCTTCAGATATTCCACTTAACATCCCCAGATCTTTGCGTGTAATGGGCAGGTTGAATTTTAATCCACCATAAAACTCCGATAAGTAGATAAGACTTTCTGCAACCCTTCCGCGTATATTCTTCTGGTTGAGGGTAATGATTTTTTTCATGATCATGGAAACTGATCGCCCGAATGCCTGATTCAGTTTTAAAAGCAAATCATGATCCTGAAGGTAGAGCTCCTTCACAAAATCCAGATCAACCATACAAACCCTTGCATCCTCAATAGCCATAACGGAATAGGAATAATGAACACTCTCAAAAAACGACAAGAGTCCGATATAGGCAGGAGGTTTCATCAGATAGAGGATTATATTCCTGTCATTGATCCCCTCAATATATAGTTTTGCGGTGCCATTAACCAGATAAATGGCATGGGTTACGGGGCTACCCTGTTTGCATATCTTCTCGTGTCGCTTGAAATTGGCATGAATCGCCCTGGCTTCCGAAAACGATTGGCCCGATAGTTTGATTGCCACCGATAAATCGCATTTCAGCGGGCAATCCTGGCAAGATATTTTACTGGAAACTTTCATTGGCAGCATTTTCTCAAATTTACCTGATTTTTCTAAGGTTTTATCGCAAATCTGAATGGTAATTTTGCAGATGGATACCGAAGACACTTTTTATGAAACCGCTATTGTTAACAGCAGGGCTTTTATCCCTGCTGGTTTTCCCTCTGCTATCTCAAGCGCCGGCACCGTTGCCGCCTTTCGGGATCAAGCTTTCAGGGTATGTGAAAACCGATGTTATTTATGATACGAGGCAATCCGGTCCGGCAAACGGCCTCCGTGACGGTCACTTCTACCTGTTTCCGGACAATGTTTTATACGATGCCGATTCATTGGACCTGAACGATAGCCCTGCTTTCCAGATACTCAGCATACAAAGTCGCTTACGCGGAGATATTACGGGTCCGGATGCTTTTGGAGCAAAAGCATCCGGAGTTATTGAAGCTGAATTTTTCGGCACCAGCGAAGCCGATCTCAATGGATTCCGCTTGCGCCATGCATTCACCAAACTCGATTGGACCAATACCTCCCTGCTGATCGGACAAACCTGGCACCCGATCTTTCCAACCGAATGCTTTCCCGGCACGATCAGCTTTAATACCGGTGCACCTTTTACCCCTTTTGCAAGAAATCCACAAATCAAATTCACCCGGAGAATTGGTTCCGTTAGGGCTATTCTAACCACCTATTCACAGCGTGATTTTACCGGAACCGGATTAGATGGATCGAGCACTAAGTACCTAAAAAACAGTGGTATGCCGGGTATTAATCTTCAACTTCGGATTCCTGTGGCAAAAATCGGGTTGCTCTTTGCCGGGATTGATTTTAAAACCATCCGCCCTGAGTTGAAAACTACTGCCAACTATCATACCGATGAAAATCTGCAAAGTCTGAGTGGATTTGTAACCTTTAATATTAAAGCCAAAACGCTGACTTTCACCGCAATGGGAGCATATGTTCAAAATGCTACCGATTTGTTGATGATTGGTGGCTATGCAGTATCGGAAATACTGGACCCGGCAAAGGCGCTGAAAACTTACACCAATATTAACACTTTCTCCAGCTGGTTCGATATCACCACCAATGGCAAAACTTTGCAGGCAGGGCTATTTGGTGGATTCAGCAAAAACCTGGGGGCCAACGGACCGATTATCGGGCCGGCCTTTGGGCGAGGCACCACCATCGACTACCTAACGCGCATCTCCCCACGCTTACAGTTCATCAGCGGAAAAACTACATTTGCCGGCGAACTCGAAATCACAACAGCTGCTTATGGCACTGCTCAACCCGATGGTACGGTGATCAATTCAAAACCTGTCACCAATATCAGGCTGCTGGTGGCGGCATATTACCGGTTTTAATTATAGCAAAGAAGGGTTTTTTAAAAAAAATTCTATATTTGCAGCTGCATCAGGAGCCCTGTAATCAGGGGCACCAACCGAGCACAAAAGCCGCGGTGGTATAGAATGCGGGCCGTCTGGTCAAAATAAATGTTTTCAGACAATCCCGGATATACTTGATGCAAAAAGCGTATTTAACTAAAACTTTTTGCACAATGAGTACTGAAAAAACTTTTCTTTTTACGAGTGAATCTGTGAGTGAAGGGCACCCGGATAAGGTGGCTGATCAGATTTCAGATGCGTTGCTCGACGCATATCTGAGCAGCGATCCTAACTCCAGAGTAGCCATCGAAACTCTGGTTACCACCAACACGGTAATTGTTGCCGGCGAAGTGGGATCATCCACCCATGTTGATCATGAATCTATTATTCGAAATGTTATATGCGGAATCGGATATGATCATCCAGGAATTGGATTCGATGGACATGATTGCAAAATCACCAACCTGATTCATGAACAGTCGAATGATATTGCTGATGCAGTTCTTCGCCCGGATCCCGAGAACCAGGGAGCAGGCGATCAGGGCCTGATGTTTGGTTACGCCTGCGCTGGCACCGAAACATTAATGCCATTGCCTATCGATTTATCCCATAGATTAGTGTCAATTCTTGCAGAGATTCGCCGCGAAGGACATGAAATGACCTACCTGAGGCCCGATGCAAAATCGCAGGTGACCATATTGTATGATGAAAAAAACAATCCGCTATTTATTGATACGATTCTGGTTTCTACTCAGCATGATGATTTCCCTGATGTTGAACGGCCCGATCTGCTCATTAAAGATGACATTGCCCGTGTGCTCATCCCACGGCTGCTTGATACTTTGCCTGAGTCCATTCGTTCATTGTATACCTCATCTTCGAAATTACTGGTTAATCCATCCGGGAAATTTGTTATCGGTGGGCCCAATGGCGATACCGGTTTAACAGGACGTAAAATTATAGTAGACACTTACGGCGGCTGGGCCCGTCATGGCGGCGGGGCATTCTCAGGAAAAGATCCATCCAAAGTGGACCGATCAGGGGCTTATGCCGCTCGATATATCGCCAAAAACCTGGTTGCAGCCGGAATATCTCCTGAAATTGAGGTTCAACTGGCTTATGCTATCGGTCAGGCTGATCCGGTATCGGTATCGGTAAATACTTTTGGAAAAGAAACAACGAATCTCAAAGCTAAGGATCTGGAACAACTGGTCAGGGAAAACTTCCCGCTCAGGCCCTACTATATCATCCGTGATCTTGCCTTGAAAAATCCAATCTACCAGCCAACAGCATCTTACGGGCACATGGGAAGGACTTGCCTTTCCGCCAATGGAATCAAATATTTCCCATGGGAAGAAACCAATAAGGCGAATTTGCTTCGATAGTTTTCCTTTATCACCCTCTGCGGCCCTCTGCGAATTCTTTGCGTACCCTTCGGTAAAAAAACTACCATAGAGGGCCGCAGAGTCTATATGCAGAGGGCTGCAAAGTTTTAACTTTGTGCTATGAAAAAACTATTATTCTTACTGATAACCGTCGTTCTGCCGGTAATTCTTTATGCCCAGGTATATAAAGATGCAAACGCACCCGTAGAGTCCAGGGTAAAGGATTTGATTTCCAGGATGACACCGGAAGAGAAGTTCTGGCAGTTGTTTATGATTCCCGGCGATTTAACAATGGGCAAGGATAAACTCAAAAACGGTATTTTTGGGTTTCAGATTTCGGCAGAAGGCAAAACGGCTGATGCCACACAGCAGCTCCTGAATTATGCACCCGGTGCATCTGCGGCTGAAACTGCCATCAAAATCAATGAGATTCAGCGGTTTTTTCTGACTGAAACGCGATTGGGAATACCGATAATCCCATTTGATGAATCGCTGCATGGCCTGGTAAGGCAGGGAGCTACTTCATTTCCGCAATCTATCGGGCTGGCGGCTTCCTTTGATGTTCCGCTCATGCATCAGGTTTCTGCAGCAATTGCTGAAGAGTGTAAAACCCGTGGGCTCCGGCAGATCCTATCCCCTGTAATCAACATGGCTACCGATGTGCGCTGGGGACGGGTTGAGGAATCGTATGGGGAGGATCCCTTCCTGGCTGCTGAAATGGCAGTGGCCTATATATCCGAATTTGAAAAAATCGGCGTCGTTACAACTCCTAAACATCTGATTGCCAATGTTGGTGATGGTGGCCGCGATAGTTATCCCATCTATGCAAATGAGCGTTATCTCCGCGAGATCCATCTCCCCCCTTTTGAGGCTGCGGTAAAAAGAGCCGGGATGCGCAGTGTGATGACCTCCTATAATTCTCTCGATGGCCAGCCTTGTTCGGCAAATAATTGGCTACTGAACACCTGGCTCAAGGAAGAAACCGGATTTCCCGGATTTGTGATTTCCGATGCTAATGCGGTTGGAGGAGCCAATGTGCTGCACATGACAGCGAAAGAGTATTGGGAATCGGGTGCCGATGCCATTAACAATGGCCTCGATGTCATTTTTCAAACCTCTTATGATCATTATCCGCTTTTTATCAAACCTTTTTTAGATGGAACTATCCCGGTAAAAGTTATCGATCAGGCTGTTGCACGGGTTCTCCGGATCAAATTTGAACTCGGTTTATTCGAAAATCCATACGTTGACCCAAAGCTTGCAGAGGCGAGCAATGGCAGTGCGGATCATCGCAAACTGGCACTCGAATCGGCCCGTAAATCCATTGTTTTGCTCAAAAATTCCGGCAACACCCTACCCCTTTCCCGTAATCTCAAAACAATTGCAGTTATCGGAGCCGATGCAGTTGAAGCCAGACTGGGAGGATACAGCGGGCCCGGGATCAATAAAATCAGCATTCTCGAAGGGATTAAGAAGAAGGTACCGGGTGTGATTTACACGCAAGGCTGTGGCCGTCTCTCGGAAGAATATACAGCTGTGCCCGCCAAATACTTTTCACAAAACTCAGATGGACAAACAGTTGCCACTAAAGGAATTAAAGGTGAGTATTTCAATAATGTTACCCTCTCCGGAGTTCCGGTATTTACCCGTACCGATAATCAGATAAGCTTTCAGTGGACACTGTTTGGGCCGGATCCTGAGAAAATGTCAAACGATTTTTTCTCTGTCAGGTGGACCGGTAAGCTAAAATCTCCAGGAACAGGTACTTATAAAATCGGGATCGATGGGAACGATGGTTATCGACTGTATATCAATAATGTATTGATTCTGGATAATTGGATCAAGCTTACCTGTAGAACCCTGACTACAGATTTCAGGTTTGAAGATGGCAAAACCTACGACCTTCGGGTGGAGTATTATGAACCAACGGGGAATGCCAGGTTCACTCTGGTCTGGAATTATGGAATAACACCTGATTGGAAGAAAGGTATAGATGAAGCTGTTGCAGCGGCTTCAAAAGCCGATGCGGTGATTTTGACGGCAGGCATTGAGGAGGGTGAATTCCGCGACCGTGCTTCATTGGCATTGCCCGGGCATCAGGAAGAGCTCATCCGCCGAGTGGCAGCAACCGGAAAACCGGTGGTAGTGGTATTGGTAGGCGGCAGTGCTGTTACCATGAACAACTGGCTGGAAAAAATTCCTGCCATTGTTGATGTATGGTATCCCGGCGATGTTGGAGGAGAGGCGGTTGCCGATGTACTTTTTGGAGATTTCAATCCGGCGGGCAGGTTGCCGGTAACTTTTCCTGTTTCAGAGGCCCAGCTGCCACTGGTGTACAATCACAAACCCACCGGACGGGGCGACGATTACAATAACCTTACCGGCCAGCCATTGTTCCCGTTTGGATTCGGATTGAGTTATACCTCATTTGAATACACTGATTTAAAGATCGATAAGCCTGAAATTCAGTCAGGGGAATCTACCCAGATCCGGATAAAAGTCACCAACACCGGCAAATTCGATGGAGATGAAGTGGTGCAGTTATACCTGCGTGATTTATTTGCATCCGTATCCCGTCCGGTTACCGAACTCAAAGGATTTCAGCGCATTCATCTTAAAAAAGGTGAATCTCGCGAAGTTGTTTTTACTATCACTCCTGAAATGCTCACCATGCTTGATAAGAACCTAAAACCGGTAATTGAGGCTGGCGAATTCCGGCTGATGATTGGGAGCTCGAGTAAGGAAATCAAGGTTGCCGGGACGATTAAGGTGTTGTGAATCCGGTTATTAGAAAATAGCGGTTGACAGTCCTCAATCTGCAAGAGGGTAGCTTCCAGACACGCATATTTGCGTGTCTTTTATTGGCAGTCCGCAGTTGGCTGTCCGCAGTCCGCCAGAGAGTAGTGTGCAGGGCCTTATTATTGCGTCGGGTTGGAGGTGTATTTCTGCAACAGTACCTGAATCTCCCACTCGGAATTCGGAATTCAAAATTGGAATCTCAACTATTCAACTTCAACTCCTGGTTTTGTAGTAGAACTATTCTTTAGGCTGACAGCTATGTGTTACCCCCCCGACCGTTTCACCCCGTACCCTTCACCGGCAAGAATTTGCATAACCTTATCGCGAAAATCTCCCTGGATCAGAATTTCGCCATCTTTTGCTGTTCCTCCAACACCACATTTGGTTTTCAATAATTTTCCCAGTGCTTCCAAATCTGATACAGTGCCGGTAAAACCGGTAACAAGAGTGACCGCTTTCCCTTTTCGGTTCTTTTTATCGAGTTGAACAATCAGTTTCTGCTGCCTGGTTGGCAATGTTTCGGGCTCTTGCAAATCTTCCTTATCATATTTAAAATCGGAATTAGTTGAATAAACAACTCCAAGCCGATCTTTCCAATCTTTTGCCATCGGGTTTGTTTTTAGTTGCAAAATAAGTAAAATCGTGAATTGTAAAACCATGCAATATGTTTATCCTGCAGTTGAAGGAGGCTCTACGGCACCTGTATCGTAACCGGATGTTTACGCTGATTAACCTGATTGGCCTATCGCTTGGGCTGCCAGCATTTATATATGTTCTGATCCTGGTGAGCCATGAAACGAGGTTCGAAATTTTTACCCCGATAGTAAAATGATCTATCGGGTAACGAGCACCATGATGAATGGAGATAAGCGAATGTCGAGCGGTTTTTGCAATGCTCCTGCAGGTCCTGCGCTTGCGGCGGAACTTCCGGAAATCAGCTCATTCTGCAGAGTATCGGCGGAAAATCAACAAAAAATCCAGATTGGGTCCGACCGGTATGCCATTAGCCGGTTCAGGTATGCAGATCAGAATTTTTTTAATTTTTTTGGATTCAAACTAATTCAGGGATCAGCGGAGCGGGTTCTGAATCAACCCG
>CAIXKO010000380.1 GCA_903919925.1 uncultured Bacteroidota bacterium | reverse complement strand
GTGTATTCCTACCTGTTGGAATGGAATAGCAAATTGTCTTGCATATTCGATGGATATCATGTATATTTGTCGAATATAATCGATGAATGGAGATGGACAAAAATGTTATCAAGCATTTAATATCTGAATATCAGAGCAAAGCAGTTTCTATCGTTTTCCAGGAACGTCCGTATAGAATGGAAGACAATCTCAATTATGTATTGGTAGGTTTGCGCCGGGTAGGGAAGTCATATCTGATGTTTCAACAGATACGCCACCTGTTGGATAAGGGCCATTCGAAAGATGAGATTTTGTATTTTAACTTTGAAGATGACCGGATTGCCTCGTTGGCCACAGAAGATTTAGACTCTATAAAAGTTTGCTATGAAGAGATGTTTGATTGCAAGCCGATCTTCTTTCTTGATGAAATACAAATAGTTGATCATTGGGAGAAATTTGCCCGCCGCCTGGCCGACCAGGGTTATCGGGTTTATGTTACCGGCAGCAATGCGAAAATGCTGAGCAGTGAAATTGCTACCACTCTGGGGGGGCGATACCTGATTCAAAATGTATATCCTTATTCATTTCAGGAATATCTGATTACCCAAGGTATCGATACAACGGACAAAAATTTGATGTACCGCTATCGTACTGAAATAGTAAGAGCATACGATACCTATTTCCGGTTTGGCGGGCTACCGGAGATCGTGCAGGTTACAGACAAAAGGGCCTGGCTGAGCAGCCTCTATCAGAAAATATTTTTCGGTGATTTAATTGCCCGCCATCAGGTTCGCAATGATTTTGCATTACGCATTTTGATCCGAAAATTAGCCGAAAGCCTTAAACAACCCACTTCTTTTACCAGATTGGCAAATGTTGTATCCTCTTCCGGAAAAAAAATCAGTACCGATACCGTGATTGACTATTTGGAATATTTGAAGGAATCGTGGTTGACCTTTTCGGTGGAAAATATTTGTGCTAAGCTGGCCGAAAAGGTGGCTAACAAAAAGTATTACTTTATGGATAATGGCATATTGAATCTTTTTCTGGTTGATCCGTTAACTTCATTGCTGGAAAACCAGGTGGCCATACAGTTGCGCAGGTTATATGGTGAGGATGTTTATTTTTATTATCATGGCATAGAGGTGGATTTTTATGTTTTGGATGTGCAGCTGGCGGTTCAGGTATGCTACAACCTGAACGATGGAGATATCCGCAAGCGTGAAGTGTGTTCGCTGATAAAAATGTCGAAGCAAATCGAGGTTAAAAAAATGTTGATTATTACGAGGGATGAGGAAGGTACACTGGTGGAAGAAGGAAGGGAAATTGAAATAGTTCCTGTTTGGAAATGGCTGTGCTGACCTTTTTCTCGGACTGGGTCTTAATGTTGTGGCGGCCCCAACCAATGTCATCAAACACGGAAGCGGACGCAGCAGCACCTCTTGCATTTGGCTCTTCACTAACCCCAGATCTTTACTCTGGGGGTTCTGCCAGTAACTTAGGTTGACGGATATGGGGAGAGGGGATATGTGGGGGGTAAGAGGCTCGTTCCGTTTTAACGCACTTGTTTTGTCCATCAGTTTTTCCATTCGCAGGTTTGCCGGATTACATTTGATTTCGGCAATGATTATACGTGAAGGCGGGCGGGTTTAAGACATTGAACTATTTTGAATAAAACCTATCCACAAATGGGCACAAATTGGTTTGACAAATGGGCACAAATTTTCTTTGCCCTCTGTCTTTCTATTTCTCCCTGACAACAGATTTAATTGAACCGTGCAAATTTAAAAAATGAATTGTATATTTGCACGGTAATGTTTGAGGGATGATTGAAAGATTTTTTGAAACCCGTATCAGGCAACTGCTATTAAATTTTCCGGTGGTAGGGTTGTTGGGTCCCCGGCAGTGTGGTAAGTCGACCCTGGCCAGGGAAATATTGGCTAAAATGCCTGGTACCATATACCTGGATCTGGAACGTGCATCTGATCTGGCGAGATTAGCGGAGCCGGAAACTTACCTGAGTGCACAAAAGGGGAGGTTGATCTGCATTGATGAAATACAACGTAAACCCGATCTTTTTCCATTAATCCGAAGCCTGGTGGATGAATGGGGTGGGAGTGGCTGTTTTCTGATATTGGGTTCCGCATCGAGGGATTTGTTGCGCCAGTCATCGGAAACGTTGGCTGGACGCATTGTTTACCAGTATTTATCCCCGTTTTTATGGAAGGAAACAGCGGGAATAGCTGCTGATGAGGACTATTATTCACGGGGTGGGTTCCCGCGGAGTTTTCTGGCTCCTGATGCCGGAATATCGATGGAATGGCGGGAGAGTTTTATTACCACATTTCTGGAACGCGACCTCATGCAATGGAAGAATTTCACACCAACCCTGATGGGGCGATTGTGGCAAATGCTGGCACATTGCAACGGACAAACCGTAAATTACTCTACCCTGGCCAATTCATTGGGTATCACCTCTGCAACCGTAAAAAATTATATCGATCTGCTGGAAGCCACCTTTATGGTTCTTGTACTGCCCCCGCATAGCTCAAATTTAGGTAAGCGCCTGGTAAAAGCACCCAAGGTATATGTGGCGGATTCCGGAATTACGAATGCTTTGCTGCAGCTGACAACCTTCCGGCAGCTGGTTGGACATCCGGTATGGGGCAGTATATGGGAGCAAATTGTGCTGCTGAACCTGAAGGCACATTTTCCCAAGGCGCAATACTCTTTTTACCGGACAGCACACGGAGCCGAAATGGATATCGTTATCAAACAGGGTGATACGATTTTTGCCGTTGAATGTAAAGCAACGGTATCGCCGGTTCTAACCAAGGGGAACTATTCTGCCATCGATGATATTGCCCCGCTGAGGACATTTGTTGCTGCACCCGTTAAAGCGGGCTGGCCGGTTAAGCCAAACATTGAGGTGGTATCGTTGGTGGAGCTGTGCGAAAAACTTGGATTTTATTTGTAAGGTAGGTGTGGCGGTTTTTATTCACAAATGGATACAAATTGTTTTCACAAATGGGCACAAATGAAAGATGTCAGACATTGTATATACGACCTATACAAATCCAATGAAAGAATTTTAACGGTCATGCTTTTCCCTTTTTCCTTGAATTTGTCGGGCGACCACACGGTATCGCCCCTACACCTTCACCCTTCCTTCACCCTTAACCCTTAACCCTTACTTCACCCTTAACCCTTCACCCTTACTTCACCCTTTACCATTTACCCTTTACCCTTAAGTTACCGAATCAGGCCCTTATGGTCGTAATACCACGAAGTATACAACTGAAAATGTACTTTATAGCACAAAACAAAAAAGATGTCCTTGCTATTCTTCGCGCTATTCATGCCATCGAGAAAATCGGTAGTGGTAAAATGAAAAGAAGCATCGAGCGAGTGGATAAAGCGGGTTTTTGAAGGAAACCGGGTGCCCAGTCCAAAAATCACCGAGTTACCGCTATACCATTGGGATTGTTCCAACATAGTATTGTTTTTGAAAGAGTATACCATAGCACTTCCACCTGCAATAGCATAAGGCGCAAGTCCGGTGATGCGGTCGGCAAAATAAAATTCCATCAGGAAACTTCCTTCAACCACCCAGGTATTGAATGAATAGCCCCGCGATTCGTAGTTTGATCGCTGATCGTTTCCGCTTAGGTAAACCGGTGATAACTGAAAGGTGAAAGCTGTATTTTTGAAAGGATTGATTCTTATTCCGGCGGTTACCATGGACCGAACCTGCCAAAGATCGATATCCAGATTGTCGAACACTGCACGGGCACCAACGATTTTTGAATCCTTTCCTCCAACATCCCCGAAATAGCTGGTTGTTCCTACGCCACCAAACAACTGTATATCCTTGTAGAAATTGCGTACGAGTTGCGACTGCCCCTGGAGTGCAACTACTAAACAAAGAAGAATACCAGTTGTGAATGATCTGAGATGCATAGAATATTTACCGGTTGTAAAGATATTTTTTTCCTTGCATAAAACGTTCAATGGGGTTTAAAGGGAGGTTAAGCTGGTCAAATTGTTTGGAAGAACAGTAATTGGAAGCGTGAAGCGGAAGAAAACGTGAGGCGTGAAGCGGAAGAGTAGGAGGGAAACGGAGGAAGGGAAAAATTGTTTTACTTTGAGGAAATATAAATAATGTAAATTCGATAAAATGTTTAATGTTAATCAGTTTATTGTCAATCATATAACTCATAGGGAGGTTAGTTTGTTTGCGGGGGACCTGGAGCGCAACGGGGAACTTTTATCACGAGAGATTAATGGTAAATCGGTGCTCGTTATTGGTGGAGCCGGTACCATAGGGTCCTCGTATATCAAGGCATTGCTGAGATATGAGCCTGGTAAATTGGTAGTTGTGGATATCAGCGAAAACGGACTAACCGAGCTTACGCGTGATTTGCGCAGCAGTAATGAATTAAAGGTTCCAGCGGTTTTTAAAACCTACCCGGTGAATTTTGGAGATCCTGTATTTGAGCGGATTTTGCACAGTGAAGGCCCTTTTGAGATTGTTGCCAATTTTGCTGCACACAAACATGTTCGCTCCGAAAAGGACGAGCATTCCATCACCGCTTTGCTCGAAAACAACGTTATCAAAGCCGAACGCCTCCTTAATCTTCTTAACGATCTTAACTGTCTTCACGATCTTCACCCTCTTAAGCATTTCTTCTGTGTTAGTACGGATAAAGCTGCCAACCCCGTCAACATTATGGGTGCCAGTAAAAAGATAATGGAAGAGGTGATCATGGCCTACTCACCGCAATTTCCGATTACCACAGCCAGGTTTGCGAATGTTGCCTTTTCGCAAGGTAGTTTGCCCGATGGGTTTTTGCAGCGTTTGGCCAAACAGCAGCCACTCTCGGCCCCGTCCGATGTAAAACGATATTTTGTATCGCCCGCCGAATCGGGTGAGATTTGTTTGCTAGCCTGCATTCTTGGGGAGTCG
>CAIXKO010000379.1 GCA_903919925.1 uncultured Bacteroidota bacterium | reverse complement strand
TAAAGTTGCATAATATAAAATGAAAAAGTAACACGGTATTACAATGAGATAAGCCTGCTGCGGATTAACCACATCGGCCAGCCGTCCGTAAAGCAGTGGCAGCAAGGCCCCACCCAGGTTACCCATAATCAGCAGCGATGAGCCGATGCGGGTAAACCTGCCCAATCCCTCCAGGGCAAGCGGCCATACCGATGGCCATATCAATGCGTTAGCCATTCCAAGCAAAGCAATGAAAACAACTGATGCCAGCTTTGGAGATAAAATAGCGCCAATAGTTAAAACGATACCAACAATTGCGCAGGTTCGCAGGGCCTTTACCTGGGAAATGAATTTTGGGATGGCAATGATTCCAATGCTATACCCTATAATCGAGGCAAGCATCGTAAGCGAGGTGAAATGTTTGGCTACCGATATCGGAATTCCCTGGCTGATTCCATAGCTGATAATGGTATCCCCGGCGATAATTTCCAGTCCCACATCACAGAATATCGCCAAAACACCCAATAAAAGAAATGGATATTGAAAGATGCTGGTCCTGTTTACCTGCCCATCCCTGTCATCACCGGCATTTTGCACATTCGGGTCCAGTTCAGGCAATCCCGATAGTTTAATATAGATTCCAATTAATATCAGAATGCCGGCCATAAAAAGATACGGGAAAATTATCCGGGCAGCCAATAAATCCAGTTCCATTGCTTTTTGAACCGGATCCATCCCTTGCAATCTCGCTAAAAGCGCATCACCATCCTTCAGCGCCATAACTCCAAATAAATAGGTGGCAATTATTCCTGCCGATTTATTGCAGATTCCCATGATACTGATCCGCTGAGCGGCGCTCTCTATGGGGCCGAGTATGGTAATGTACGGATTGGCAGCTGTTTGCAATATAGCTAGTCCGGTTCCCATGATAAACAGTCCAGTGAGGAAAAAGGAATAGGTCCTCGTCATGGCGGCAGGGATAAATAAAAGGGCACCGGCGGCCATTACAAACAATCCAATCATCATTCCACCTTTTAATCCGGTTCTTTTTAATACCCAGGAGGAGGGAATTGCCATTATTACGTATGCAATATAGAATGCGAATGCAACCAGATAAGACTGAAAATGATTAAGTTGACAGGAAATTTTCAAATAGGGAATGAGTATTCCATTTAACCAGGTAATAAAACCGAAAATAAAAAAGAATACGCCAATGGTGCCAATGGTTATCCAGGTTGCCTGCGGAGCTTTTTTTGTAGGATTTATTTTTTTATTCATTTAGATCATTGAATTATTCCAATATTTCTTCTATTGCCGAAAAAAATCCGTCTTTTTCTTCAATTAAATCGATTTCCTGATTTTGGGTGGTTCTCCAGAAGTAAATGATCCTTTGTATAATGATTTTCGTTTTAAACCGAATTCTATTATAACAATTTTCGTTTTAAACCGAAAACCATTATGTTATTCCCGTAACCCGCTAAGGGACGGGTGCCAGGGGCCGGGGTTATAATCAAGTTCACCTGAATGCAGGATGGAGAGTGATCGAAACCGGTCATTTTTTTTAATGATCAGTACCAATGTGCAGCCTTTTTGATCTTCCGATTGCATCAGCCATCAGCATGGCACTCACCACTTTTTCGGGTATGATTTTCCCGGGTTCGTGATGAATCGCCTGGCCGGGAGCACAAGCTTTTTCAGCAGCGATCAGCAATTTATCGCGGTCAGTATAATCCAGCCCGATATCTTCCAGCGTAACCGGCAGTCCAACCTTCAGGCAAAAGTCATAAACTTCATCTGTTTCAGTTTGTAAGGCTCCATTCAGCTGTAAGCCTGCTAAAACCCCGAATGCCACCTTTTCGCCATGGTAATAAGAGTGGGTTTCTTCTAAAGCGGTTAGTCCGTTATGAATGGCATG
>CAIXKO010000378.1 GCA_903919925.1 uncultured Bacteroidota bacterium | reverse complement strand
ATCCAAAATCTCATCGGGAATAAACAGCCCGCCATTATAGGCATACACATCGTACCGTACCTAAAATACTGACAAACAGCTCACGGAGAAAACCTTCCTGAAATTGTTCTTCTTTACTGTTTCGTATGTTTTCCTGGATTACCTGATCACCAAAATAGGTTTTGAAAGCGGTAAACCTTGTTTCGAGCATCCTGGAATCGAGCTGATTAAGATACTTTTGTTCAACCGGTTTTTGAAAAAGGCTCATATTAGTTTTCCTTTACTTTGATTCACACCGGTTTGATTGGGTATTTTTGATTTCAGGTAGGGAATGAAATTGGTTTTACCGGGCCAATCGATAAAATAAGCTTTAATCCAATAAATATTGTAGTGTAGCCACTTCCTCATAACACGGCTAAAAGAAAGATTATTAAGAACCTGGGCAATTTCATATGTTACTTGCTGTTTACCGGCTGAAGACCAACGGTTTTTGCGAGGAAATCTGCTGTTGAATTATAAACTTTCTTCCAATTAGGATTAGTCAGGTCACACCCAATCACATGAGCACCTGCATCCGGAAAAGCAACGGCAACTTTTTTATCAGCAGGGGTCCCAAGATTTTCGACCATCCATAGAATTGCAGATACGCTTACGGTTTCATCCTGATGTTCCTTATCCTGATAATAATAACCAACGAAAACAGGTTGGGTCACCTTTTCGAAAACTTTTGTTTTCATGGTTTTTTCAAGAAGCATTTGCAGATAAACGATCCCCTCCACGCGATACATATTATTCCAGTATTGATCGGTTTTCGGATCCGGTTCCTTAACCCGGTATTTACCGCCAAAAACCATGCGGCCGATCTGGAGCCCGAATGGTCTGGCCAGCAGCCAGGTGGATTTATTGGCTAATCTCACGTTTGGGGAGTATAAAATAAGAGCAGCTATGGTCTCGGGATAATTGGCAGCCATCTGTATGGCAAGTGTGCAACCGGTGGATGTTCCCATCAGAATAACCTTTTTCCCGAGAGCTTTAGCAACTACCAAAGCTTCTTTAGCCGTATTCCACAAACTATCAGGCGTCATATTCAGCAGGGGATCAGGAGATATAAGTCCATGGTCAGCCAATCGCGGGATATAGGTATTCATTCCGAAAGCCTTACCCAGATCAACATGCGAAGGATTGCCTTCTACCGGTGATCCGGAGAATCCGTGCAGATAAAGCAGGCAATAATCTGTTTGCTCTTTAGTAACATCATTAACATAATAAACCTGCGAAGCATTACCTGGCTTGATATTGGGTACAGCAGCTTCTTTATCATTAACGTATTTACCTACCTGAGAAGATGATAAGGAAATTACAGGCAAGTCTTTAAGAATAACTGGTTTCGCTTTTCGGGGACCGGCCATTACCGTAATAGTCAATACCAGAAGGATTCCGAGAGTAAATAGTAAGCCTTTGTTTTTCATATAGTTGGTTTTAGAAAAATTCAATGAAACAGTACTCCCTGCAACCTGCCTTTTTGAGGACACGGTGAACATTCAAGCCGGTATCAGGATACAGCTGATCGATAAAGCAAGGCATGAAAAGATCGACTTCTAAAGAGGGATAAAAATATTAAAATCCACGGTAAGATCGTTCCCGCGATTGCCGGATTGCCCGTTCGATTGGCAAAAATAAAAATCGTTGCTACCTTCGAACCCGCAATTTAGCAATGATAGTTAAATGGTATAACTAAAACCACCAAAATGAAAACCAAACGCGTTCTGTTTTTTGTAGCATTGATCCTTTCAGTAGTGATGCAGGCTGAAGCAAAAAATGTAAAACTGCAGTACCAGCTTAAAGCCGGTCAGGAGTTCAAGTATGAAGTCAGCATGGTGCAGGAAACGGCTCAGGAATTCATGGGACAGAGCCAAATTTCAACAACGACAATTGTAAGTACCATGAATTTTAGCGTATTGGAAGTTACTGCGACAGGTGACATGAAAATGAAAGCTGCACTGGTTGCTTTTGCTTATTCAGGAACGACACCAGCCGGCGAAATGAAGTTTAACTCGGCAACTGACAGCGTAATTCCCTCATTTGCTAAAATGAGTACGTTGGGATTAAACCAATATTATTCTTTTACATTGTCACCGTTGGGTAAAATATCTGATTTGACTGCCCCTGAAGGATTTGTCGAAAAGTTGGATAAAATGATTGCCGGGCAGGGAGACAGTGCCATGGGCATGGGTGCTGTAGCAGGTTCCGCTGCCGGTCCCGATGGATTTGCGAAATCGCTCGACGGAATTTTCCTGACTTTCCCCGAAGGCGGAGCTGTGGTTAAGAAGCCCTGGGATGTACAATCCAAGATCAATCAAATGGTTTCGATGAAGGTGAATTCCAGGTAT
>CAIXKO010000377.1 GCA_903919925.1 uncultured Bacteroidota bacterium | reverse complement strand
TTAACATTTACTCGGGCATAGCCATCGAGGCCGGTGCCGAACGGTTTCAGCTCGGTAACGAGGATGGTGTCTTTTCCCAGCTCTGCCTGCCAGGTGCCGGCCAGCTGCCGGAGCAGTTTCACCTGATCGGGTTTCGTGGAGGCTGTTTGAGCCACGGTTCCGGTAACAATGGCAAAAAGGAAAACAAGGAAGGCTGCGGTTGTCAGAATAGTTTTCATGTCATTGATCTATTATTTGTTATTACTGTATCAGCGGGAGCACTGCCGTGTTCCCATGCCCTAAAAGTATGAAATTTACCCGCTCTAAACTATCCGTTCGGATAACCAGAAACCCGAGGAATGCTGATAAAAAAAGAAAAGGCAACCCATTTAAAGCATGATTATCTCTTAGCCCCGGAGTGGATTCGGAGAATTATCCATCCAGTTTTAAAACAAGTACCATTAGTAATACAAAAATAATACCAGAGTGGTTAAAATTAACTGAACGAACAAGGCGCAATATTTTTGAAGAAACAGCCCACCGGGTTGGATTACCCAATGCAGCAGCAGTTGAAAAAGACTGGTGGGTGGTGCGTACACTCGAATTGGTTTTTGCTTCAACTATCGCGCCTCATACTGTTTTAAAGGGCGGAAGCAGGTTTTATCGATATTGAAGTAGGTAGCAGATCATTAATAAGCCTCAAATCGCCCGAGGCTTTACTTCCATGTTAGGTGAACAGTTTAAAGGCAGACCGTTTGCCGATGAAAAAAAGATGGAAAGCCATGGTGTTGGTGATATTGAGCGAAATAGCAAAGCTTTCAACATCGTGATTGGCTCCGATTCATACTTTTAACGGCAGCGCTTATAAAAACATCTTTTTGGCGCCGATTGTTGAAATCCGGGCATGTATGCTCCGGATTTTTTGTTTTATACAGGTCTGTACTCTTCACAATTCTCCGACCAGGGTTGCGATAGCCTCTCCCCGGTATTTAATATTTCGGGTGCAAGCAGTAATTTTTTTCGCAGTCGGGCACAGGCAATCCGGATGATAGGTTGTAAATTTGTTATAACCGCCTGTTGAATTTGATAATTTGATTGAGTATAATCTGAAATACTTTGCATTTTGTGAAGTTATTATTAACCTTGCGAGTTGAAAGACTCACAATGAGAATAAGGAATAGGGCGCTCTTAGACAAATTTGTTTTAAATCACGCTGATTCTACTAAGGCAATGCAGAAGTTTATTGATATCGTTGAAGAAGCTGAATAGCAGAATCTAAACGATATTAAAGAAGATTTCAATTCGGTAGATTACGTTACTAATGAGCGATATGTCTTTGATATTAGGGGAAATAAATACAGAATTGTTGCAGTTATCATTTTTATTGGAGGTGTTTTTTCGATACGTTTTGTAGGTACACATGCTGAATACAGCAAAATAGATGCTAAACTGATATAACAGAAGAGAAAAGCAATTATGGATAAGAAGTTTATTGATATTACGGAAATTCATACACCTGAATTATTTATTCAAGTGTCGGAATATACCGATGCTTTAATTGCCGAAGCAACTGCAAACGGTTCGTTGGATGAACAAGGAGCAAACAACGAATATACCCGCGAGATTGGACGTGTAGGGCGCATTTGTGCTGATTACGAAAGCATGTACATGAAATTTGAATACATAAAGTTTAAATCTCCTTTGGTAGTTTCAATTGAAAAGGAAATGGAAAAACGTCATATTAAACAACGCCAGACTGCTGCATTACTTGATGTAAAAGAATCTACTTTTAGTCAGATAATGACTGGAAAACGCCCGGTATCGATGCGTATAGCCAAGCGTTTATATAAAGAATTGAATATCGATCCGGGATTGATCCTGGAGTTCTCTTAAATTCCTGCTAAAGCCTTCAACCTTATGAAGGATGAAAACTTTGCTCAATAAATCCAGCTTGAAAATGAACAGGCCTTGCTGACCTTATAACAATCTTGTTTTTCAAATGCAAACCAACAATAGATGCAAAACCCAGGCAGAAATAGAACAATTACCCAAATAACATTAACCCCATTTTATAGGACCATTATTGTTGAGCTCCGCAATAGCACGATTTTAAGAAACATCTTCTTGTATGCGGCCGGTGGATCAAAACGTGGATAGGTGGGAATGCCAGTTATTTATTGGCTATCTTCGAAAACTCAAAGAAGATAAACTGTTGCCACTGATACGCTCATATTATTCAAATTCCATTCCGGCCTTATACAATGGCCATTCGGTCAGCGAAATCTCGCGAAGCGATGCAAGTGGCATAACCCTGAATCAAAAACATGAATATCACATCATTAAAAGAATTTCTCGAAGCTTACCAACCCTATTACGATCGGGAATTCAGGTCCAGGGAAAAGGTATATTCAGATCGATTGACTTACTCAAAGCTCTCCAGTCTGCCGAGAGAGGAGTTCATTGAGTTCTTTTACGAATTTTACAGCCGTGGCGGATATATCCAGGCAGGTGGACATCGACAGTCAAGCCGGTTTAAGGCCATGATGTCGGAAAATTATAGTGCCCTCAGAGCCTTTCTATTACAACCCTTTCAGGAAAATTTTAATCTTAAGGAGTGGCTGGAGACCAGCAAAAATTTTAAACCTCTTGGTGAGGGATTTTGCACCATATACTTAACCAGGATCGATCCAACTAAATACACGGTGGTCAATAATAAATCCGTGGAAGCCTTGATTCAGCTTGGTTTTGATATTAAGTTGAAATCGACTTTCGATAAGCACGAAAGTATCAAGGCAGCCCAGGACCAGATCAAAAGTGTCTTTCCTCAGGTCCAAAACTATTTTATTGCCGATGGTCTGAACCATTTCCTGATCGGTACAGAGGAAGGGAAAACATTGTACAATAAACTGAGTGCCGGAGGTCCCGGGCAGGATATTATCGCCAATCTTATTACAGATTACCAGCAATATATAGTCCGATCGCGCCTCAGTGACGAAATCTATAAGTGGCAGGCGGTAGCAAGATTCCAGGATGCCTGGAATCCTGATGCTGCCGATTTCGGGAAGATGTTTCTGGAGGCGATCAAGGAGCAATATAACCTGATGTATCTGCACGGCTTTTCTGTGATCAAGATCCTTTGTAATAATAAAGCCAGCGAACTGAAATTGCTATTGGAGAATTTATATGACGAAGATCTGCCCGTCACAGATCGCATTCAGGAATTCCAAAATCAAACCAATGACCTGATTAAGGAGTTTCATCCGGAATGGGCCGGAAGCCAGGATGAAAGATCAATTTCGGTTTACCTGACATTCCGGTATCCTGAAAAGTACATACATTACAAAAACTCATTCTACTTACGGTTGGCGGATCTGATGGGTGTCAAGCCAGCAAATCCAGGTGAAAAGTTCGAGCATTTTCAGGCACTGGCCAGGCAATTCAGGGATCGTTACCTTACCACGAATGCGGAATTGGTTACACAATATCGTTCCTTTTTATCGCCTGATGTTTATCAGGATCCGGCACTCAACTGGCTGACGCAGGATATCTTGTACTTCTATTCTGTGCGATTTGTCAATTACTGGGTATTCCAGGGTAATCCTGACAAATTCGATGTTGTGAAAGCTTTGCAGGACCAAGCTTTGAAAACCTGGACGGTAAAAGCACATAAGGATAAAATCAAACCCGGTGATAAAGTCATCCTATGGTGCACTGGCGCTAAGGCTGGCTGTTATGCGCTTGCAACTGTTTCCACAGAAATAGTGAAAAGGAAAGATGATACTGTAGAAGAATCTTATTACACGAATCATGGGGAAAACCTTGCCGAGGACCGCGTTGAAATAGAGATCGATTTCAATCTTTCTGAAAAACCAATTCTCAAGCAAGAATTGCAGGGGCTACCGGTTTTTCAGGATTTCAAGGCAGGAAACCAAGGCACAAACTTTATTGCCACAAAAAACCAATACGATGCTCTTATGGCCAGAATTTTACCGGACGCGTTCCTGTCACTAAAAAATCTGGTTAGCCAAATCCAGGATAGGGAGGCGGTTATGAAATTTCTTGACCTTTCCAGGGCTGTGCTTGATGCTCATCAGATTGATCCGTCGTCCCACCTTCTTTATTCGGCCATCCGTTCTGAGCAAAAGCTTATGCATCTGACAGTTGGTAACAGGTATATCACTTCCATTGATCGTCAAAAGGCAGCCGTAAGGATAGGATTTACGGTTCAGGAAACTGATTTTGACACGGTGGCTAAGTTCTTTAAAACCCAGATTGAAGCACAACCCTTTAAAAATCAAGAGCTCCGTCCAGCTGTCTGGTGCCTCGCTGACGCCTCGGAAGTAATCGTCGGGCAACTTGCTCCTTACGTAATTTCAAGCTCTGCCAAAGAATTGGAAAATAGGGCCTCGCCTTTCAGAACCAAATATGAACATTTACACAATCAATGGATTATTGATGCTGCGCTGGATTCAGCCTTGCGTGAAAAGTTGTTTGAAACAAAAAAACCGGGTATAATGAGAACTAATTTTCCCCTTAATCAGATTTTATATGGCCCTCCGGGGACCGGAAAAACCTATCATACTATCAATCATGCCATGGCGATCATTGAAGATAAAGGATATGGTGAAATTGAAGAAGAATCAAAAACTTCAAGAAAATCTCTCAAAGGAAGGTTCGATCAATATTTGGCTTCCGGACAGATTGGTTTTATTACTTTTCATCAAAGCATGAGTTATGAAGATTTCGTTGAAGGGATTAAGCCTGTTCTAAATGAGCTGAATGTTTCCTATGAATTAACTGATGGGATTTTAAAGAAAATATCAATCAGCGCAGATGAGGAAAATACCAGCAATTTCGATAGCCAATTCTCCAAATTCTTTGAGGAAATTAAGGAGCTTGGTTCATTAGAACTTACCACAAAGAAGCTTATGAAGTCTTTCAAAGTAGTTACCCTGCCTAATGGGAATCTGGTTGTTAAACCTAACGCCAATGCGGCAACTGAAATTCCCATTTCCCCGGGGCGAATTAAATCCTATTTTGAGAGTGGAGATTTTTATGAGTCATATATTACCCCAATCCTTGAATACATTCAATCAAAGTATCCCATTAAAAGAACCAATAAGGAGAAAAAGCCTTATGTGCTCATCATCGACGAAATCAACCGTGGCAACATCTCCAAAATATTCGGTGAACTTATCACGTTAATTGAAACCGACAAAAGAAAAGGAAATACGGAGCAATTGTCCGTTATCCTGCCCTATTCAAAGAAACCGTTTATGCTTCCCAATAATCTGTATATCATTGGTACCATGAATACCGCCGACCGGTCGATCGCCTTGCTGGATACTGCCCTGCGCCGCCGTTTCGAATTCGTGGAAATGATGCCAGACCCTGACCTTCTTACTGAACAGCCGGATGGGATCGATCTGAAGAAGATTCTAACTATTATCAATGAACGCATTACCTTTCTGCTTGATAGGGATCACACCATCGGGCACTCCTATTTCCTTCATGTGAAATCTAAAGCAGATTTGGCTGCTACATTTAAAAACAAGATCATACCCCTCCTGCAAGAGTATTTCTATACCGATTGGAGTAAGATCAGGCGGGTGCTTGGCGATCACAAGAAATGGAAAACGGAAGACCAGATGCTGGTTGTGGAAGCCCGAAAATACAATACCGCTGACGAAAAAAGTTTGTTTGGCGACGACCTGGAGGACTATGATGATGTGGTGGTTTACGATCTGAATCCTTTCCTGAAAAAGGGTGATTTTGAGCGGATTCCTGTCGGGGCCTTTACCGGTATTTACAAGTCTATGGAAGATTGAAATGGCAGGTAACCATGTTATACGGGAATTCGGAACTATATTGAGGCGAAAGGATTACCCAGTCCAGCCAGATACCTTCGATTGTATCTATCTGGACGACAAACCGTTCGACCGGCTTAAGGATTTTGTATCCGAAAATGTGGATCCGGCCAATAGTGTGGAAATGGCGTTTAGTGCCATGCGTTCGAGAGGGAAGGACCGGATCAGGGTCGGGAATATGGTGGGCGTTATCGAAATAACCGGCGGCACAACTATCGAAATCCTGCCCAAGATACATCTCGCTGCAGATCCGGACGACCAGAACCTCACCCGGCGGATCTTTCTCCGGATGCTCCGTTGTTTACACGATTCTCCATTTAAAACCATCGATCAGGCGCATCTTAAAACCAGCCGGTTTCCGGTATTGGAGGTATTCATTACCACTTACCTGGGAGCCTTGTCAGGATTAATCAATAAGGGCCTGAAACAGCATTACGTTTACATGGAAGAGAATGCGCTGTTTCTAAAGGGGCGACTGAACTTTACCGACCATTTGCGCGAAAATCTGTTGCGCCGCGAGCGGTTTCATATTTCATTTGACGAGTTCAACCTGAACATTCCACAGAACAAAATCATCAAATCAACACTGAGTATTCTAGCAGGAAAAAGCAGGACATCGCATAACAAACTATTAATTAACAATTACATAAGGCTGTTTGATTCGATAGAACCATCGGAGAACCTTGTCCGGGATATGGCGTCGATTGAATCCGGTGGCAACCGGCTCTATTCCCATTATGACCAGGTGCTCAAGTGGTCGAGGGTTTTCCTGATGGGTGAGTCGTTTACCAATTTCAAGGGTAAGTGCCTGAACATGGCCATTCTCTATCCCATGGAGAGGATATTTGAAGACTACGTTGGCGCCAGAATGAAAAGCCGGTATCCCGATGATGACATCTCACTCCAGGACAGGTCGCACTACCTCGTGGAACAACATCAGGGGGCAAGGAAATTCAGGATTCGCCCGGATATCGTTATCCGGCGAGGCGGATCAGTCCATTCTGTGCTTGATACAAAATGGAAGGAGATTGACCGGTTGGCATCTGCTGCGAATTACAATATCAGCCAGGCGGATATGTACCAGCTTTACGCTTATGGAAAGAAGTACCGGACCCTGACTAAAGGACATCCAAAGCTTTTGCTGATTTATCCCCGTAATAACAAGTTTGTGGAGCCGCTGCATTTTCAATACGAGGATGGAATGGAGTTGTGGGCAACACCTTATGATTTGGAGGGGGATATGGTTGAGATCCCTCAAACATGATCTGAAAATGGAACTGCAGATGTTCACATAATTTAGCCATATTTCGTTAACTTGCAGCTAGATCGATTTATCGTTAAAGTTATGATTGAAACGAATAAAATAAATGAAATAGTGAGCAGGCGGACCATGATTTAGGTTCTGCCAAATTAATCCACCTTCATATACCGGCATACTTTGACACAATTGCATTTCATTGTCAACAAGCTAGGGAAAAACAACTATCTGCTTGCAAGTCAAAAGGCAGGTAAATATGGCCAAATCATCCAATATTGCGTGCAAAAGGTGTGGAACCTTTAGAACCTATAGTTTGTGACAATTAACAAAATCTTTGCCTATAGTTTGTGACAAACTTTTAAACTTTTTGCCTATCGTCTGTTACAAATACATAATTAACCTCAACCATTACAACAAGTTAATTGCCAGAGAATGTTTGAAAGAAAAATACTAGCCAGTTTGATGGAATGGAAAGATTCACCATACAGGAAACCGCTGGTTTTGCGTGGAGGACGGCAGGTAGGGAAAACAACTGTGGTCAACCAATTTGCTTCAAATTTTGATCAATACATTTATCTTAATCTGGAAGTCAAGGGTGACAGGTCTATTTTTGAGAGTAATAATTCATTGCAGGAAATAATTGATGCCTTGTTTTTCACCAAAGATAAAGCCAAGAACAAGGGCAATACCCTGATATTTATTGATGAAATTCAGGAGGCTCCCGAAGCCGTTTCATCGCTGCGTTTCTTTCTTGAGGAATTCCCCCAATATTACGTGATTGCTGCCGGATCCCTGTTTGATGCCGTATTTAATCCC
>CAIXKO010000376.1 GCA_903919925.1 uncultured Bacteroidota bacterium | reverse complement strand
TCCGGAATCGGTAATATCACCCCACTCTCCGTTGGATTGAATTTTCCGGATGAAGAAATCCTTGTTATAGGAATTATCGCCCTTATTGTGACCGAAAACAAACTGAGCCTTGCCCACTTCGATACCGGCCATCACCCCATAGCCGCTGAAGTCATCCGATGAGCCATAGCAATTCATGTTTGCTCCCATAACACTGGTGAGGGTTTTGGAGCAATACCCCCAGCCGGAATCATCGGATCGGAAACAAAACATAAATTTGTTGTCACCGGTCACGGTGTTGTCCGGCGGAACCACAACAGGATCGTTATCTTTTGTACAGGATGCTCCCAGCAATGCCAGAAAAGCGACCGATAAGATTACCGTCCTGTAATTTAAGGACATCATGTTGGAAGGATAGTTTTTCATTGCCTGAGGATCTTAAGGTTAAAAAATGCAATGATTCAAAAGTATGCGTCGGCATCTTGTTAAAAATCGGGGTAAACCCTGATTTTTTTTGCGATTTTTAAGGGGAGATTTGTTTGCTCACACGCGCACCCACACCCACTTCCCCTTCTCATCGACCGTGTCATCCCCGCGAAGGCGGGGATGACACTTCTTCGTAGCGAACACAGTGGCGCCGATTGCGGAATGCCGCGGTAAGGAACGGGGTCCCCGCCTTCGCGGGGATGACACTTCTTCGTAGCGCAACCAGATATCTATGAAAAACCCAAGTTCTCTCTTAATTACAGCCGTGTTCCTGACAATCGCAGTACTCTGCCTGGTTTCCCGGGACACCATCAAATCCGGCTCACCGAAAAAAGGCAGACCCTCCCTGATGGAAAGGGAAGAAATTCCCCGGACCCGATTTTTAGCCATGCAGGCTGATTATCAATTCAGCAAGCTCAGGGATCCTAAATCCGGGCAGATTCCGACAGGGATGCGCAACCGCGAACTGTCATTTGTTTCCAAAATACCTGAGTATCCTGCAGGCATGGGGCAATCGTGGAACTGGCGGGGCCCTGCCAACATCGGAGGGCGCATGCTTTGTATCGCGATTGATATGGATAACGAAAACCACCTTCTCGCAGGCAGCGCATCAGGCGGCATGTGGGAATCGGCTGATCGCGGCCAAACCTGGCATAAAACCACTGCCCCGGATGCTGAACAAAGTGCTGCCTGCCTGGTGCAGGACAAGCGGCCGGGCAAGCATAATATATGGTATTATGGTACCGGCGAATTGCTTAGCACCACCGCCAGGACCATCAGTACCAATGCCAGGACCATCGGCATCGGCAACGGCATTTTCAAGTCTGCCGATAACGGGACTTCATGGCAACCGCTGCCTGCAACACAGGTCACCTCCCAGGCTCACCTCCTGGATTTGTTTCAGGGGATATGGCGAATAGTTACCGACCCGGTGAGACAGGATAAGGATATCGTTTATGCTGCATGCTACGGTGCGATAATGCGTTCGGAGAACGGAGGGGCAAGCTGGGAAGTAACCCTGGGCGATATTGAGAATAAATCCTTTGCCAGCGACCTCGCCATTACCGCCGATGGAGTTCTGTATGCCGCCCTGAGTAATTTCTGCCTTTCAGTGCAACCACCGGAAAAAGCCGGCATCTGGAGATCAGTTGATGGATTAAACTGGAAGAATATCACACCAGCCGGCTTCCCGCACGATAACCGGGTCACCCGTCTCTCACTGGCCCCGTCGAATGAGAATATCATGTATGTATTTACGGAATCACAATCGGCTGACCTTTCTCCCTTTAACGGATTCACAAATTCAGTGAATACATTCTGGAAAATGACCTGGGATACAAACGCAGGTACCCCACTGTGGGAAAACCGTACCCATGGCATACCAGGCGGAGGCGATGGGAGCTTAAACAGTTTCCCTTATTCTTTTGTGGTTTATGGCGGATATACTTTCACCATGAGCGTGAAGCCTGATAATGAAGAGGTTGTATTCCTCGGAGGATTGAACCTGCTCCGTTCAGAAAATGGGTTTTCCGACAGCGTGAAAACTACCTGGCTGGGTGGTGAACCTTTTGATATGGATTCCATGCATCAGCTTCATCCCGATCAGCATGGAATTACCTTCCTCCCTTCGGATCCTGCCATCATGTTTATCGCGAATGACGGTGGAATCTTCGTTACCAATAACTGCATGGCCGACAGCAGCAGTATGACCTGGGACCGCTTGAACAACAAGCTGGTTACTTCCCAGTTTTACAGCGTTGCCATCGATCATGGTTCTTCAGGCAACGATTGGGTACTTGGCGGCCTCCAGGATAACAATTGGTTTTATACGGTAACCGATGATCAGTCGGAAAACTGGTTAAACATCAACCTCAGTTGCGACGGATTCTCCACTTGTGTTGCCGACAACTGGGAATATTGCGCCATTTCAGCGTACAGCGGTAATATCTGGACCACCCGGTTTGATAACGCCATGCATGCCACCGATATCTTTGAGCAACTCCCCGACACCCTGATGAATTATTATGATCCGGATATTGGAAGCAATTCACTGTTCCCGTTCTACCAGAATTTCGCCCTGGATCCAAATAACAATGAAACGTTTTACCTGCCAACCGTAACAAGCATCTGGCGAAAGGACAATCTGAAAGCGGCTGCATACGATTCCACTCTGAGAAATGCAGGATGGAGCCATCTCAGCAATGTGGATGTAGGGCCGGCCTCGGAAATCAGCAGTATTGCGGTTTCAAAAACACCGGCAAACAGGCTTTACTTCGGCACCAATCTGGGTAAAGTATACCGCCTGGATGATGCCGGCACCGGGAATCCGCTTCCAATCAATATCACCGGAAACAATTTCCCCGGATTTGGTTTTGTTGCCTTCATTGATGTTAATCCCGATAATGCTGATCATCTGATGGTTACTTTTTCAAATTATGGGGTGCAAAGTCTTTTCCATTCCGCTGATGGAGGTTCAACCTGGGAAGCAGTTGGAGGAAATCTCGAAGAATTTCCGGATGGTTCGGGCGATGGCCCTTCGATACGCTGCACGAAGTTGCTATCGTATCAGGGTAAAAAAATCATTCTTGCCGGCACCTCCTGCGGATTGTTTTCCACAACAAAATTATCCGGCGACTCCACGATCTGGATAAAAGAAGGGGCAACAACCATTGGCAATGTGATTGTCGATATGATTGACAGCCGTCAGTCCGATGGATTTATGGCCATAGCAACCCATGGAAACGGGGTATACAGCACCTGGTTTAATTCTGCGTCCGGCATTGAAGAATTGCAGGTAAATCCCTTGCTCCAGGCAGGAAATGTTTTCCCCAACCCGGTGCGGGACCTGGCGCAGGTGGAGCTGATTGCGAAGGAAACCATGAGCATCAGAGCCATTCTTTATTCCAGCGCCATGGAGCGGATCAGAACAATGGTAAAGACAACTATTCCACCCGGCAAACACTATTTTCCACTCCAACTGAATGATCTTCCAGTGGGTATGTATTATCTTGTGATAGAGGATGGCAGAAAAATTATCGTGAGGAAGATTATTAAGATCGCTTCGCTCTGACCGGAGATGGAATTCGTTGCTGAATTTTGTAATTCAATACCCTACCTTAGCCAATAAACGCTGCTACATTCTCCTTACCAGGATCCTTTCAGATAAGATACCTGATCAGAAAGAGTTATATTTGTTAGCCCATGCAAAGGAAATGGGACGTTATAACATTGGAACGAAATTAGGGAAATGGAAAATGATTATTGAGAGCATCAAAATTGAAAACTTCAAGGTTTTCAAGAAAGCTTCCATAAAAAACTTGCCAAAAATGGCGGTGTTGCTTGGAACAAATGGTTCTGGGAAAAGCACATTATTTGATATTTTTGGATTCCTGAGTGATTCACTACAAACTAATGTGACCATTGCATTGAACAAAAGGGGTGGCTTTCAGGAGGTAATTACCAGAGGGAGCGACTTCAATAAAGACCTTATCAAATTTGAAATAAAGTTTAGAAATTTTGCAGCGGACCTGGAAAAGACCCCAATTGTTACGTATGTGCTGGAAATAGGATTTGGTAAAGGAAAAGTATTTATTTATCGTGAAGTTTTGAAATACAGGAGAGGGCAAAGGTCCGGAGCTCCCTGGCATTTCCTTGATTTTCGAAATGGCGAAGGTAACGCGATTACAAATGAAAGCCAATATGGGCGTGAGGGTGTAAAAGCCGAAAGAGTTAGTCAAAAGGTTACGAGTCCTGATATTCTGGCGATCAAAGGCCTCGGACAATTCGAACAGTTTAAGGCCATTAGTGCCTTCCGGTCTTTGCTGGAAAAATGGTATGTTTCCAATTTTAAAATTGAACATGGTCGAAATGTTTCTGATACCGGTATATCAAGCCACCTCTCAGTCAGCGGGGACAATCTTGCCCAGGTCACAAAATTCATGTTTGACTACCACAGGGAGCTTTTTAATGATATTCTTGAGAAACTTCCAGGGAGAATCCCCGGTATCAGCAAAGTTGAAGCTAAGGAAACTGAGGATGGCAGAATAATTCTGAAGTTTCAGGATCAGAATTTTAAAGACCCATTTGTAGCCAGATACGTTTCTGATGGGACAATTAAAATGTTCGCTTATATGATTCTCCTTCATGATCCGGAACCTCATCCATTATTATGCATCGAAGAACCCGAAAATTTTCTTCATCCTGATCTGTTATTACAACTGTGTGAAGAAATCAGGGAATATTCAGAGAGAGGCGGACAGGTTTTTGTTTCAAGTCATTCTCCGGATTTTGTAAATGGCTTAAAGGTTGATGAATTATTCTTCCTGGTAAAAGAATCCGGGTTCACTGTTATTAAGGCAGCCCTTGACGATGAAACTGTCAGAGACCTGTCAAAAGAAAATCAACTCGGGTGGCTATGGCGAAATCATTATATCAGGGATGCTAACCTATGATTTGCTTACACATTTTTACTGAGGAACCTTCAGCAAAATATCTTTTTGAGGCCATACTTCCAAAATTGGTTTCAGAAGATGTCACATTTAGAATCTATCCTCACCAGGGTAAACAAGATTTGGAAAATGCATTAAGAAAAACCATACCGACGATAAGTAAAATTCCAGGATCCCGGATTTTAATAACACGCGATCAGGATAGTGCTGATTGCAAGGATGTAAAATCGTCAATTATAGAGATTATTGGTGGTCATATCAGTTGCCCATATTTGGTACGTATCGTTTGTAAAGAACTTGAATCCTGGTTTTTAGGTGATTTACATGCAGTTAGCAGTGCATATCCAAGGGTAAACCCGGATTCACTCAGAGGGAAAGCGGAATTTAGAAATGTAGATAAAATTACCACCCCACATCGCCATTTGCTAAAGATTATTCCGGAGTACCTGGGTAGAGGCTCGTTACCAAAGTTAGAATGCTCGGAGAATATTTCAAAGCATCTGAATATTAATGAAAACAGATCAAATAGTTTCAATCAAACCATTTCCGGAATTAGAAAGCTACTTGAAATCAAATAATTTGATTGCTTTTCGGATATTGTAATTTCTGAGTTTAGCAAACATTGTTTATAATGGCTACAAACAAACATGCGACAATAAGATACCATGCCCTTGACCGGTGTTTTAGCAATCATGGGAGAAAGTTCTTTTTGGACGACTTAATTGATACCTGTAATGAAGCCATTTATGACTTTAGCGGAATTGAAGAGGGTGTCAAAAGGAGACAGATCTTTGACGATATTACTTTTATGGAAAGTGAACAGGGCTGGTCAATTCCTTTAGCAAGGGTCAGAGAGGGAAAACGTGTGTATTATCGCTACTCAGATCGATTGTTTTCAATTAAGAACCTTGGAATCAACCAAACCGAAGCGGAGCAACTAAAACAGACACTAACCATTCTATCAAGATTCAAGGGACTACCGCAATTTGATTGGATTGAAGAGATTCAGATCAGGTTGGCAGATACATTTAAACTTAAGGGTGGTGGCGGTAATCCGGCTGTTAGCTTTGAGCAGAACCCTTATTTAAAGGGGTTGAATCATTTTACGGAGTTGTTTAATGCCATCCAAAACCAGGAAGCTTTAACCATTGTCTACAAAGGATTTAAAGAACAAAGTGAAAGTTTGTTCGTTTTTCATCCCTGGTATCTCAAGCAATATAACAACCGCTGGTTCCTGTTCGGGTTCAACGAAAAGTATCAAACACTGTCAAACCTCGCAGTGGATAGAATACTCCATGTAAAAGCGTGTCAGGAAGAAACTTATAAGCCTAATGTTGGACTCAACTTTGAAGAGTTTTTTGAAGATGTTGTGGGTGTAACAGTAAGATATGATGAAAAACCCGAAAAGATAATTCTTAAAATATCTCCGGAATTATGGCCCTACATAGATAGCAAGCCCATTCATGGTTCTCAAAAAAGGAGATCTATTGATGACTATGGAGTTATTATTGAACTAACCCTTCAGGTGAACCACGAATTGGTGGCAACCCTTTTCTCCTATTTGGATGGTCTTGAGGTGCTGGAGCCTCTCCATCTCAGAGAACGATTCCGGATTATTGCAGAAACAGTCTTTAAAAAATACATTTAACCTGTGCACTTGTACTGCACGGTTGCTTCAAATCTTTGCATCGTTAACCAAATAGTTGAATTATGCAGGACGATAAATTTGTAGATACGACAACTGGAAGGGATAAAGAGCCTTTGTATCTGACCTTTCCCTATTATGAATTATTTCGGATTCTAAATACCGAACCAATTCCTGTAAAAGACCAGGACATAGTGCTCTTTTTTATTTCAGTATTTAAAGATGGGATTTTCGAGCTGGACGATGTAATAAACAATCAGGAAAATGCTAAACAAGTTTTCTACGAAAAGCTTGGAAGTGTTAAGAATGACTTATCAGAAATATATCAGCGAATTTTTGAGGTATTTAAAGAATCAATGAATCATATTAGTAATGATACCCTTATAAGGTTTTTTTTATTTTTCGAAGATGAAATTTCTTCAGACTATTTCGCTGGAAATTTCTCAATAATATTTAGTGCAATCCATAGCGTAATTGCCAAATCCCAAGGTGAGTTTACGGGTAAAACATATTCCAATGTGGAATTGGACATACTAATATTCTATTATTTATCTAAACTTCCTCAAAAAGCCAAAATCTTTGACCCTTTTGCTGGGCTATGTTATATTGGAAGTTTTTTGGAAAACGGACATGACTATTTTGGCCAAGAAATTAATCCAAGAACGTGGGCTCTGGGAGCATTGGGGATGTTGGCAGGTAATAAATCTGTTCCATCGAATTATGTTTGCGGGAACTCAATTGAGAAATGGCCATCGGATGATCAGAAATTTGACCTTATTGTTACAACACATCCTATTGCTTCGGAAATTAGAAACCGTTATTCATACTATTTCTCTGGGTCCCGAGAGATTGAGGAGTTGTTGCTTAGAAAGGGGATAACCCAGCTAACAAATATAGGGAAGCTCATCGCTGTTGTACCCAAAGGAATGTTTTTTTGGGGAAAACGTACCCAATATTTAAGAAAACTTCTGATTGACAATGACTTAATAGATATGATAATTTCAATTCCAGGGGGGATATTGGCAGGTTATTCAGGAACTCTATACATTTTGGTTGTTTCTATGAAGAAAGAGCTTTCGGGCCATTTCAGTTTGGTTAATGCAAAGAATTTTGTAGAGATAAAGGGAAAAGGAGTTAAGAGTTTAAATATCGCAGGCATATCAAATGTTATTAGTGGCGATTGTAAAGACCCGGAAGTTTTCCGAAAAATTTCCAATGAACAGATTAAGGAATTAGATTATAACCTTTTCACCATTTCCCGGTTCTTTCAGAAGGATTTTGAAGGAGTCAGGCTATCTGAGGTTTTTGAGATTATTAAGGGCACCAAAAACAATTTACGGGGTAATGGAAAACTTGTTCGAATTTCTGATTTAAAAAATGACAATATAGATTATCAATTAGATTGCTCAACAATTGAAGTATCGGAATTAAAGAAGAATACCATTAAAATTGATGAACCGTGTTTTCTCATGGCTGCCCGATGGCGAAAATTAAAGCCTACTCTGTTTAAATATGAGGGTGAGCCTATTTACATAACCCCTGATATTATACCGTTTAAAGTTAATGAGACAATTACCAATGTAGGCTATTTGATCAATGAGCTTCATGCTGATTATGTGGAAGACCAGATAGCAGCTTTTCGCCTTGGGGATACCATACCATTTATTCGCCCCAAAGATTTATTGGATGTTAAAATAAAGTTGCCTTCATTAGCTGAACAAAATGCTAAAATTGAGGGTGTCCAGGAATTGACAGATAAGATTAAATTGCTGCAAATTGATCGAAATGCACTTGCTAATGGATTGGAAATTGAAAAATTCAGAGAGTTTGCATCTTTGAAACACACCTTGGGAAGACCCCGACAAAATATCTTAGACTGGTCCGACAACTTGCTGCACTTTTTATCGTCAAGTACATCAGACATTGGTAAACTGAATAAGTCGTTTGCTGACTTTTATGATGTAGACATTTTTTCAGCCCTGAAAGAAATCAAAAGAGACATCAATTTCATAACCGATGTGTTAGAGAAAGGGGAAAAAGGGATTAATCCTAAAGAATTTGAAAAAGAGCTGATCTCACTTGCAGAAATCAATTCCTTGCTCGATGGGCTTTCGAGTAATGGCCTCAAATTTAGATTGGTTAAACTATTAATACAGGGAGAGAAATTAAAAGAAAGGGGTGTTGAAGGGAATAAGATTCTTTTCCAAGTATTTTTCGATAATTTATTGACCAACGCTGATAAACATGCTTTTTTAGTTAGCCGACCTGGTGATGAAATGCACATAGAATTGTCAGAGGAAGAAGAAACGCTTTTAATTGAAGTTAAAAACAATGGACAGCGTTTTCCGCAGAATTTTGACAGAGAGAAGTTCATTACCAAGTATTCCACTGCCAACTCAAATTCGGGAAGTGGATTGGGAGGATACGATATTCACCGGATTGCCGATTATTTTGGCAACCCCAATTGGGAATTAATTTTAAATCAGGATCCAATTTATCCTGTCTGGTTCAGGTTTCAGTTTCCAATAAAAATAATGGAGTAATTATGGAAGAGATTGTATATAACATTTTATGGATAGATGATGAACATGAGGAACTTTCCGGCCTAAAAGGAAGGGCAAAAAGGAATGGCATCTATCTATTCCCTTATAAATCTTTGAACGGGGGAATGAGCGAATTAGAGCGTAACAGTCATTTTTATGACGGAGTACTTCTTGATGCTAAAATTTTTGAGAATGAAGATGATGTAAAAGGTTCTGAAGACACTTATTGGGTTCATAGAGTTAAGGAACGACTTCTTCAGCTTAAGAAGAACTTCGAAATTCTCGTTTTAACCGGCCAAGCCAGAGTTGTCGAAAGCAAAGATTTTACCGATGCCTTCCCTAAAGTTTACAAAAAAGGTAGCGATCAGGATATGGAAAAACTTTTCAGTGATATCAAGGAAGCTGCAAGTAAACAACAAGATACTCAAATCCGCCAGTCCAATAAACGTGTGTTCGAATTATGCACCGAGAAATACCTTGGGAAATTTGCCGGTCAGGATTTACTCTACCTTCTCAAAGTCCAGGATGAATCAAATAATGAAAATCCTTTCAATTCTATTAGGAAAATTGTGGAAGATCTCTTTAAAGCTTTTCATAAGTTCAACCTTCTTCCAATTGAATTTGTGAATCCAAATGTTGCATTAAATCAAAGTAGTAGGTTTTTAGTAGGTGATGACCAGTATCCAAATACAGATCGGGTTTTTAAACAGCACAAACATTTAACGGAAACTCACCTTCCTCCTAATATTGCAAACCAATTAAAAAATATCTTGTCCGTAATTCAACCGGGATCTCATCGTTCAGCTACAGATGACCATGTTAGAATGGTCAGTACTAACTACTTGTTAAAGGGAGTGCTTTATGAACTATTGCATGTTTTGGTGTGGTTTAAAATGTATGTTGATTCTAACCCAAAGGCTGAGAATTGGATAAAAATCGAAGATATTAGTGTTTCGAAAAATAATGATGATGAAAATTTTATCATTGGAAGAGTTATCCAAATGAATACAATTAGTGGTTTTGCATTTTTCGATCCTAAAGATGGTGTTAATAATTCCTATATTAGCAAGGAATTGGTCGCAATTAATAATTTAGTGGAAGGGATTGAGATCATGGCGAAAACTGAAGAATATATCTATAAGAAGACTGGCGAGACAAGGTCAAAAGTTACTCAAATTCGCAAAATATAGTTATCCCATGAGCAGACAAAATCTCACCGGAGAAGAAACAGAAGACCTTGTAGCACTGGAAATCGCAAAAATGGGCCTGATAGCGCATAAACCAATACCCGACAGAGGGATTGATCTAATCGTGTATTGTCCTGAAAACCCAGGGAAAAGTGTCAGGATTCAGGTGAAAGGCAGGGGCCCGATTCAAACCAATCAACGTTTCCGGTGGTTTCAAATCCGTACAACCGCAAAACAACGGGAAGAGACCATCAAAGAAGGACTACCGGTGAATGAATCCTGGCGAAAGAAGGTAGCCAAGGCAGATCTGTTCATCCTGGTTTCTCAAAAATATAATGAGTTTTGGGTGTTCGAACCACATGATATGGAGTCCCTGATCAAGATATGTTCACTCAAATACGGGAATCGGAGGGACAATCAGGAAGGGCTCCAGGCTGAAGTTGACCTGGACGTAGAGTTTAAAGGAAAAACGCTCAAGGATATTTATCGAAGTCATTTGGGCAACTGGCAGTTGTTGGAGAAATTACTTTCCTGTTGAGATAAATGCAAAAGCCGAAAAAACTTGGTCTGTATGCCACCGTTTCGTCGTTTTACCTGTTCATCAGGCCGGTGACGTTGTAATAGCACCACCTGCAAAAAGTACAAATTTGCATTCCGATTGCATATCTGTACCAAATTGCTTATCTTTATGTCATGATTAAACGTGAACTAAAGGATAAGCTCCTGCAATTATCTACTAAATTCCCTGTTGTATCGGTTACCGGACCCAGGCAATCGGGAAAAACTACCCTGATAAGGTCTTCCTTTCCGGATTACAAATACTATTCACTGGAAGATCCGGATATCAGAATTCTGGCTCAGCATGATCCGCGTAGCTTTCTGGGGTCAGGAGATAAAATGATCATTGATGAGGTGCAGCGGGTGCCAGAACTTTTTTCATACATCCAAACCATTACTGATGAAAAAGATGCTGTTGGGCAGTTTATTATTTCCGGATCCCAGAGTTTCCTCCTGAGTGAGAGAATCTCACAATCGTTGGCAGGCAGAGTAGCCATCCTGCACCTGCTTCCGCTCGGGTTTACTGAACTTCAGGCCGATGGTCGAACTTTTCCCTCATACGAAGAACTCATTTATACCGGATTCTACCCAAGGATATACCATTCACAGATTGACCCTCGTGACTTCTATCCTAATTATTTACAGACTTATATTGAACGTGATGTCCGATTGTTACAGAATATCCAGGACTTAAACCTCTTCATACGGTTTATGAAGTTGTGCGCCGGCCGAACGGGACAGCTCCTGAATTTAACAGCTCTCTCCAATGATGCCGGTATAACCGTAAATACGGTTAAATCCTGGATATCCGTATTGGAGGCTAGTTTCATCATCTTCCTGCTTCAACCCCATCATCAAAACTTTAACAAAAGGTTGGTAAAAATGCCAAAGTTATATTTTTACGATACCGGACTTGCTTGCTCCCTCCTGGAACTTCAATCATCTGATCAATTAAAAACACACTATTTGCTTGGAGGCTTGTTTGAGAACTTCATTCTGGCTGAATTGTTAAAAAGCAGGTTTCATAAAGGACTGCGCAATAATTGCTATTTCTGGAGGGACCATAAGGGAAGTGAAATAGATTGCATTATCGACAAAGGAGATCAGCTGATTCCGATTGAGATAAAAGCTTCCCGGACATTCTCGACGAGTTTTTTCAACAATATTCTTTATTGGAAGAAAATATCCGGTGACATTTCAGGCAATCCAATTGTTGTTTACGGTGGGGCGATGGACCAAAACACCAAAGATGGAATGCTTGTTGGGTGGCAAAATATAGCCAGCCTATCTGATTTAGCCTAGAAGTTGATGAAATGCCCGGATCTGGTACCCTGCCGAACGGAAAAGGAATGTTCCGGGTTATTCCATATTAAAAGGGAAGAAAAAACTATCGTCGCCATCCATGGTCCCGTGGGAAGTTTCCGTTCCCAGCTTGCCAGCAGAGGTAATTTCCTGAATGAACCACAATCCGCCGCCGACTCCATCTTCCATGGTATTGTGGCCGAAAACATAAGCCTGTCCTGCGTATCGGTATCCGGATAAAATATGATAATGGTATTTCCACCGTCCCCTGTCGGTTTCGGCCCCCATGGTACCATTGCTGTTGATTGCCTGAATAAAGTATTCGCCCACATAGTAATTATCATTCACTCGCCGGTGCCCTATCAGATAGGTTGTTCCACCGGATTCCACGGCGGTTACGGCATCCCAGAAATTGCCCCAGTAGCCATCGCAAACATCGGTTAACTTTCCATCCGGCGAAACACTGCTGATGAACCAATATTTTTCGTCATTATCCGTCTGAAAGAAAATATATGTTTTACTTCCAATATAGAATGGTGTTGCTGATGCGTAATAATTGTTCCAGTTTCCGCTATCGGACTCACCGCTGGCAAGCAGGCCGTTGGCTGTAACTTCGTGTACAAACCACCGTTTATCTCCGTAGCTATCCTGCCCGAACACAAAACCACGGGTGCCCACGTGAAAACCGAAAAATGTTTCATAATTCCGCTGCCAGGCTCCTGAATAAGAATCCCCTAAATCGGTTTGTTCGCCAAGCAGCCCATTGGAGTGTACCTCATAGATTTCCCAGTACTTATCGCCGAAAGTACTACTACCGTTATGGCCAAAAACGAACTGCTTAGTTCCCACCTGAACGCCGGCCATGTGCTGCCAGCCACATAACAATTGGTACTGTTGGGAGCACTGAATGGATGAACCGAGCGTGGTATTGAGAAATCGGGTACAATAGCTTTCTGCAACATCTTGCTTGTTATAGCAGAACATAAACTTCTTTTCCTCTTTGGTGAGGGTATTATCGGGCGGGTCACCGGCAGAGTTGTCATCTTTTGAGCAGGACAGCCCAAAAATCGATAAGAAAGTGACGAGTACAGCACAGGACAAGAGCCTGGTGTATCTGATGGAATTAAAATATCTGGTCATGGTGTAATGGTTGTTAAATAGCGTATTTAGCGGATTCAAAATTCGTAAGAAGTACAAGAAGCCGTGTAAGGGAAAACCCTGATTTTTCTTATTGAACCTGAAATCGTAAAACTGTTTTGAGTTTTTCTGGAGAGACCGTTCACCTATTGGTGCTACCAATTGACGTTAGTCCTGCCCATTCGGATTATCGATTGCCATAAGCAGCAGGTCGAGTATCCCGTTCTTATCGATATCCGCGATGGCGGCACCACCCCCGTCGGTATTGTATCCGACCTGTGGGCCGAGAAAGCTGGTCCATGAAGCGGCGTTTCCATTGATGTCAATATCCCAGCCCACGTGTATCCATAATTCGTTGGAACCCTGGCGTCTGTCGAGGTTCATCAGCACCAGGTCGAGCTTGCCATTGCCGTTGATATCGGCTAGCGCAGCCCCTCCGCCTGCAGAATAGAAATAAAGGTTTACCGGTGGAATAATTGTTGAAGACCATGACTCCACCTTCCCGGATTTATCAAGATTCCTGCCAACGACATACCAATATTTGTTGTTACCGGATGGATCGTCGATACCCATAAAAACCAGGTCAGGCCGGCCGTTTTTGTCGATGTCACCCAGGGCGGCTCCACCGCCTGCATTATCATTACCGATAACAATACCCTGCATCATTGGGCTCCACGAAGCGACATTACCGTTGGTTGCCATGTTCCAGCCTATATGATACCTGAATGAATTGCCGCCATCCGGGTTATCCACATTCATCAGGAGCAGGTCGGGGATGCCGTTTCCGTCAATATCGCCAATGTCGGCGCCTCCGCCAGACTGTTGTTCTCCGATGGTTGGTCCAAAGATTGTCTGGCTCCAGGAGGATGCCTGGCCGGTATTGCCGAGATTCCAGGCCACCTTGTAATAGTAGCGGTCTGCGCCGCACAGGTTCTGAATCCCGGTCAGTACGGCATCGTACCGCCCGCCGGCATCCTTGTCGATATTGGCCAGGGCAGCTCCACCTCCCAATTTGATCTCGCCATACCAGGCATCTGAAAACAAAGTCGACCATGGACGTGCAGGGACAGCAGTGCTTGGTGAAAGATCCCATCCGACCGTATACCAGAAACTTCCCGGACTGTCGTATAAAGTGAAGGGTAAGGCAAAATCAAAATCGCGGTCGAGGGTGCCATGCGACGTTTCAGTACCCAGTTTTCCATCCACAGAGACCTGCTGGAAAAAGTAGTTTCTCCCGTTGAACTCGTTATTATCGGCAGCGCCGAAAATATAGGCCTGGCCATCATTAACAAAAGAGGTAAATGCCTGATAGTGATTTCTCCAGACACCCCTGTCTGATTCGTTCCCCATCGTCCCGTTTGAATTGATGTGCTGGATAAACCACAGCCCTTCCGACGTTGTTCCGTCTTTAGATTGTCCCACAAGATAGGTTTTCCCATTGATCGCAAAGGATGTTACATTCTCCCAGAGACGTCCCCAGTATCCGTCGTCCACATCATGCAAGGTGCCATCCGGTTCAACATGCGCTATAAACCAGTAATGATCATTGCTCGAGGTTTGGAAAAAGAGGTAGGTCTCACCGTTGACATATAACGGAGTGCCTGACTTATAGTAATTGTTCCAGGTTCCATGCTCGGTTTCGGCACCGAGTTTTCCCTGGCTGGTTATCCGCTGCACGAACCATTTGTGGTCACCATAACTGTCCTGGCCAAAGATATAACCGTCATTACCGACATGAAATCCGAAAAAAGTTTCATAGTTGCCCGCCCAGCTGCCGCGGTCGGTTTCGTCGCCCATCTGACCGAGGGAATACAAGTGCCTGATGGAATACTTTTTATCGCCATCGTGCAGTACCAGGAACTGAGCGCTCGCGTCGACTCCCGCCACATGTTCCCAACCTCCAAGGCCACTGCCTTCTGATATCATGGATCCGAAATCGGTGCCTGCCGGGTTGATGCGATAAACCGATCCGTCATCCTTATCGTAACGGAGCAGGAACTGTTTTAAATGGGAGGGACTATTATCCGGCGGAACAATAACAGGGGTATCATCTTTTGAGCAGGACAGCCCAAAAATCGCTAAAAAAGTGACGATTAGAGCCCACGTCAAATGCCTGGTGTTTCTGATGGAATTAAAATATCTGGTCATGGTGTAATGGTTTTGAATCACTAATTATCAGGATTCAAATGTATCGGTGTGATTAGAGTAAAAAATCGGGGTAAACCCTGATTTTTAGCCCGGGCAGACTTCATTACTTTGAACATTGGCTTGGTTGACGTAGCTTTGAAAAAAAGGTCAGATGAATCGAATAAAACTTTGGATCGTTATTGCGGGGGTATTTTTGCTGGTTAATCCGGCCGCTAAGCTTTTGGGTCAGCAGCATGGCAGCAGATCTGTTTTTGACAGCGTTTACACGAAAGGCATGGCAGAAGTCAATACCAATCCTGATATTTCGTTAAAATGCCTGAACAAGCTGGAGGGTCATAGTGATTCGTTAACACCCATTCAGCATGCAAAAGCAAGTTATTTAAGGCTAAAGCTTTTTTATGCCGATCCGGATAAGGTAAAAGAGCAGGAAACCAGGATGTTTACCGCACCCGATTCACTCGGGCAAAAGGAAGCACTCGTTTGGACAGCTGCCAGGTATCTCGAAAAATCGATGCCCGACAAGGCCATCCCGCTTTTAATGGACGCCATATCAGCCGACACCACACCGGATTGGACAATCTTGTGCACCATATATTTATGTGAAGCATACCGGGAAAAGCAGGAATACCTGAAGGGCGCCGAAATGCTGAATGAGGTTTTATATAAAAAGGGAAGCATTTCAGATTTGAACCGGGCCTTTGCCTGTAACCGTCTGGCAGCAATATACAATGAGTGGGGAAAGCCAGCCGTCAGCTATACCGATTCGGTCATGAAATATTCCAATGTCTGCCTGAACTTGTCGACAAAAATCAACAGCATTTCCAACCTGGCCTTTTCCCAGAATGAACTAAGCTTCCAGTATTATCTGAAAAAACAATTTGCCAAAGCGCTTGAATTATCGGAACAGGCAGTCAGGAATTTTATTGAGGCTGGCCTGAAGTTCAGCGCAATGAATGCTCTGATCAACCAAGGCAATATATATATTGGGATGGGCAAATTTGAATCCGCAATACGACCAGTTGTTGAGGCTTCCAATCTTTGTCCGATAGAAGAAAACAGGAACCTATACATGCGCATATATCTCGAATTTTCAACTATTTATGAATTGATGGGCAACTACCGGGACGCACTCGATTTTCAATCTATCGGACGTTTGCTACAGCTAGATTTCTTCAGGGACCGGATAGATATACAAATAAACGAACAATCGGCCCGGTTTAATTTAATCATTAAAGAACAAAAAATAAAAGAAGAAGAACAAAAAAATGAATTTCATAAAAAACAAATATTATTTCTTGCCATTACATTAATTGTTCTTAGCATTTCATTTGTTATTAGCATTTTTTACCTGCGGTTGAGGCGAAAAGAGTTTATCAAGCAAAAGCTGATAGAAGCAGTGGTAGAAACCGAAGCCAGCGAACGCAAACGCATCGCCAGGGACCTGCATGATGGGCTGGGCCCGGTTTTATCGGCTATAAACCTATATTTTCAAGGATATGTTGATGCCAAAGAGAGTGAAAAGGAATCTATACAAAAAAAGATCCAGCAGGTAATATCCGATGCAATTGACGAGGTATCGCGGATTTCTCATAACATCAGTCCACATGTGCTTGAAATTCATGGATTAAACATAGCATTAAAGAACTTTATTTCACCCATTGTCAGCAAAGGTTCCATTAAAGTTGAATTCTTATCGGAATTCACCGAACGGTTTGAAAGAAACAAAGAGTTAACTATTTACAGGTGCATAACTGAGCTGTTAAACAATACTTTGAAGCATGCTCAGGCCACCAGGATTATCATCAATATTAGTATCAGAGATAAAATCCTGCATATCCATTATACCGATGACGGAAAAGGATTTAACGCGGGGCTGGAAAAATCGGTGGGGATGGGTCTTTACAATATTAAAAACAGGGTTGAAACTTTCGGAGGCCAGCTCATCATTGAAAATTCACCGCAAAACGGTATCAAGGTACATATCGAAATTCCATTATAACTAAGTTTATGAATACAATTCAAATGGCTGTTATCGATGACCACGACCTTTTTCGTGAAGGGATCAAGTTGGTATTGGGACAGTTGGATGGACTTGAGGTGGTTTATGATACTTCAAACGGGTACCATTTTATAGAAATACTCGGGGTAATACCGGTTGACATTGCCCTGATGGATATTGAAATGCCAAAATTGAGCGGGGTACAAACCACGATAAAAGCACTTCAGGCAAAACCAGATTTAAAAATCATTGCCCTCACCATGTTTTCCGATACGGGGCATTATTCACAAATGATACAAGCCGGAGTAAAAGGGTTTATTCTGAAAAAATCGGGCAAAATGGAATTACAGGAAGCCATAAATACTGTTTATCAGGGGGGTAACTATTTCAGCCAGGACATTGTTAAGAAGCTTGCCTGTCAAAATGTTTTGCAGGCACCCGGATTAGATAGTCTGACCAGCCGTGAAATGGAAATCATGTTATTAATATGTAAGGGGTTTACCTCTCAGGAGATTTCGGAAAAGCTTTTTATTTCCAACAAAACGGTTGAAACTCACCGCGGGAATATTTTTCTGAAATCGTGTGTACGAAATACTGCAGGGCTTATTGTGTGGGCCATTAAAAACCAGTATTTTACGATTGAATAGCTCCTAAAACATATTATGCTCAGGTTCAAATCGTTAATCCTGATTTTGCTAACAGTATTCCTGGCAACGGGATGTGAAAAGTGGCAGCCATTTGGCAACCGGGATGTTCTGCGGATCGGGGTTATGCTTCCTTACTCGGGGGATTACGCATCAAACTGGGATCAGGCGCTTGACTGGGCGGTTGAAAATATCAATCTGGCCGGGGGAGTTTCCGGGCATGACATTGAGCTGGTAAAGAAGGATATTGGTGTTGAAGATGTGGAAGTTGCAGCCGGTGAGCTTGTTGAGGACCGAAAAATAATGGCAGTCATTGGTCCGCTCACCTCCTCGGATGTTTTTAAGGTTGCTCCCGGATTTATCAAAGGCAAAAAGATCCTGATGGCCCCGGTGGCCACTGCGGCGAATCTTTCGAGGGCTTTTGCGGGAAAGAAATTTTTCTGGCGCCTGGCAGAGCCCGATATATCTCAGACAAAAACTTTGCTGTTGCTGGCGCAGGCCGGGGGTGCCCGATCGGTGGCGCTGATCACTGAAGAATCGCAGTACGGCGCCTCCTTTGAGGATTGGTTCGGGTTTTTTGCCACTGAGCTGGGGATGGCGGTTACGGGAATCCGGGTAATTAATCCCGGTGATACTCTTGCGGCCGGGAAGGCGTGGGATGATATGGCAGTTAACCATCCGGATGCAGTCATTGCCGCCATCGACCTGCCGGCCCAGATTGCCTCACTCATCAGGGCCTACAGGGCTAACGGACAACAAATCAGGCTTCTGCTTTCGGATGCTGCCTGCATCCCTACCCTGGTGGAAGAGCTGGGCCCTCTGGCGGAAAACATCGAAGGAACAACTATTTCCGCCGATCCAAAATCGGGATTCGATATCTCCTTCCATGCCCGGTACGGAGAATACCCGAATGCATTTCTCGCCAATATGTATGATGCAGTGATGCTGATTTCACTGGCACTCGAAGCATCCGGGGGTGAAGGCGGCGAATCCCTCGCTGAAGCACTGATGAAGGTAGTTTCGGGCAGGACAGGTGAATCGGGCTGGCAGCGCGATGAGATCAGCATTGCCGCCGGACTGATCCGGGATGGTATTTTTCCGGATCTGAGTGGTGCCAGCGGGCCGCTCGACTTTGATGAGCTTTACTTCACGGATGTCAACACCACCACCTACGGCCATTGGCGTGTGGATGCCGGGCAATTTGTGGTCACCCGGTTTTACACCTCCGACGGAAGCGGGAGGATCAGCTCCACATCGGCTGCCTACCGTACCATTGCCGAAATCAGGCAGGTTTTCACTGAAAATGGCACCTGGCCGGTACTCGACAAGCGCAAGGGCCTGTATGCCTTCCTGATGGCTACATCCAGCGGATGGGCAAATTACCGCCATCAGGCCGATGTACTGCATACCTACCAACTTTTAAAGGCCAACGGTGTCGACGACGGGCACATCATCCTGGTCCTGGCCGACGACCTGGCAAACTCTCCCTCCAATGCGCTACCCGGAGTGGTGAGAAACGTGCCGGGCGGAGATAACCTCTATCAGAAACCGGTGATCGACTACAAGTTGGCGGACATCACGCCTGATGGCATCAGAAGCATCCTGACAGGTGAGTTGACGTCCGCAACACCAGTGGTTCTTCCATCCACTTCCGCTGACGACATCCTGATTTTTACATCCGGACACGGAACCCCTGAGGGAATGGTGTTCAACGGTGATGGAGGCGAATCGCTGACTCCCCTCTTCTGGCAATCGGTTTTTGAAAAAATGCATCAGAAAAACAACTATCGACTGGTATTCTGGGCGGTGGAATCTTGCTATTCAGGAAAAATCGGCCAAGCGATTTCCACGCCGGGAATCATGCTGATGACTGCCGCCAACCCCTATGAAACCTCGAAAGCCGATCAATATGACGTTGATCTGAAATCATGGATTGCCGATCGTTTTGCTTTTTTCATCAACAACAGTATTGCCAATGAGCCCGAAATAACTTTCGATCATCTTTATCAAAATAGTTACTCATACGTGAACGGTTCGCACGTTTCATTTTACAATTACCAGAATTTCGGGAATATTTATAAACTCAACCTGCACGAATTTGTGAATCCATGAAAGTTGCCCGGATATTGCTATTTATACTTGTTGTGTTTACAGGTGCCTGCAGCCCTGAGCAGGAAGGACTTTTCGATCCCGATTTTGAGGTTTACGCCTTACTTCCGGCAGAGGGACTTGGCGACCGGAGTTTTGTGGATGTTGTTTACGAAGGCATCGAAGTAGCGAAAAAGGATTTCAATTTCAGGATCCAATATATTATCCCCGACAGTGTGGCGGCGGGTGAGGACTGGATTGCAGAAATCCCCGAAATGACTTCAGCCTTGCCGGTATTGGTCATCATAGCAGGAAACCAGTATCGCAACGCCGTAAACAGGCTTAAAGGCAGCTTTGGGAAATGCAAAATACTACTTCTGGCGGTTGCCGCCGATGAGTTTGACGGGCTGGCATCCATCGACCACCGGGTTTATGCACCCTCCTATCTGGGCGGTTACCTTTCGGCAGGGCTGGTTCCCGGCTGCAGGGCCCTGGTAGTGCAGGGATTCGATGCCGCATTCCTGCGTGAATACCGGGATGGATTTGAACAGGGGGTGACTGATGCCGGTGGGTCGGTAAAAACCCCTGTGTTTATCGCTTCCGGGTTTGAAGGGTTCTCCATGTCTGATTCAGCCTACAGACTTACCCTTCGCTTACTTCCTGAAAACGACCTGATTTTCGCCCTTGGCGACGGTTCCAATTTCGGCATTATCAACGCGGTACGAGATTATTATCAACCTCGGTTTGTGATCGGGGTAGATGCTGATCAAAGCTGGATGGGACTTTCCGTGGTGTCGGGATCGGTAATTATCCTTTATGGCCTCGAAATCTATGAATACATCAGTGCGTTTTCATCAGGCCGGTTTTTGCCGGGACACTTTACCCGGTCCATGGCGGATGGGAATACCAGCTTCCTGATCAACAAACTGGTACTCAGCGGCATTACCATTCCGGAAACGCTGATTAACACCGCCATTGAAAAGGAAAGATCCTATATTCCTCCTGAGAAATAAAAACAAAAATCGGTATACCTATTTCTTCAGCATTTCATCAATTGTATTCAATAACTCCGTAATATCCAGAGGCTTGGTCAGGTACCTTGCGGCTCCCGCCTTCAGCAATTTGTCCAACTGATGTTGCATTGCATCGGCACTGATAATAACCACCGGGATATGT
>CAIXKO010000375.1 GCA_903919925.1 uncultured Bacteroidota bacterium | reverse complement strand
GGAGAATATAAAGTATCATTTGATGCCCAGGTGGGATACCAGGTGTCACCGTAATGAAACCCGCTTTTATAACCCAGAAATTTAATTCCAGTGAGCGTTTCTGAGGGTTTGAACGGACAATCAGCAGGAACTTCCGATGGCCAGACAAATGGTTCAAACCTTAATATTTCAGGCCTTAACTCTGGTGTTTGAGAAAACAGTGGAGACCCGAAAATGGTACTGGTAATTACCGCAAAGCTTACAAAAACATTTTTCAATTATTCAGTTCTCCTGTTTTAAATTATTAACCATAACGCTGTCTCTTTGGAGCCAAATGTCCATTTCTCCCGGACCTCTGTTGAGCCATGCGAAATAGGGTATAGCAGTAAAACCGGAAACAGAGGCCACTCCTCTGTCATCAACTGTTTTTGCTTTACCCTCAATCACGGTAATTCCGCCGAGCAAATCATTTATATATCTGGAGGTAAGTTTTGACTCATCAGGGAGAATTATGTTGCTTGTTTTCCCATTATTGTCAATCCCCTCAAGGCAATACACAAGAGGGCCTCTCTCAAGAGCTATACGCCCGCGGTTTTCCGTTACCCTTTCATCAGCGAGGAGTCTTCTTATTTCCATTGGAAAATCAAGAGAAATTACATCATGGGTCTGCCAATTATTTTGAATTACCGCATAACCTTTATCGAGAATGACTTTCTGATCTTTGCCATTTATTTTAATGGATATAGTCTTATTTCCTTTATCCGGATATCTGTATAATCCCAGGGGAATTGGTTCTTCACGTGCCCAGCCAGGTACCCTTATTTTAATAGTAAAAGAGGATGGTTTGTCCAACCCCAGGCTGATTTTTATCTCACCGTTCCAAGGATATTCAGTATCCTGATTAACGATAAGCTTTCTGCCTCCGAAATCAATTTTTGATTCACTTTTCATGAAAAGATTGATATACAGGTTGTCATCATCAGTGAGATAAATATATCCTGGTACAGAGGTAGTTGTTCTGCAGATGTTTGTGGGGCAGCATGGAGGATCGAACCAATCTGACCGGGTGGTTTGACCCCTGTCGGCCAATGGATTAGTATATAAATAACCTGTTCCATGGATGGAGGATGAAGGAAGATAAGCATTGTATAATGTTCTTTCCAGAACATCAAAATACTTTGCATCCTTATAGTACTTACCTAATCTGAAATTCCATAAGATATTTCCAACTGCTCCGCAGGTTTCACTATAGGCTGAGAGATTCGGTAACACATAAGCTTCATCAAAAGCTTCTCCTTTTGTGTGGCTGGCTCCAACACCACCAGTTACATAAATCTTTTTACCGGTAGCATTTTCCCATAATCGGTTTGATGCTTCGATATATTCAGTATCCCCTGTCAGTGCGCCGATATCAGCCATTCCTGCATACATATAACATGCCCTTACTGCATGCCCGGTGGTTTCTTCCTGCTCCAAAACCGGTTTGTGATCCTGGAAATAGGTGAGATTATTCCGGAAAATATATTGTGCCCGGCCATTATTATAATGACCACGCTCGGACAGGAAAAACTTTGAAACCTCCAGATATTCCTTTTTGCCCGTTACCCTGTAAAGTTTTGCCAGTGCCAGTTCAATCTCCTGATGCCCAGGTATTAATCTAAGCTTGTCGGGGCCAAATGTCCGATCGATCAGGTCTCCTGTTTTTATGGCCATATCAAGAAAGTTGCGTTTGCCTGTTGCTTCGTAATGTGCCACAGCAGCTTCAATCATATGACCCAGGTTATACAGTTCATGGCTGTGGCTCAAATTTGCCCATCGGCCTCCAATGCATTTATCCCCCAGAGGTTTAAAGTATCTGATTGTGTACAGATAACCATCGGGTTCCTGAACTTTACCTATTATGGCAATTAAACTGTCAATATACCGTTCGAGTTTCGGATCTGGTTGCAGCCTAAGTGAATAGCATGCCCCCTGTATTGTTTTATATAAGTCAGAATCGCTGGCTTCATTGCTGCTAAAATCACCCTTTTTTATTCTTGCAGCAATTGAAAAATTATCAATCTTGCCGGAGCTGACCAGTTGGGCAAGGTTATCCCATATGGTATTTTTTATACAGGAATCAATTCTCATTTTCCATAATCCGCCGGTGACTTTAACGTTGTAATAAGGGACTTCGAGAAGTGGAAATTCAAAAACTTCTTTTTCACTGACCGAATTTTTGCATGAAAAAAGCAGGAAGATGGAAATCAGTAAATAAATAGACTTTTTCATACTATTTGATTAAGGTTACCGGCCCGAGCAACGAATACATGAACGCTCTTTCCTGTTACTCATCGCCGGGCCTTGCACACCGCCCAGCGTCCTATTTACCTGGTGAAGTTTTTTATTCCTTTTCGGGCGAAATCATTTTATAAACCAAACCAGCCAAAATTGCTCCAACGATTGGTGCTACAATGAATAACCATAGCTGTTCAAATGCCCAACCACCGGCAAAAATTGCCTGACTGATACTTCTTGCAGGATTTACTGAAGTGTTTGTTACGGGAATACTTATTAAATGAATAAGCGTTAAACCCAAACCAATTGCTATCCCTGCAAATCCCTTGGGTGCTTTTGGATGTGTGGCTCCTAAAATAATGATCAAAAACATAAAAGTCATCACTATTTCAGTCACTAATGCAGCAAGCAAATTATATCCGCCGGGAGAATGTTCTCCATATCCATTTGCGGCAAATCCGCCAATTTCAAAACCTGCTTTACCGCTTGCAATCAGGTATAAGATACCTGCTCCTGCGATTGCACCCAACACTTGTGCTGCAATATAGGGTAGTAATTCTTTTTTG
>CAIXKO010000374.1 GCA_903919925.1 uncultured Bacteroidota bacterium | reverse complement strand
TGCCCTATTTTGGCGCAGCCCAATACAATGGTTTTAAATATACTGAACAGCAACATAAAATATTTATATGCAATCAGTTAAGTGTAATCCATCCTGGCGGGCCGGATCAGTTATTCTGATTGGCTTATCGCTTTCGATCGGGTGGGGCATCAGGGGCAATTTTGGTCACGAATATGGTGCCGCTTTTGCCGGATGCCTTGCTGCCATTGCCGGAGCCTTGTTGTCGGGCCGCGATGACTGGCGGGAGCGGGTTCCGTGGTTTGCCTTATTTGGTGCCCTTGGGTGGGGGTTCGGCGCTTCGCAATCCTACATGCAGGTACTCTCCTATTCCGAGAGCGGGCATGCGGTATCGCAATGGTTTGGTTACGTTTCGCTCTTTTATATGGGTTTTTTATGGGCCGCGATGGGTGGCGCCGGCACTGTATTTGCAGCAGTGGCATCGCGCGATCAGATTATCAGGATTTTTAAGCCTATGCTTTTTGTTTTTGGTGCCTGGCTGTTGCTCGATATTATAGAAGATCCTGTTGCCCGCTGGTTGCAGAGCGGGGTTGCTTTTGATGATACTTTAACCCGACACAAAAACCCGCTTTACTGGTTTGATGCCGATTACCTTGCTGCCTTTTTTGCACTTTTCGGTGCCGGGGTTTATGATTTATACGATCGGCGTAGAGTGAAAAACCGGCTGTTACTTCCGGCTTTTGCCGCTGGAGGGGCCATAACCGGATTCCTGGGGCAGCTTTTGCTTCGCACGGTTGGGATAGAGAACAAGCTGGGCGCTGCGCTTACCTATTTGCAGGGTGACCCGTCATATCTGAATCCTGAAACCGGCCGGCAGGTTTATGAAGCCTCGAATTTACTGAATAACTGGCCCCAGTGGTTTGGCGATTATCCACAACATATCGGCTGGGTAATTGGGCTGGTACTCGGAGTTACCGCCTACTTTATTTTTTTTGGAAAATTTAGAAACGGATCTTCGCTGTTCGTTTACATGGGCGGAGGCTGGCTCCTGGCCTTTTTAGCTTTACCGGTTTTGGGCAGCCTGTTCTTTGCAAATTATGGAGGAATCAGGATGACCCCGCCGCGATCGGACGACTGGGCCGGAATTACCGGAGTGCTGGCGGGAACCAGTATCTGGCTGTGGCGCAATAACTTGCGGCCTGTTGCGGTGGCCTCAGTAATAACCGGAACCATAGGTGGACTCGGGTTTGCCGGAATGCAATGGCTCAAGCAATTGATGATGTCGTTTGGGAATCCGGCAATTCTTGAAAACAAGGGCATCTTGCCGGGCACCGATCAATTTAACGCAATTACTTCATCCTGGGCAAATTGGCAAAGTCAAAACTGGCATAGCTTTCTCGAACAAAGTTATGGCTTTGTAAACGGGATTGCCATTGCAGTGGCCTTAGGTTTTTTGGCCTCCAGGGTTAAACCTCATTCTGAAAGTGATGCCGCCCTGGCACCTGGTTTTGGACGCTGGACCCGAGCTTTTTCCGTTTTATTTATTCTGCTCGGCCTCACCTATTTTAATGTATTCAAAAACGTGGATGTGTGGAGCGGGCAACTGAACCCGGCGGTATGGAAAACCACTATCGAAAAGGCCGATGGAACCAGCGAAACCACCGCCGCCAGGTGGAACCTTCCGTATCTGGGTCGGCTACCAGGTTTAGGCGTTCTGCAAATGACCCCATCGGGATGGTTTAACCTTACCTGGGCCTTGCTCGTAGTGGCTTGTATAGTTATTGTGGTACGCCATTACCGGTCGCCATTGTCTATATTTCCCGTAAGTGGGCTGGCCCGCGGGCAACTCGTTTTTCTTATACTGCTGTGGATCATGCTGGTTGCTAATTTTGAGCGGGCATTAACTGGTTGGCATCCCAGCCGGTTGTTAACAGAATGGGTGATTTTTGTGGATGCCATTGTTGCCACCACATTAATTCTCCTTTTACCGCGCGAAAAGGAACAGATAATAGCCGCAGAACAAGATAATTACGCGCCAATATATAAACGACTATGGCTGTATGCTGTATGTGCTTTTCTGATATCAGGTGCAGTTTTTCTGGTATCAAACCGTATGATTTACCATTATCCGGAATATAACAAACTGAAGCACAGTCAATATCATACTCGCTTTGGACCCGATGCCAGCTGGCGGACTAAGCCGAATCTAAAAAATGCGGAACACAAATAAGGGAGAAGAAAGACTGGCACGCGGATGACGATGAAGAAAGAATGGCACGCGAATGACGCGGATCCCTTCGGGAGCGCGGATTGGCGCGGATCTTTTGGTTGGGATTGTGGGTTAATAAGGGCGGTGGAGCTTTGGAGGGATGGGAATAGGAATTTAACAATTTAAAGTTTAGGGCGATGAAAGCAGGGAAAGTGGCTAAAGTGTTGATTATGGTGATAGTGGGTAGTATACTGGTTGGGATGCCGTCGTGTTCGCATGCCGATAAATCGGTGAAAGGCGTTATGGATGTTGTTATCGAAAATCTGTATAAGACTAAGAATAATAAAGAGTTGGCCGATCTGGACTATCAAAAGGTGATTTCGCTGTTTTCGAAAGAGGAGCTTGGGGTACTCGCAGAAAAACACTGGATGTTTGATGTAAATGTGCCGGTGGTGGTATCGGTTATGCGGAGCAATGAGCAAAAACAGGTCCCCTTTTGGCTTGCTGAAAAAGGATTTACCAAAACAGATCAGGTGGTTAAAAACGAACAAACTACTTATGAAGTCTGGCAAAAAGCTTTCAAAACCGGCAGAGTAGGGTTGGGAATCAATGGCTTCGAAAATTTCAGCCTGCATTATTTCGTTTGTGTTGCGCCGCAAAATGAAGGGGATCAATTAAAACTTTCCAATTTCTTTCCTGAAAAGCAATTTGTTGGGGTTATGGATGTTGGCGCATTTACCTATCACGACTGGGATGAATTAGTGTTGACCGAGGTTCCCGATAACCTGAAGGGCCAACAATTGCTGACCACCGTGAGGGGAAGAGGTGCCGAAACTCATTTGATCGGGGCATTCCGGACCACTACTTATCCCTCAACGGCATCGGCTGATCAGGTTATGCTGACCTGGAGTTCCGATCCCTCCACGGGAATCGATATACAATGGCGCACAGATACTACCCCGGCGGAAGGAATGGTGAAATACAGGGAAAAGGGTGACACACAGGAGTTTTCAGTGAAAGCATCGAAATACCGTATGGAGGACCGGGTATTGATGAACAATCGGTTTATCGATCGGTATACTGCCCAACTCAGAGGGTTAAAGCCTGGAACCACTTATGAGTATCAGGTTTCCACTCAAACGCAATGGACCGGAAATCAGTCGTTTTCAACACCGGCTCCCGATAATCAGTTTTCATTTATCTGGTTTGGCGATACCCATCATTCGCCCAAATTCGGGGAATTAATTAATAAGGCCGAAAAATCGCACCCCGATGCTGCATTTTATTCCATTGCCGGTGATTTGGTGAGCGATGGGCTGAATCGCGAGCAATGGGATGATCTT
>CAIXKO010000373.1 GCA_903919925.1 uncultured Bacteroidota bacterium | reverse complement strand
CTTTATTCCATGATTAAGGAATTGGAAGAAGCCAAATAGTTTGATCTATGAAATTATTATTAAACAGAAATTAAAATATCAAAATAATGGCTGAGCAAGATAAACAAGCTCAATCTTTTGAGCAGTATAAAGAGAAAATAACTTCCGACGTCAGGCAGATCGAAAGGCCTTCGGAATTGCTTGATAAAAGCATTCAGGAACTGGCTAAAGTCGGGGGCTTCGACCTTCTGGAAACATCGTTTGATGGCGTTCAAAATTTAAACCCCGAACGTAAAGCCCGGAAAAAGATCTTCCTTTCTGAGTCCGACAAAAAGGCCGAACGGCAATCCCTGAAAAATTCTTTGGCCCTTTGGGCTGCTGTACTTTCGTCCACAGAAAGTGTTTCTGAAATGGTTGAAATGTGCGAGAAGAATGTTGCAGATGATGAACGTACGCTGAAGGAGAATCTTAAAAGAGCCATCGAAACCGGCAGGGAACTGGAGCAGTCATACCGATCGGTTGCCCATTTCTTCAAAAATGCTGAAAGCGATAAGATCAAGAACTTATCGTTTATGAACGCTGACCTGGAACAGCTTAAGGACTTGGATGATACCCGTTTTATTGATGCGGTTCAGAATGAGCTGGTCGACAATTATGACCGCCTTGATTTGAGGGATAATTATAGCCTTTTGGTGGTTCCGGGCTATCTTGGATCCAATAAGGTAGTGGAAAAGTGGGCCAAAATTGCCCATGAGAATAAAGTTATGCTGGTAACTGATTTCGAACATCTCGATAACCCTGATGATGTGATGGAATTGTTTGAATCGGCAAATCTGACCAGTGGTGATATGTACCGGTCAAATGTTATGATGACTTGCAACTGGCTGGTAGGCAGGGAGAAATATGGTGAACTTGGCGAAGATGAGGAATTATTTGTTCCACCGTCCGGAGCATTAGCCGGAAGCATTTACAACACGCTCATGTCGCAGGTGGCCGCCGGTAAAAAGCATGGCGGAATTAATGAGGTTGATGGGGTTAAATTCGACCTCAAAAAAAGCGAAATCGCAAGCCTTGAAAAACTTGGACTGGTTCCAATGGTCAACGAATATGGTAAGGTGATGGCATTCTCGGCCAAAACCCTTTTTAGCGGCGATAACCTGGGCCTGCAAACCTATTCCGTTGTCCGTGTTTTCGACTATGTGACAAAAGTGATGATGGACTTCCTTAATCGCCGTGCATTTGAGAATTTTGATTATAACACGCAAAAGGACATCAAGAACCAGATTGGCAAGTTTCTCAACAGTATCGCCGGACCGGGTAAACTGATTGAGGATTTTACCATTACCCGTTTTGAACAGGATCCGCGCCAAAAGGATAAGGTTTACCTCGATATCAATATGAAGCCCTATTTCCCGGCCAAAAATTTCATGATAAAAATGGATGGCCAAAAAGGGGATGATGGTACCGATTGGAATTCTGAATACAACCAGAGTAAATAAGTTTCATTTTAAAAATAGAATATTATGGCAACTGTAATTAAATGTGCGATTGATGGTATCTCCGACGAGCTGGAGCTAACTGGGGGACTTAGATTTGGTTACACCTCATCAGCAATCGTCAACAACCCGACCAAGAAAATTACCTTTGGTCCGGTTCAGGTTACTCCTTTCGCGTTTTCAATTGTTGAACCCGGAACTGATACGGTTCAAGGGCTGATCAAATGGCTGGCTGACCATGAAGTTAAGGAAACCGTAACTTTCAAAATCAGTGATCAGGTTCTCACCGCAATGCCCAGGGAGTTAAAACTGGAGAAGGTATGCCTGGAATCTTATCAGGAGGAAACCACCGATATGGGATTTTCGATTATGCTCTCCATTGTAGGACAGAAAGTTACTGTTAACGGTGTACCAGTAGATCAAACCAGTCAGCGATAAACTGCATTAGCACATGATTTTATCAGCGAGATTACACGTCAAAGGCTTTGAAACGGAGCAAGAGGGTATTCCTGTGAATTTTTGTGAGTTACACTTTTCTCAGGAAGTTGATAGAAATGGCCGGCCAGTTTCAATGGTGAGGGGTGGAATAATTAAACTTTCCTATGCCAGTTTTGATGAAAGCGATATACTCCTTTGGATGGTGACTAATTCTGCCAAGAATGGGAAAATCGAGTTTTTAGGAGTTGAATCGTCAAGATCATACCGTTACATTGAGTTTGTGGATGGCATGTGTGTGGACTACCTCGAAACTTTTGTCAAAGATCAGGAAATGAAAGTGGAATTGTCCATTTCAGCAAGGGAAGTTGCTGTTGCCGGCGTAAGCCATCTGAATGTCTGGCCAGGATACGAAGAATAAATAAATTACCTATATGGGGCTGGTATCAAAAGTTACAATCGAGATTGATGGTGAAACCATTAGAAACTTCATGGAGTTTAAAATTCAACAGAGAATTTGTGACCATCATGAATTTGAGGTAAAGTGCCGCACCGAAACATTTGAAGAACCGAATACCTTCTTGATTGAGAAATCAAAAAGGTTCATAGGCAAAGAGATCAAGATAGAAATCGAAAGTTTCTCCTCCGGGTTTTCAGGTTCACGTCCGGCCCTCTACTTTAAGGGATTAATAACTGATGTCAAGGCCAGCAAATCAGGTTTTGCTGAAGATGATCATATTTTGATTTCGGGATACAGTCCGGACATCCTGTTGCAGGATAATCCGGGCTGTAATTCCTTTCCTGATTTTACCCTTAAGCAAGTTGTGGATAAGGTGCTTACCCCTTATCCGAGAGATATGATCAGATATCAGGTAAGACCTTCTAATATCGAAAAGCACCCTTATACCGTTCAATATAATGAAAGCCGGTATAATTTCCTCAAGCGTTTGGCCGTAAGATTTGGGGAATGGTTCTTTTATGATGGTACGGAGCTGGTATTTGGTGCGCCTACCGGAAGATCTTCCAACCTGTGCCTGGGCGAGGATATGCAGGATTTTTCATTTTCAATCAGGATTAATCCATTGAATATGAAGTATGTAACTTATAATCCTTCCACTGCGAGGTCGGTTGAATCTGCTACCAACAGTTCTACCGGCTCCAATAGTCTCAATGAGTATGGGAATTTTGCCCATCAAAAATCGATGAGGCTTTTCAACCAGAATTCCGTTAGGTTGTATAATCATTTGGCAACCGATGAATCAGTATATGGAACGGAGGTTGGAAATGTAACCGATCTTCAGGGTGGTGCAATCGCTTTGGGCATGTCAGCAGCTATCGGAAAAAGTCATAACCCGGAGTTGATTCTTGGAGGAAAGACTACGATAAAGGCGGTAAAAACTCATGCAAGTGGAAAAATCGACTTAGGGGAGTATTTCATCACGTCGATTACGCATTATTGCGATAGTTTATTGAATTATTCAAATGAGTTTGCCTGCATTCCTTCCAAAGCAAAGCTGCCGGATTATACTGATCCTATGGCATTTCCCCATTGTGAGACCCAATCTGCGAAAGTTATAAACAACGATGATCCCGAAAAGCTGGGCCGCGTAAAAGTAAGATTTTTCTGGCAGCCCTCAGGAGCTGAAAGCCCATGGATCAGGATCGCGAATCAGCATGCCGGATCTGAATCCGGATTCTATTTTGTTCCGGAATTGGATCAGGAGGTTATGGTGGGTTTCGAATCGGGTGACGCTGAGAAGCCCTATGTGCTGGGAAGTTTGTTTAATGGTAATAATAAGCCGGACGGAAGCTGGGGTTCGGGTGGAAATGACATTAAAGCCATCCGAACGCGTAGCGGGAATACCATTGAGCTGATCGATAGTCAGGGGCAAGAGCAAATTATTATCTATCAGGAAAATGATAAATCAGCCTCACACCATATTTCTTTGACAGCAGGCAGCGATCCAACCCTGAGTATTTTCAGCAAGGGTAAATTGGTGATTGAAGCCTCTTCTATTCAGATAAAAAGTACCGCCGGCTCTATCGAGGTAGAGTCCAGCGATAGTTTCAAGGTGCAATCTGCATCAGAACTGAAGATGGCGTCCCTCAATGTTAACATAAATGCCGATGCAGAAATGAAAATGGAAGCCACTTCCATGTCGTCAAAAGGGAATTCAATGAATACGATCTCTTCCGGTTCCATGACTGTCCTTACCAGCGATGGCGCAACCAACATACATGGAGAGTCCGCAATTGTAATACAGGCGACAGTAGTTGCAATAAATTAATAATACTATGGGATTACCTGCATCTTGTCTTGGAGATATGACCATCTGTCCGATGGCTACACCCGGACTTCCGCCGGTTCCACATGTCGGAGGCCCAATAATTGGTCCGGGTTGTCCATCCGTAATGATTGGAGGAAGGCCTGCCGCAGTAATGGGTGACTCTACTTTCTGCGTAGGGCCGCCAAATAAAATTATCATGGGATCAACCTCCGTGATGATCGGAGGCAAACCTGCTGCCCGGCTGGGTGATTCAACCGCACACGGTGGAAAAATAGTTGGGCCGGGAGCTCCAAATGTTATGATCGGCTGAAGAAAAATACCTTACTTAACAAATATACGGTAAGGCATGTTATTCATTGATTGCTCTTTGAGCTTTATATTCAAGTCATCAACCAGAAATTTCATTTCTTCAGCCGTAAAGGGAGTCATCCTTTTCGAAAGGGAAATGTGTATATCAATCGTTCGTACAAAGCCGGTGTTTACCGCTTCACCTTTCATGATTCCACGGCTGACTTCCACTTGATCAACGGACTTTCCAAAATGTTCATAGCATAAAACCTTCACATCTTCCGCTGTTACCACTCTGCCCCTGGAAAGCAAGGTTCGCCGATAGGCATTCAACCGGTCACCTGTATCCAACTTATCGCGGCCCCCGATAGTTGGGGTCATGAGTACCACACTGTCACTTTTAATATCACTCCCCTCGTAAACAGTTAGTTTTTGTCCTGGTTTAATTTTGTTAGCTCCGGTTGCTTTAGTCGACCAGAATTCTACGAAAATCATATCGTCCTGAGAATCTGATTTTAACATAATATAGGACAAATTCTCTTTTACAACATTACTATCCTGGAGGCGCTGGTCCAAACGGGCAATACCCTGATTGAGCTCACGCAGGTTCGATGAAATCATATCGGAACCCAATACTGAAAAGGCAGCACTTTCATCCCGGAGAAGCTCAAGTAGATAATTGATCATTTCGCGGGCGTTTCTCGAATCAAACCTGGCTATTCCTCCTTGCCGTAAAATGTAGGTCCCTTTTTGAATATCGGTTAAGCTCGAAAAGGATTTCATCGTATAGCTTTTCCCTCCCGAATTGGAAACATTCTTTATATCAAGAAAAGAATCCTCCGTATCCAAAGGAATGATGTTAATATTTTCGCGCGATGAAACAGTGAAATCATTGAGCTGTCGGTTTATAACCGGAAAACAGTTCATGGAGCATTGCAATTCATCAATCAGATCGGATGAAAATGGCTGGCCGTGACGAACCTCGATCCAGAAAAAGTTCCGCGGGGATCGCTTGAGGTCTTCAGTATTAAAAGTTTCACGGATTACCCTGGGATATTGCTCTTTGGTAACATATTTTTCAGGTGCTGCATTCCCGGTTTCCAGTGTGATAAACTGGTCGCGGTAAAAATTTCCCACATGGTGCGTTACCTTAGCCGTTATATCAACCTCTTGTTTAATAACATCCTCGAGTTCCTTTCGAAAGCGTATGGGGTCATTCCCATAACCAGACACCGGAGTAACCTCAATATCATTGATATACCAATGGCTTCGCGGTAAAGACTGATAAAATGAATCAGCATGCTGCTGGCTCCTCATCTCGAAAAAGAAACGTAACCCATCCAGAGATTCAACTTCCTCATCAAGGTCAACACCCAGCCAGAAACCAGATAATGGTAAACTCTTTCCCCTGTTTGCCTCTGCGCAGATTTCCTTATAACCCTCTTTTTTGTATTCGTGTATTTTTGTTCCGCTGGCAATATAATGAACATGACCCTTAATAAGCTTAAAGGTGCCGGAAGGCGAGAAGAAAATACTTTTTTCCTCCGTTTTTGTTGAGTCAGCAGCGCTCTTAAACTTCTTGTATAAGTAAAACTGATAGTTGGGCGAAATATCAAAAACAGGAAGAACAGGATCGGCCCTCAGAATGGCATGAGCAGGGAATGGCCCCGTAATAGGTTCTGGCGTAACTAATTGTATAAGCTTTTCAACAATGCGGGATTCGGTATTTTGAATATCATCGGAGATAATTTCAAGTTCATGCGACAATGCCCCTAGCAGCATGCTTACCAGCGGATCAAAAGAGCTTTCAGCTTCAGTTTCTGTAAACCCCCAGATACGCGAAGCATTCTTAATCATCCGGGCCCTAATTTTCTCTCTGCTTTCTTTCATATTATTCCGAATGAGGAATTTGAATTTACCGGTGATGGCTGTTGTCAGGAATAGGATAACGGACCAATATAGAAACTTTCAAGATGTATAAATGCTTCGTTGGTTTTCTTTAAAGTGGCTCTGACTTTGATACCAATCTTAATTTTTATCCTCCGGTTTTGCTCAACAATTTCGGTTTGTTCAATTTGAACTTCCAATTTGATATCCGTTAGCCGGGGCTCATGCCTGATCAGAGATTGCTGAATCGATTTTTGAAGCTCTTCCTTAAATTTCTGAGAGTTGGTAATATTCTCAAAGTCATGTTCCCAAATTTGACAACCAAAAGACTGATCATCTTTGAATTCGCCAAAACGGGTTACCAGTAAGAGATGTATCCAGGCTGAAATTGATTCTTTCAGCGAAAGCCTGGGCTGCTCTTTTTTGTTAATAATATCACCCAGATTTATGGGCAGAGAATAGTAGGCATCATTCATACCGGAATATGGGAGCTATCCGATAGTTAATGTTCTAATGAATCGGATGGTTTCGACTTGGCTTTGCTAACCTCTTTTTGAGATTCATCCAAATCTTTTTGTGCTTTAGCAAGGTCAGCAGTGCACTTAATATTAGCACTACGGGCTTTTTTTAATTCAGTCAAAGCAGTAACCATTCTTTTAAACATCATGGAACTAACATCGGTGCCAACACCAACTGATTTATCCATATCGCTGAGAATAAGTCCGATATCAGCATTTAACTTGTCGATGTCCACATCGGGAAGAGGATACTTGTCCATCATGCGTATGGCTGAATCCATCCTGATGGTAAATGTTTTCTGAAAATCAGCTTGGTTTTGGAGTGCATTATTCTCAACAGATTGTACCTGCTGCTGCCTTTCGGGCAGTCGGATCAGAAAGTAAAACGGGATCAAAACGATTAATATCCCAACGATAAACAGTGCAAGAAACCTCAGGTTTCCATTGCTTCTTTCCTTTTTATTTAACGGTTCCATTATCTATTAGTTTTATTGATTAATCAGCCAAAAAGCTCTTTTTTACAGTTTGTTCTTTAACGAAAATGCTGGTTTCCTTTTTCTTGCCAATGTATTCCAAAGCACTGAGTTTACTGAATAAAGGGGAGATTACTTCAGCAAATTGCACCATTGTGGCCAAAGTTTTATACAAATTTGAATGTTGGTACTCAAAATTCACGGTACGGAAAAGAGTAGTTTCAAAATCACCCTGATTCAACGTGCACCATTCGGTAAAATAGTTAAGCAATTCCTCTTTGGCTTTCCCGGAATTTGAATCCAAAGCATTTTTAATTATCCTGGCCGTTTGAGCAATCTGTTCGCAAAGATGAAGCGGTGGCTCAACGGGTATCTTCCATCGGAAACTAAGAATATTTGTGCTTAGAAAATACAACAACGGGTCAGCAATGGATTGAAGAGTAGTGGCCAGAGAATTGGTTTGCTCCTTTTCGCGTATTTTTTTGATGATTGTTACCAGATCCACTTCGAGCTGGCTAAGAAACTTGTCGAAATCGGTGTGTAATGAAACAAGTTTGGGGTGGCTTAAAATGCTGGTACAGGGTGGAATATAATCTTTTACCAGTTCTGGACCGTTTTCAGTTACCCGTATTTTCCCGATCAGAATGAAATTCAGTCCAGATTCTTTTCTGCCAAGTTGCGATTCCGGAATCAAATAAACTTTGCATTCAGGAACGGTAAAAGGATGCCTGGGAGGTTCTTCGGAAGGATCAATAATTCCTACGGGCGTATGCTTGAAATGGTTAACTGTCAATGCAATGTACAAATCCTCCAGCTTACCTTGGGAAATCTCCTGGACCACCTCAGGTAGGGGCATGTTAAATTCCAGAAAATCAATCGATTCAGATATTTTTATTCTTCCACCTCCGGGAGTTATAGCGTTGCACTCAAAAACTTTTACCCGTACAGAGCGCTGGTTATCTGCATAAAGAACAATGCGCACCGGGGTCTCCTGATTGGCAGCCGGGGGCAGCAACCCATAGTTTAAATGATTCAGTCCGGCTTCAAGGGCATCACAGATACGCTCTGAAACGGAGTCTTCCTGGGCTAAGAAATGATTCTTGTTGATCTTCATTCCATCAACCCAATTTACCGGGAGGTGATTGGTTTTTTCAGGCATGGCCCATAAAATTTATTTTTCAATTATTCTTTGGCACACAATAACACTGTTTTCCTTGATCTGATTGTGATAAACCGTTTCATCAGGATCAAGGAACCGGTTTTTTTCATACCATTTCGATTTAAAATGGAATACCCAGGGATAGGGATCATTCTTTGATAAGGCCTCAATGATTCCCTCAGGGTGCCTGCCATTATAGTCATTAATAAAAAAGTAAAACAGTTTGCCAAACTGAATATCTTTTGGAGCCTTGGCCCTGAAGATGGTGAAATCTAATTCATTAACCTTTTTCTGAAATTCAAAGCTGATCACCATAGGAGATGCCATCTCGGCATCAGTTGGGTCAGGAATCTGTTTATTTACCGGATATGCCCAGGTTTTGTAAACCTTTTCGGGAATTTTTGAATACCAGGCAACAGCCTTCAGGTAAAAAAATGGAACGAAAAACCAAATGATCGAGCTGAGCATCAAAGTGTTAAAGTTTTTCATCCCAACAAGGGTAAACCCAAGTAACAGGAAAACACCACCAATCAGCGCCGTTAATACAGTAAAAAGAAACTCTGCCGTAAAAGAATTTCTGGATGGCCAAAGCAGAAACTTTTCCATGGCGGGGTGGTGAACAATCCCCAGGATCAGCATAAGAGCCTGTAAAACAATGAAAAAGTAAAATGGTTTTTCTGTTAATCCGAGGTATTGAGTTAATCCCATCATTCCAATACATAAACCAGCTACTAAAACATATAGCAAATTGGCTGATTTATTCTTCTTAACATCAGCTGCTTTGGCCAAAAGCAGGCTAAAGACAAGAATAGATACCGCTAATAAGCCGATCATGACTTTAAGGACTTCAGGTTTCATATCTTATTTGATTTTAATAATTTCATTCGCCTAATATAGTGTTATATCCTAGAAAGGAAGTACCTGTAACACTTAGATTAAACTCCTGTTTTGCCGCATAACCCCTTACTTTTTTTGAAGGAATCAGGTCGAGCGGGACGAAATAGCTAAAAAATACTTCCAGAAACCGAGAGATATTACCACCGTCCAGATAATCCTCAATACGGGTATTTCTCAATGGCCCGATGGTAAACTCCATTGTTGTAATTTGATCTTCTGATTGATTTCCACAAACAAAGTCCTGTCCAAGAGCAGACATGCCGAGTAAAGAGGGACTTTGCACAGGCTTATCCCGAGTTAAACTCTGATCAGAATCTTCCCGATTGCTTACCAGACTCACAGAAACAGGTTCATTTAATATTACCTCCAAAGCTTTGGCTGTCAGGTCAATGTTGCCCACAAATCGATAAGTATGATGAAGAAAGAGCATCAGCTTCGATACCAATTCCTTTGGCAGAGTATGATCGAGGTTCCAAAATTCAGGAAAAATATCATTAAAGAGGTTTTCAGAAAACCGGTGTAGAATTTTCCTTTCAGATAGCTCGAGTTGTACTTTTTGAAAGAAAATCTCATTTTCAAATGGAAGAAAGAAGGCTCTGCTTTCCTTTTCTTCCTTTTTTTGGGCCTTTGAAGCCTTGGCCATTTCGTGGCCTGAGTTTAATCCAGATTCAGGTGGGCCGTGGAATATTGCCTCCGGCAATGAATCGTAAATACTTTCACGGGTAATATGAATTCCTACAACCTCTTGCCCGTTATTAAGTTTTACCATGGCAGCGTGAGAAACGTCCTTGGTAAACCTCCTGCGAAAAAGCCCATCCGGGTAAATCAGGCAATCACTCTGTTGAAGTCCATTCTCTAGCAAATCGGCGATAACAACCTCAGCTTTAATATCGTAAGAAAGGTCGTTTATCGATTCCTTTATGGCTGAAAGGTCTTTCATAGCAGACCAAACGGAGTAGGTGTCATTTTACAGCCAGTTTGTAGCCGTACCAGGAGGCGGGTTTGCCCATTTCAGATTTTGCAACAAATACCAAACCGTAAGCAACGGAAAGCGAATGACCAATAGTCCCGGACTTCAGCACAAAAGATTTTTTAAAAGCACCATCCTTTGTATATACATAAACCGTTTTTGTGTCAGCATCCCAGGTATACAAGTACTTATTATCAACTGCAACAGTTGTGGAACCTTTCATTCCTTTTGAACCACATTTTAGTCCTGAAATCTTTTTTTCAACCTTGCCGGTTTTTGCATTGTATATAGTCAACGTTCCACCGTCCATTCCGTAAAAAACTTTTCCCTGAGGATCGATAGCAAGGGTAGTCTGTTCATTCTCATAGATCCCGGTTAATACCAACTCTATAGTGCCATTGGCAATATCAATAATTTTATAGATATCTTTTCCTTTTATGTTGATATACAGGCTGTTGTCCTTCTTGCAATACATGATGCTTCTCATGTCCTGATTGATGGGAAAACTTTTAACGAACTGACCGTCCAGTTTGAACTTGCTGATTTTACCGTCCTTGGCAACTCCTCCGTTAACAGTATAGTAAAAATCCCCATCGGAACAGATATGCATACTGTACGAACCGGGGTTATCGGTGATAGTAATAATGGGATCGACGGCCTGCGCAAATAGCCTGGCACCTGGAAAAAAAACACACAGAAATACAAGAATCTTTAGTTTCATGGCTTTAAAAGCTATTACAATTACATAGCTCAAATATAACAAAACCGTTAAGAAGATAGTTTAGACCCCGCAAAAAAAAGCACCATTACACCCCATCCCCAATCTCCCCAATCTTCACGTTCTTCTCGCTCTTTTCGTTCTTCTCGCTCTTCTCGCTCTTCACGTTCTTTTCGTTCTTATCGTTCTTTCGTACCCGCAAGTTGATCAGTTCAACTGTAAATGAGAATAACACAGCCACATAAACGTATCCTTTTGGCACTTCTTTATGAAAAGCTTCCATTGTTAGTGTAAATCCGATGAGAATCAGGAACGAAAGGGCCAATATCTGTAAAGTAGGGTTTTTATTGATGAACCGGCTGATTGCTCCTGCAAAGGAAATCATAACGCCCATCGCAATAATAATTGCTAAGATCATTATTATCAATTGCTTACTAAGTCCGATAGCAGTAAGGATCGAATCGAAACTAAAAACCATATCTAATATAATGATCTGTAAAATCACTGCTCCAGGAGTAACTCTGTTCTTTACTTTGAGCTCATGATTCTCAGCAACCGTTTTCTGATGGATCTCAGTTACACTTTTCCAGATCAGGAATATACCACCAGCCAGCAGGATCAGGTCGCGTACAGAAAAAGGGTTTTCCCAGATGGTGAACAGAGGTTTTGTCAATTGAATGATCCAGGTAATTGAAATAAGCAGTAATATTCTGAATATCAAAGCCATTAGCATGCCAATGGTTCTCACTCTGGGTTGCTGAGTTTTTGGGAGCTTACCGGTAGCAATAGAGATGAAGATGATATTGTCGATACCAAGGACAATCTCCAAAAAGGTTAAGGTAAGCAGGGCTATCCAAGCTTCGGCATGAAGAAATATTTCCATAATTGAAATGATTTAAGGAATCAAAGATAATCGAAGTACACTAAATGCCATATTTTGTTACTTTGTGTACTTGAAAACGAACAGGGAGATATGAAATCGCGGTCAGTAATAGGGTTTTGGGCTTTTTTTCTGATGTCGTATGCAACGGCATATCCCCAATTTGTTGGTAAGCCGTATGTAATTAATTACGACAAAAGAACTTATGGAGGAGACAACCAGAATTGGTCCGTGGCTATCGGAAAAAACGGTCTGGTATATTTTGGTAACGACAACGGACTACTGGAGTTCGATGGGTCAAACTGGAGCCTCTATAAAATGCCGGACAATGGAGTGGTTAGATCGGTTACTTACGGTGATGACAGTAATATATATGTAGGTTCTTATCAGGAATTCGGTTTTTGGAAGCGTGATCAATGCGGTGAGCTGGGTTACACTTCATTGAGCTCAAAGTTTTTGGCGCCCAATATTCTACATAACGACGAGATTTGGAGGATACTGGTGCATAACGGGAAAGTGTATTTCCAATCGTTCAGTAATATTTTTGTTTATGACGGCCAGAAAATTACGATCCTGAATCCAGCTTCTACAATGGTTCTTTTGATGAAAGCCGGTGGCAGGTTATTTATTCACCTTGTTTATAAGGGGTTGTTTGAAATTGTTGATGATGCATTCAAACTGGTCCCCGGATCTGATGTTTTTGCGCAGGATGAAATCAAGGTTATTTTGCCTTTTGAGGGAAACCGTTTACTGGTTGGGGTTTCCGGTAAAGGCCTGTTTATTTTCGATGGATCGGTGTTTGCATTTTGGGATAGTCCGGTTAACTCCATGATCGGTTCAACCGGGATTAATAATGGAATATCAGGCAATAACCATCTGGTAATTGGTACAATAGGGAATGGTGCATTCATTTTGGACGATCACGGGAATCTTCAGGCCCATTTGAATTCATCCAATTTCCTTCAGAATAATACCATACTATCCATGGCTTTTGATGCAGCCGGAAATATATGGGCAGGACTGGATCGGGGGATAGATCTCATAAATCTTCATTCTGGTATGGATTTTTATGTGGATCCAACCGGAACTATGGGATCAGTTTATGCGGCGGTTATTGACGGCCCTGATTTGCTGGTAGGCACTAACCAGGGGCTCTACCGTTATAAGTTTGTTCCAGGCGAAGGTTACGTTCAACCAAAGGCAATCGCGGGACTGAATGGTCAGGTATGGGATTTGAAAAACATAGATGGTGAAATTCTTTGTGGCCATACGAGCGGAACTTACCGTATCATGGGTAATGAAGTCATACGAATTTCAGGTATCACGGGAGGTTTCGAAATCAGGCGGGTTGCGGACCGTAACCGGGATTTTCTGCTACAAAGCACCTACAGCACTTTTGCCATTTATGCATCGGTAAATGGAAACTGGTCGCTTTTAAACGCTGTTCAGGGTTTTTATGAGCCTATCAGCTATTATGAAACCGACCATCTGGGCAATATTTGGTGTTCGCATGCCACTCGCGGTCTTTTTCGTATAACACTAAAATCCGGATTGAATTCAGTGGAGTCTGCCCAATTGTATGGAAAGGAGAATGGATTGATGGCGGATAACCATGTTAACGTGGCTAAAGTGGAAAACCGGATTGTGTTTTCGACGGGTTCGGGGTTGTACACCTGGGATGATCTTAGGGATACGATATTGCCTTATGTTCAACTAAATGAGGCGATTGGAATATTTTCATCAGCACAACAAGTGATTAAATCCCGTGAAAACTATTATTGGTTTATTAATGGTGATGATATTGCCCTGTTCAAAATCACCGGATACAGTGTAGAACCTGTTTTTCGGTACGGGTTTTCTATGCAGGGGCTTTATCTGAACCGCAGATTTCCAAAAATTATCAGCCTTAAGGAGGGAGTTCACCTGATTTGTCTGGACAATGGATTTGCTTTGTTTGATGAAGCGGGACTCAGATCTCTTGAGCCACCTGCACCCGTGCAAATCAGGAAAATCAAGGCGATTGGAAGAAGTGGCAACATGGTGAAACTTACCATCGATTCATTGCCTAAAGAAATTAGAATGCCAAACAGTTTCCGAAACCTGTCTTTTGATTTTTCGGCCGGAACAGGATACAGACATCCTTTATATCGTGTACGCCTTGATGGACTTGACCGTGAGTGGGGACCCTGGACCAGCCAATCCTCCCAAACCTTCACCAGGCTGCCTGCCGGTAATTATTGCTTGAATATTGTATCGATGAACATAAATGGTCTGCCCGGTCCATCAGTCGCCTATCCATTTGTAGTTAGTCCACCCTGGTTTGGTTCTGCACCCGCTTTGGTTATCTACGGATTTTTGATATTCGGGTTCATTATCATGTTACGAATCCTATTTGTTAAACGTCTCAGGCTTCATAAGCAAATAATTGAGCGGGAGGAAATCGAAAAGCGCAAGCAGGAAATGCTGTTAGCCGGGCAGGAAGTGATTAAACTGAAGAATGAAAAGTTGGAAGCTGAAGTGAATTTCAAGAATATCCAGCTGGCGGATTTTACCATGAGTGTAATTAAACGAAATGAGCAGCTGATTAAGCTTCGTGATGAATTCATGCGCCAATCCGGCGATAAGGTAACTCCGTTTGCCCGAGCCTTTCAGGAAAAGATAGTCAGGTTTATTGATAAGCAACTTTCCTCAGATGATGATTGGAATACCTTTGAAACCCACTTTGACCAGGCGCACCAGGACTTTATTAACAGGCTTAAGGCTACCTACCCACATCTTACGCAAAGCGATCTCAAACTATGTGCTTATCTCCGGCTGAATATTTCGTCAAAAGAAATTGCACATCTTCTGAATATTTCGCTGCGAGGAGTGGAAGTGAGGCGGTATCGATTGCGTAAACGAATCAATATCAGCACTGAGGAAAATCTTTATGATTTTCTTCTAAAGTTCTGAAGTACTATTGTAGTACTTTGGTGAAATCATTTTTTAGTTGTGACGTAGTGGTGTGAAGCAGGTTTTTTATGAAACCAAGGGCATCCTGCCTAATTTTGAAATGGATCGTTTTTTATAAACCTAAGCGTCCCCATGTTAAGTTTCCGGAATTACCAGCCAAAATGGCATTAGTTTTTACTAAATATTTTCAATAATGAAACGCATAGTTCAGAAAATCACAATCTTAATGATCCTGTTTTTTGCAGGCAGTGCTCTGTTGTTTGCACAGGGCAGGCTGTTGACGGGCAAGATTACGGGATCGGATACTGGTGAATCGCTTCCTGCGGCAACAGTTACAGTAAAAGGTACAATCCGTGGGGTAATCTCGGATTTTAATGGAAATTACCAGATTGAGATTCTTCCTGGTGATGCTATCCTCAGTTTTTCCTATGTGGGCTATGAACCACAAGATATCGAGATCGGAAACAAAACGGTGGTCAACGCAGTTCTCAAAGTTAAGAGCTCCACCTTGGAAGAGGTGGTTGTAATTGGTTATGGCATCGTTAGGAAAAGTGATTTAACCGGTTCAGTTAGTTCAGTGAAATCCAAGGAACTCACCAAAGTAACTTCGCTTAATCCAGAACAAAGCTTGCAGGGAAAGGCAGCGGGAGTTCAGGTTACTACCACATCAGGCGCTCCCGGGGCAACTCCGTCTGTGCGTATCCGGGGAGTGGGCACTTTTAATAACTCTTCCCCTATTTATGTGGTTGATGGAGTCATACTCGACAATATTTCATTCCTGAATACCGCTGATATTGAATCAATGGAAATATTGAAGGATGCCTCAGCAACTGCCATGTATGGTTCGAGGGGAGCTAACGGTGTGATACTGATCACCACGAAAACCGGAACTCTGGGTGTTGAGAAAACAAATTTCAGCTATTCAGGCGAATACAGTATGCAAGTTCTGAATAAAAAAATTGATCTGCTGAATGGTAAAGAATTTGCAACCATCGCAAATGAAATCCCCGGTGAACCTGATTATAATAATATAGATGCCGTGCCGAATACCGACTGGCAGAATACAATATTTAATCCGGCACCTATTAACAACCATCAATTGTCGGCATGGGGAGCCTCCAAGCGAAGTACATTTTACATTGGTGTCGGTTATTTTAACCAGAAAGGTATTATTGATAAATCCAATTACGAGCGTGTGACAATTAAGCTCAACAATACATACAACCTGACCGATTTCCTGAAATTCGGAAACAATATTACCATCGCACCTTATAGCCAGCAAAATGAGCCGGGGGTTGTATTTCAGGCATACAGAGCCTGGCCCACGCTTTTACCATACCGTGCCGACGGAACATTTGCAGGTGTTCAGGGTGTTGGAAATCCGATGGCCAATATTGAATACAGCAATAGTTTTAATAAGGGTGTAAGAGCTGTAGGAAGTATGTTTGCCGAAGCAACCTTTCTAAAGTACTTTACTGCAAAAACCAGTTTGGGTATTGATGCCGGTCATAATAGGAGTGAAAGCTTTTCACCGATGTATACCGTACTTTATTATGATGGTACCGAATCGATGCAGAAACACACTAAAAGCAGCCTTTTTAAAGGGACATCCGACAATGTTACCTGGCTTTGGGAAAACACACTCAATTATAACCAATCATTCAATAAGCACTCAATCAATGCAGTAGCTGGGTACACTATGCAGAATACAAATTCTGAATACCTGAATGCCTCCGGTGAGAATATAATCAGAGATGGCAGAGATTTCTGGTACCTTCAATACAATAATATTTCGGGTACTGGCATTAACGGCGGTTTTAACAACGGCGTTGACGGCTACTATTCTATGATTTCAATTCTGGCCAGAGCCAATTACACCTATAACAACAAATACATCCTTACTGCAACTTACCGCCGCGATGGTTCCTCCAAATTTGCATCCCAAAATCGTTATGGTAATTTCCCCTCATTAGCAGCAGGTTGGAATATCTCGGAGGAATCGTTCATGAAGAAACATGAACAGATATCTAAACTGAAGTTGAGGGCCAGCTGGGGCAAAATCGGGAATGAGAAAATTGCCTATTCCAACAGGTTCTCTCTCACGCAGGACCTGGTAACCGTTTTCGGAACCGGAGGCTTGTTATATCCGGGTGTTTCTTATGGGAGAAGCGGTAATCCCGATTTAAGATGGGAAGTTACTTCGCAAACTGATATTGGGTTGGAGATCGGCCTTTTCAAGAATAAACTTACCGGTGAATTTGACTTCTATAACCGTATAACCGATGATATTTTGGTGGATTTGTCAACACCAGGGTTCCTGGGTAACGGTCAGGGACAAAAAATTACCTTTAATGCTGGAAAAGTTCTGAATCGTGGTTTGGAAGGCAATGTTAACTGGCGTGATCAGATTGGCGAAGTCAAATATAGTGTTGGTATTTTAGCATCGACTATTCACAATGAGGTTCTGAGTGTAGGGGGAAGCAGTGGGATCGACTCCCTCTTATATGGTGGAAATATCAAAGGGTTTTTAACTCAGAGTCGTGAAGGACTGCCTATCGGATCATTTTATGGTTATAAGACGGATGGCATTTTTCAAAATCAGGCTGAACTGGATGCTTATCCTCATACAGGCGATGCCGAAATTGGTGATCTAAGGCGTGTTGACGTAAACGGTGACAAGGTTATCAACGACCTTGACCGTACCTATTTAGGATCTCCAATCCCCAAGCTCATTTTTGGTTTCAATACGGAAGTCAGTTACAAAAGATTCGATATATCATTAAGCCTCCAGGGACAAACCGGCAATAAAATCTTTAACGCCAAAGAGTTTATCAGACCTGATGCATACAATTTCGAGCAGCATGTTATGGGGCGCTGGACTGGTGAGGGAACAAGCAACACGGAACCCCGTGCTACTTTTGGTGGTTATAACTACACCCCTTCTGATAAATTTATTCAGGACGGATCATTCCTGAGGTTAAGGAGTCTGGTTATTGGATACACCATGCCGGTTGAATTCAGTAAAAAATTGCACATCCAGGAATTCAGGCTATATCTGAAAGGCAACAATCTTTATACACTTACGAAATTCACCGGTTATACTCCTGAAATCGGCAGCGGTGATGTATTGTCAAATGGTATTGACACCGGAATTTATCCGATCACTGCCGTGTATTCATTTGGTGTCAATTTAACATTCTAACAATCATGAAAAACAATATGAGAACATACAAGTTAGCACTCATCCTTGTGCTATCCCTTTCATTAGCCGGATGTGAGTCTTTTCTTGAGAAAAATCCACAGGGAGCATTGACACAGACCACTTTCCCGGCTTCAGCATCCGATGCCTTGCTAGCAGTTAATGCCGCATATGCAGGCATGCTTGATCTGAGTTTTCATTCAGGAATATTTCCACTGATGGATATTATGTCGGATGATGCGCGCAAGGGTAGTAACCCAACCGACCAATCTGCTGAAATCGGACCGTATGATAGTTTTAAATTCACCAAGACGGGCAGTGAGCTCAGTTTATGGTGGGCAACATTATATCAATGTATAAAAAGAACGAATGTTGTTATTGAAAAAGTCCCGGTGATTGTGATGGATGAAAAGTTGCGCAACCGTTATATCGCTGAAGCAAAGTTCCTCCGGGCACTTTACTATTTCGATTTGGTGCGTGCATGGGGAGATGTGCCTTTGGTGACAGCCCTGGATCCATCGATAAAATTAACCCGATCGCCCAAACTTGATGTTTATAAACAAATCGAGCAGGATTTGATTGCTGCGATTGCGGATTTGGATGAAAAGAGTGATCAGCCTTCGAGTCAGCTGGGTCGTGCAACTAAGGGATCGGCCAGAGGATTGCTCGCAAAAGTTTATCTTTTTCAAGGAGATTTTGCCAATGCATCGAAGTACGCAATGGAAGTCATTAATTCAAATATTTACGGTTTAGAGCCTGTTTTTACCGATGCGACCGGTGTAGCAGGAGAGGATGGTATTGAATCGGTTTTTGAAATTGGTGCTATTGGCATTGAAGGAACCGGAGGGAATGGATACGCCAATGTTCAGGGTGTAAGAGGAACGCCCAACAGGGGCTGGGGATTTAACAGGCCGGCTCCTAACCTTCGTGCTTCTTTTGAACCGGGCGATCCAAGGCTTAAAGGAACAATTATTGATCTGGGCGATGTGATTGATGGAATTACCATTATGGGTGATGGAACAACCCCTGATGTTACAACGGACACAAACGGGAACATTCTGGAAACTGAATGCTACAATCGTAAAGTTTGGACACCGGGTACAGATGTAGCATCCCAATTTGGTCATAATAGGAGGTTATTACGTTATGCCGATGTTTTATTAATTGCTGCCGAAGCTCTTAATGAGACTGATAAGCCGGGCCAGGCTTTGGTTTACCTGAATACGGTCAGGCTACGCGCCCGTCAAGGTAACAGCACTATTTTGCCAGACATAAAAACTACTGAAAAAAATGCGTTGCGCGATTTGATCTTAAAGGAACGGCGCAATGAACTTGCCATGGAGGGTCACAGATTCTGGGATCTGGTACGCACCGGTAAGGCTGCAGATGTTTTAGGACCGTTAGGATTTGTTGCTGGTAAAAATGAATTATTACCTATACCTCAAAGTGAAATCGATATTTCACAGGGATCACTTACCCAGAACCCGAATTGGTAATCACTTAGTATTCAATTAATCAAATAATTTATAAATTTAAGTTTCACATTTAATGACCAATTTTATGAAAAGAAAAAGTGCTTTTTTAAGTTTAGTGCTCATGCTGGCAATGTTCGTAACCATAACGAACAGTTGTAAGAAAGATCCCACGGACTTTACCCTGGCTACCTTAGTGGCAGGTGCAATTGACCTGAATGGTGCAACTGCGTCTAATATTGTACCGGTTAAACCATCTATTGTTGCCACATTTAACACGGACGTTGATGCATTAACTGCCATCCCTGCCAATGTTTCGCTGGTTCAGGATTATGACAAGGCTGTCATCGCCGTAACGGTCACTGCCACCGGAAAAACTATCACGGTAACCCCAACCGAAGACCTGGGTAATGGTGCATTGTACAAACTTTCATTAAATGCCGGTTTGAAATCAACGGGTGGGTTAGCGCTGACTGCTGTTGTCCGTAACTTTTCAACCATCGGAACATTTGTTCCAAAAGGAACTATTGCATACTGGAATTTCGAGGATAATGCCAATGACCAGATCGGCTCGCATGATCCGGCTAACAGTGGCATTGTGAATATTACTTATACCGCATCGCGTAATACGGCTGCCGGAAAAGCAGCTACCTTTGATGGAACAACCAGTATTATTGAGATTCCGAATGGTGATCAGCTGATGAATACTCATGACTTTGCAATGAGCTTTTGGGCGAAAGCCATGGATTCAGGTAAAGGACATTTCATTATTGGCCTTGCTGCATTCTACGGATTTCAGTTTGAACTTAACGGTTCTTTCACCGAATTTAAAATGCCAGTCCAGTTTGATTACGGCGATGGAACAAGCGGAACTGGTGGCGACTTAGCCTATAACGGAGATGGTAAAACTAAGGATAACGGTGGATACAGGGGAACAACCTTTTGTAAGGAAAACACAGCAATGGCTGATGTCCTGAAAGAAAAATGGTTCCATATCACCTATGTTTATAATAGTACTTCCAAGGAAAGAATGTTTTACCTGAACGGTGCATTGGTGAAGACCCAAGACCATGATCTATTCTTGACGGATCTTGGCGAACCAACCAAAGAAATGGGAATTGTTGGACTGAAGTATGGTGGAGTGGCCCCGGAAACTGTTAATGAACTAGCATTTGGCTTCATCCAGTCACGGGCAGGTACCCTCTGGGATACCGAAAGCTGGGGCGGTTATGGAATACCAGGCGCCAATCACTTTAAAGGACAGCTTGATGACGTGAGAATTTTCCATAAGGTGCTGACCGCAACTGAAATTCAGCTAATGTATAATTCAGAGAAGTAGGTTGTTGCCAGGATATTAAAGGAGGATTCAGGATCACCCTGAATCCTCCATTTTTAATTAAGTTCTACATTTGGGGCAATTACTAAATGCGATATTCTCCCGGGAAGTTTATGAAAAAATCAATCACTTGGGCTCTTAACCTGTTGGGCGTCACTATGTTTTGTGTGATTCTGTCCGGTTGCAAAAAAGATCCGACTGATTTTTTACTTAATTCTCTGATTACAGGGACAACTGATATCCATGTTAGTTCGCCTCCGGTTATCATGTCGGCTAGCCCCATTATTGTAGCCTCATTCAATAGCAATGTTGATTCCAAAACTGCTGATTCTTCCAACATAACATTAATCAGGGATTATGACAATTATGTTGCCGGTTTAATAATTACCTCACAGGGAACTACCATTACGATAACACCAGCAGAAGCACTGGGTCCAGGGTCACTTTACAGACTGATTCTGAAAGCCGGACTTAAATCGGAACATGGCCTGGCATTTACTGAAGCATCCTTTAGTTTTACCACCCCGGGCACTTTTGTTCCAACAGGTGCGATAGCTTATTGGAACTTCGAAGATAATGCCAATGACCAGATAGGTAATAAAAATCCTACCGCCTATGGAATTGTAGATATTGCTTACACTGAATCCCGCAATACCGCAGCAGGGAAAGCAGCTTCTTTTAATGGTACAACAAGCATAATAGAAATCCCAAAGGGTGATATTCTGATGAATTCTCCGAATTTCACGCTAAGTTTCTGGGTCAAAACCATTTCAAGAGGATTGGTTGATGAATCGCTCAATCCTGCGGGGTTTTTTGTGATCGGTTTGGGTGCTTTCTTTGGGTTTGAATTTGAAATTTCTGCTGATTTCGGTTTCTGCAATTTTACAGCAAGTTATGATACAGGAGGTGGAGCAATATCTGAAGACCTGACATTTTTGGGTGATGGCAAGAATAAGGATAATGGCGGATGGCAGGGGTGGGAATTCTGCAGGAACCTGACCGGTTCAGGTGGCGTTGCCGCTCTCCTCAAAGACAAATGGGCGCAGGTGGTTTATATGTTTGAGGCCACTTCGAAGAGAGGAATCCTGTATATCAATGGTGAAAAGATGAAGGTTATCAATTTCAATCTTTGGCCTGAAGGCAACGACCGCAGGAAAGTCACTGGTATGAAATACAGCGGCAATACTCCTGAAACTGTTAATGAACTGGCATTCGGATTTATACAGTCGAGAGCCGGTACTTTTTATGATTCTAATCCCAAATATGGCTATGATTTTCCGGGAGCAAACCACTTTCAGGGTCAACTTGATGATGTCCGGATTTTCCACGAAGTTTTAACCGAGACTGAGATTCAGCTGATGTATAACTCTGAAAAGTAAAAACAATCCAAGTGAGAAAAATCTTAAGATTAGTATTTGTCGTAACCAGTTTATTATCGGCCTTATTCTCATGCAAACCTGATCCGGTAAACCATGGTACCATTCAACTGGTTAAAGTAACTGCTGGTGATATTACCCTGATTACCACTGAGACCTCAGCGAACATTGATGTTGGTGCTGATTTAATCGTTGAATTCAGCAGCGCCATTGACACTGCATCGGTAAAGAATTCCATGACATTGAAAAGTCAAACGGGCATTTTAATTAACTACGGGTTCTCCTGTACAGCTGACCGGACTACCATCACGATTAATCCTTTGCAAAAGCTGGAATACCTGACCACTTATGATTTTACTATCGGAACTGGTATGAAGGGGGCATTGGGCGAATCCTTTCCGGGCATCGTTTACAAATTTTCTACGGTAAAAGGAAAACTCTCATTGATCAATATAACACTCAATGGTGTGCCATTTAAAACATTAAAGCCGTTGGTTAATATTGATTTAAAGCAAATTACCATTTCGGCTGAGTTTTCTGAACCATTACCATCATCGGGTTATTTGTCCTTTTTTACATTTTCGGGTGGGATATCATTGGAACCATTACTTTCAGCTGATAGCAAATCGATCACATTCACTAATAAAGAACCACTTAAAGGTTACACAAAGTACTATTTTACGATTTCGTCAAATCTGGTTTCCACTGCTGGCTATACTTTTGATGGATTTTCAAATTCCTTTTATACCAATCTGGATTCAACCGATAAATTTCCAAGGATACCCGATGATGAGCTGATGGAGCTGGTGCAGCGGCAAACGTTCCGTTATTTTTGGGATTTTGGTCATCCGGCTTGTGGATTGGCCAGGGAGCGGAACACATCCGGGGATATAGTAACGATTGGCGGATCGGGATTTGGGGTAATGGCCATCATAACAGGCATGGAACGTTCCTTTATCACCCGCGATGAAGGACTGACCCGGTTGAACCTGATCCTGAATTTTCTGGAAACCTGCGATCGGTATCATGGGGCCTGGCCGCATTGGCTCAATGGATCAACAGGGAAAACGGTTCCTTTCAGTACCCAGGATAATGGAGGTGATCTGGTTGAAACTTCATTTATGATAGAGGGTTTGCTGGCGATGCGTGAATATTTGAATGCATCGGATCCACGTGAAGATCTGCTGAAATCCAGAATAACCGGCCTTTGGGAAACAGTGGAATGGGATTGGTATACTAAGGGGCAGGAAGTTTTGTATTGGCACTGGTCCCCAAATTTCGGGTTTATCATTAACATGCAGCTTAAGGGATATAATGAAACCCTGATCGCGTATATTCTGGCTGCATCATCCCCAACTCATGGAATACCTGCAACGGCCTATCATAAAGGTTATGCAAGCAACGGATCCATTAGAAACGGGAAAAAATATTTTGGAATTGTTCTACCACTGGGTTCCGATTTTGGAGGTCCATTGTTCTTCACTCATTACAGCTTTCTTGGTTTAGATCCTCGGAAACTCCAGGACGATTATGGTGATTATTGGATCCAGAATGTCAATCATTCGTTGATCAATATGAATTATTGTATGGCGAACCCAAAGGGATTCATTGGTTATAGCGCTGATTGCTGGGGATTAACGGCCAGTGATAACCAATCGGGATACAATGCTCATTCTCCAACTAACGACCTGGGAGTGATCACCCCAACTGCTGCCATTTCATCGCTCCCCTATACTCCGGAACAATCTTTAAGGGCAATCAGGCATTTTTATTACCGGCTGGGCGATAAACTCTGGGGCCCTTACGGGTTCTACGATGCGTTTAACGTAAGTGCCGGCTGGTGGGCCAATTCATATCTGGCTATCGATCAGGGGCCAATAGTGACAATGATTGAAAATTACCGTTCCGGACTCCTGTGGAAGCTTTTTATGAGCAATCCGGAAGTACAGTCCGGTCTGACCAAATTGGGATTTTCTTTTTAGAAAAAAATTGGAATTGCTCCTATTTCCGATTTGGTCAAATTTACTTTAGGGCTGTTAAAGCAGTCTTTTTTAGAAATTTTATTAAGAACCATTCCAGATCAATATGAAAAACCGGTTAAAGTTCAATATTCTTTTCCTCCTTGTTCTATTTCTCACCACTTCAAATTTAGTACAGGCACAGAACCTTAAATTCAGATCGAATGGGAAGGTTATTTACCCTTTAACGTCGGATGAGGTGGCTATGCTTGATTCCATTCAGCATAATGCTTTTCTTTTCTTTTTAAATGAGCATCATCCTGAATGGGGCATAGTTAAAGACCGCACAGCCACATGGGCACCGGCCAGTATAGCCTCCACAGGATTTGGAATTCCGTCCTTTGCGATTGGTGTGGAAAGAAACTGGATTACGCGTGAAAAAGCTGCTGAAATCACGCTTAAAATGTTAAAGTTTTTTACCAGCTCGGTTCAAAGCAGCGATAAGATGGTAACCGGATATAAAGGATTTTTTTATCATTTCCTGGACATGAAAAATGGTGTACGTGAATGGAATTGTGAGCTTTCAACCATTGATACTGGAATTTTGATGATGGGAATCCTATTTGCCCGAAACTATTATCATCTTGATAATGAGAGTGAAACACAGATTCGATCACTTTCCGACTTGTTACTCGGAAGAATCGACTGGGATTTCGTGACCATGCCCGATACTGGTAAGTTTGCTAATACCATATCAATGGGATGGACCCCCGAGAAGGGCATGCACACTTTTGGATGGAACGGGTATAATGAGGCATTATTCCTTTACGTTCTGGCGGCTGGCAGCGGTATGAAAAATGTGGATCGGAGCTATCAGGCATGGCTAAAGTCATACAAATGGTATACTCCCTACGAAGGACTTTCGCACGTGGCATTTCCTCCGCTTTTTGGTCACCAGTTTTCCCAGGCTTTTATTGATTACCGGGGACTTTATGATAGTTATATGAAGGAAAAGGGAATTGACTATTTTGAAAACTCCCGCCGGGCAACTTATGTTCAGCGCCGTTACGCAATGGATAATCCTAAAGGCTGGGTTGGTTACGATTCACTCTGCTGGGGTGTTACTGCGAGCGACGGGCCAACCGAAAAAATGAATTTTGACGATAAAAAGTTCCTGGGTTATGCAGGGAGAGGAACCAGCGGACCCGATTACAATTATTTTGATGACGGTACCATAGCACCATATGGTCCACTTTCCTCTTTGCCTTTTGCACCAGAAATAGTGCTCCCAACTATCAGGTCGATCAACGATAAATATGGCCGGAAACTTTGGGGAAAATATGGTTATTATGATTCGTTTAACCCCACGGCAAAGTGGGTCAATGATGATTTTATTGGAATTGATGAAGGGCCGATGCTGCTGATGATTGAAAATTTCAGAACTGGTTTCGTCTGGAATTATGTTATGAAAGATCCTATTATCCAGACCGGGCTGAATAAACTTGGCTATGAATATCTTAAGTAGAATCTTTATGAGGCGAATTCTATTTGTCAATTGCTGCTCAGTGTTCTTCTTCTTTGTTTTTGCAACCAATCTGACTCAGGCACAAAGTACGAGTCTGGACGATTTTGAACACAAAACCGGTTGGACTTTCATCAAATCAGATGGCGTGAGCCTTTCATTATCCACTGAAAAAGGAATTACAGGGAACGCGATCCGGTTTGATTACGATTTTACGAAAGGGACCGGCTATGGCGGAATGCAGAAACTATTCCCAATAGATCTTCCGGATAATTATGAATTTACCTTTTATGTAAAAGCAGAATCGCCAGCCAACAATTTTGAAATTAAATTTATTGACAGTACCGGAAATAATGTTTGGTGGGTGAACAACCGCAATTACGACTTTCCGAAGGAATGGAAAAAAATAAGAATAAAGAAAAGACATATCAATTTTGCCTGGGGACCAACAGTGGACCAAAACCTTAAGCGTTTTGACAGGATTGAGTTTACTGTTGCATCATTTGTTGGAGGAAAAGGAACTTTGTGGATAGATGATCTGAGATTTGATAGGCTTCCGCCTGAATCGCAATCCTATCCGCAACCTTCCATCACAGCATCTTCATCAATGAATCAGCACGCTCCCAATTTAATCCTCGACCAATCCGGCGATACCTGGTGGCAAAGTAAAGGTGCGATTGCACAGGATATTGTCATTGATTTTAATACCCGAAGGGAATTCGGAGGATTGCAAATACAATGGCAGAAAGGTCATTCGGCTAAAAGTTTTGATGTTAACTTTTCAGACGATGGTGTAAAATGGGAGAAGGTTTATTCTGTATCCTCCAATCAGGCAGATGTAAGTTTTATCAGACTGGCCGAGGCCGAGACAAAGTATATTAAAATCAATCTGTTGACAGGAAATGCAAAAGAAGGATTCGGGATTGGCAACATCAGATTCCTGGATATAAAAAATTCATTAGTATTAAATGATTTTCTGATTTATACCGCCCAGAATTCACCGGTGGGAAATTATCCAAGGTACTTTCGGGAGCAGGCTTCGTTCTGGACCATCACGGGAGTGAACAATGATGTGAAGGAGGCCCTTATCAACGAAGATGGTATGGTGGAGGTAGATAAGGCTCTCTTTTCCATTGAGCCTATGATCAAAATAGGGGACTCACTGTATAACTGGAGCAATGTGTTAAGCAGCCAGTCTATGGGGGCTCCCGATAAAAAGCAGGGTTTTGATTTTGAACCGACAGTTACCTGGTTGTTCAGTGATCTGGAATTCACTACCACCATAACTGCTATTGGCGAGGCGAATAAAGACTCCAGGCTCAACATCCGTTATAACTTCAAAAACCGGGTTGGAAAACCAAAAGATTTTGAGTTTTATCTTTTAATCCGCCCCTTCCAGGTGAATCCCTATTATCAATTCCTGAACCTTACCGGGGGTGCCGGGAAAATAAAATCGATTTCAGAGAAAAACGGTTATATAATTGTTGATGATAAAGTCGTGGTGTCCCAGAGAGAGTATAATGCGTTTGGGGCAGCAGGTTCTGATGAAGGATGCCTGGCCGATTTCCTGCGAAATGGAAGTTTTCCGCTGAGTAAATCCGTTGAAGATGCTCATGGTTTAGCAAATGGGGCAGTTAAATATAAAATTCATCTGGAATCCGGTGAAAATACCGGATTTAGCTTATCGGTTCCGTTTTACAGTGAAAAATCGATTGATGAGAAAAAGGGCACCTCGTATCTGTTTGACGGGCCCGACAAAACGGCTGAATTCTGGAGATCGAAAGTGGATCATATCACATTTGATTTACCCAGCTCAGCAGACAGGATTATTGACACCTACCGGTCAAATCTTGCATATATACTGATTAACAGGGATAAGGCTGGTATTCAGCCGGGCTCCAGATCGTACGAAAGAAGCTGGATGCGGGATGGTGCACTAACATCATCGGCCCTATTGAAATCAGGTATCGTTCCTGAAGTGAAGGATTTTATCGATTGGTATACCAGTTTTCAATACGAAAATGGAAAGGTACCTTGTGTAGTGGATTCCCGCGGTCCTGATCCGGTTCCCGAGAATGACAGCCATGGAGAGATGATCTACCTGCTCCGCGAATATTTTAACTTTACACGTGATACCGCCTTTCTCAGATCAAAAAATAGTAACGTTTTAAAGACCGTAGATTATATCGAATCGCTGATTGCCTTACGGTCGACTGATCATTACCGGTTTGGCAACGACAGTTTGCATGCATACTACGGTTTGGTAACCGAATCGATCAGCCATGAAGGTTATTCGGCAAAACCCATGCATTCATACTGGGATAATTTCTTTGTGATGAAAGGTTTGAAAGATGCAACCGAGATTCAGAAAATCCTTGGGGAGAAAGAATCATACGAGAGGGTAAAAAAGATCAGGGATACTTTCAGGGAAAACCTTTATCATTCGTTGCAACTAGCCATGAAAACCAGGAAGATCGACTACATTCCCGGATGTGTGGAACTGGGTGATTTTGATGCAACCTCAACAACCATAGCCTTAACGCCTTGTAATGAACTGAATAACCTTCCTACACCGCAGGTTTATAATACCTTTGATAAGTATTATGATTCTTTTAAAAACAGGCGCGACGGGAAGCTCAACTGGGTGAATTACACTCCATATGAAAATCGATTGATCGGATCGTTCATTCTGCTTGATCAGCCGGAGCGGGCGCACGAACTGATTGAATTTTTCCTGAATGATCAGCGCCCTCAAGGATGGAACCATTGGGCAGAGGTGGTTTGGAAAGATTACCGTACTCCGCGATACATCGGTGATATGCCACACACCTGGGTGGGAAGTGATTTTATTAACGCAATACGCTCCATGTTTGTTTATGAAAATGAATATGATCAATCGCTGGTTCTGGCTGCTGCACTTTATCAGGATTGGATTGATTCACCGAAGGGGATGTCTGTAGAAAATCTGCCAACGTATTACGGGGAGATTTCATATGGCATCAAGAAAGAAGAAAACAAGTATGTGATTTATATTTCCGGCCAGGTATCATTGCCTGCCAATGGTATTGTTATCAGGAATTTTAATGGGTCAAAGCTGCCAAAGAAATTGACAATCAATGGAATGGAGAGCAAGGCTTTCAGTAATAAGGAAATATCTGTAAAAGTGATTCCGGCAAAAGTGGTGATAACATATTAACGGTCTAAACCTCACAAACAATTATGAAAGAGAAAGAACAACACATGGATCACCGAACGAAACCGGAGGATCGCCTTCCCTTTTCGCAGTTGGCGGCTTACGGTGCCGGGGGCATTATTCCCATTGCGCTTTTTAATATTGCAGGGATACTGGTAGGATTAATGGGCAATATCAGCTTGGGATTGAGCGCATTCTGGCTTGGTGCTATCATGATTGTTCCACGATTGTGGGATGCTCTTTCCGATCCTATTATCGGGCATCTCTCTGATAATACAAGGACGAGTTGGGGGCGCCGGCGTCCTTTCCTCCTGATAGGCGGATTATTGGTTGCGGTTTTGTTTGTGGTTATGTGGTGGATTCCGAAGGGCGATATGGTGCGTGCCTGGTTTCCCTCAGATACGGGATACCAATGGTTTCAGCTTTCATATATCCTCCTGACCCTTCTGCTGTTTTTTACAGCTGTGAATATTTTTGAAATCCCTCATGGTGCGTTGGGGATGGAAATGACTACCGATTACCATGAGCGAACGCGCTTGTTCAGTGCCAAAAGTTTTGTGGGAAATCTTTTTGCCATGAGTACACCCTGGCTCTTTGCACTGGCCAGCATGGAAATATTTAAAGGTCCGGGGGGAAATGAAGCGGATGGAATGCGATATGTTTCCCTGATGATTGCCGCGATTCTTATCCCCCTCACTTTTTGGTGGTCCTACACTTTACGTGAGCCTGGATTTGTAAAAGTAGCGAAGCAGGAGAAAACACCTTTTTGGACAGATATGAAACGCACGGCCAGCAATCGGAACTTTATTATGCTGACACTCACTATCTTCACTCTGGCTATGGGCTTTAATTTTGTTCAGTTGCTTGGGTCATACATCCCGATCTTCTATGTTTTTGGCGGGGATAAAGTAGCCGGAGCGAGACTGCTCGGTATAAACGGCACAATTTGGGCAATCACCGGTCTTCTGGCTGTTTTTCCGCTCAACTGGATCAGCCCGAAAATGGGAAAGCGGAATACCCTTACCATAGCCATTTTACTCATGGTGGTGGCCCAGCTTTCAAAGATCGTGTGCTACAATCCGAATTATCCTTATCTGATTATCATACCAACCATGCTGCTTTCAGCGGGCATGCTGTTCTTTTTTACTCTCGGATCATCAATGGTTGGTGATATTTGCGATGAAGATGAGTTAAAGACAGGTTATCGCGCCGAAGGAAGTTTTTATGCCATCTTCTGGTGGTTTATCAAGATGGGTACAGCACTGGCAAGTTTTGTTGCAGGTGCACTGATTGTGCTTACCATGTTTGATGCAACTCAAGTCACTAAAGTAGATAGCATTCAGGGAGATATCAAGGAGATGCGTGTAAAGGTTCAGACCTGGCAGCGCTTCCGGGGTCTTACTGCCTCCAATGCAGAGTGGTTGGCCAATACCAAAACTCAATTATCTGAGGCTTTAAAGGAATCAAAGGAGTATTTGAAATACCTTGACAAAGAGTCGAAAAAAAATCAGGACGAGAAAAGTCAGTATCTTCCTGAATACTCATCCATGAGGAAGAGCATGCTCCTTTATGCCAGGTCTGTCACGATTTCTACGGTTAGCGGGCTTGAAAACATGCAATTGCGTGTTGAACAGGAAGGGTCTCTGTTTGCAATCTCTGGCATTGATTCATTACAGCAATCAGTGATGTCTCTGACTTTGCAAACAAAGCTTGAAAAGGCAAGAATGCATTCCTTTGAGCTCCTTTCTCACTTAAGGGCAAAATCTGAAAAAAACACGAACAGTAAAGAACACTATCAGGTGATCATCAGTAATATAGCGGGGATAAGCAAAGCCATTGACGGTATGAACACTTCATTATCTGCAGAATATCTGGACAAGGAACTTAGTGCTATTGAAAGCAATATTACACCGCTTACCAAACAAACTCCGTACACGTTGTTAATGATGCGTGTGCTGGAAATCGGGTTGCCGGTTTTATTGAGTCTGTTTTCAATATTCTTTCTGCTTCGATATTCGCTGACAGAAAAAAGATCACATGAAATCAAAGATCTTCTGATTCAAAGAAATGCTGAACGACAAAAACAACCGGAATGACATTTACAATAAAAGATGGCAAGTTTTGCCTGAATGGAAAAAAGGTTTTCCTGAACTCGGGGGAGATCCATTATTTCAGAATCAAGCGTGAATTGTGGAGCAAGCATCTGGAAGCAGCAAAGGATGCCGGGCTGACTACCATTAGTTCTTATGTTCCCTGGGCCTGGCACGAACCTGAAAAAGGTGTTTTTGATTTCGACGGAACCTCTTGTCCGGAGCGTGATCTTAACGGATGGCTGCAGCTTTGCCAGGATCATGGTTTGACTTGTATTGTAAAGCCCGGTCCTTTTATACTTGCGGAAACCCGTGGAGCCGGTTTGCCTGACTGGTTTTTAGAGGAGGCAGGGGCAGCGGTAAAGATGCACAACAGAAAAGGGGCGTTGGTTGCGAGCGATGGTGTCAGCCTATTCAATATTAATTATCTGAAATATGTTGAGCTGTGGTACAATCAAATCATTCCGCTGATTGGTGCAAGTGAGCTGCCCGCTGGTGGACCGGTTATCATGGTCCAGATCTGTAATGAGATCGGTGTATTTTCGTGGCTTGCACACCAGGCAGATTATAATGACCAGGTTAGAGATCGGTTTGTATCCTTTTTAGAGAACAAGTTTCAGGACATTTCAGAAGTAAATGGTTTGTGGGGAACAGATTACCTCGATTTTAGCCAGGTTGAGCTCCCTCCTGACGGCAGGCTCCCTTATGAATCAAAGGAGGACCGTGGACGGGATTATGAATGGCATTGCTTCTGGAGAATATACTATGGTGATTACCTGAGGATGCTGACTAATATGGCAAGAGAGAGAGGCATAACAGTGCCTGTGTATCATAATCTTCCCGGGTGGATTTATGGCAGCGGATATGAATTCCCGGTGAACATCACCATGTATGAGGACCTGTACGGTGACAAAAGCGAAATCCTATTTGGGGTGGATCATATCCCGGAATACGTTTCGTACCGGAACATGCATGATGACCGGATTATCAATGATATTACTCTGGCTATGCAAGGCAACAAACCTCTTTTTGCTGCCGAGTTCCAGAGCGGTTCACGCGAATATCATGTGGTAACCAATCCCCGCGAGATGGAATTGTTTTACAAAGCAAGCATTGCAAACGGGTTGACCGGATGGAACCATTACATGTTTTCGCAGGGCCGGAATCCCCGGCACAGGGGTTATTCCGGAGAAACCTTTTACTGGTTCAATCCGCTAACACCTGAAGGAGAGCGTACCAATGCTTTCCCGCTGGTCAGGCATATGAGTCAGCTGGTGAATGCGGCTGAAACCTTGATTTTAGAGGCAAATCGTAAAGCAGAAATTTGTGTTCTGTTCTATCCTCCATACTATGCCACCGAGCTGGAACGTCCTGAAACCGGAGCCAGTGAATTGAATTTCAATGCTTCATCCATCAGAAGGCCCGCGTACTTTGATGGTTTGCTGAAAGTTCTCCAGCTATTGAATATCGATTACGACATGGCTGACCTTTGCCAGGCCACAGCTGACCAACTAAGCCGATACAAGCAAGTTTGGGCCTTTGCTACCGATGAAATGAATAGCCGCGACCAACAGGTCATCGTGGATTATACCACACAAGGGGGTCACCTCGTAATCTTTCCATACCTGCCCGATCGTGAATTTTCGCAGAAACCTTGTACGATATTGAGGGATGCACTGGGAACAGTGACGAATAGCAGGGAGGTGATCGAATCACCACTCATCGATATTTATGACCATAAAGATATTAAGTGCGCCAACCCGCAAATAACTTACTCTGGTGAATCACTTTCAGGAGCGGAGATTATAGCCCGGACCATCAGGGGCACTGTATGCGGATTCACGAAAGCCCTTGGAACGGGCTCCGTGGTGCACTTGGGCACCTGGATAGGTTTCGATACAGAGGGCCACAAACCGGTGTATGAAACCATCCTCAGTAAATCAGGTGCGAAACTTAGGCAGGCTTCGGCAAATAGTGATAAACTAGTTGTAAGAGAGCGTTTTACAAATGATCAATCAGCCATTCTTTTCATCGGGAACTATTACAACGAGGAAAATTCCGGTAAAGTCAGCTATACCCATCCGGAAACCAGTGAAACGATAACCATTCCTTACCTGCACGAATATATGTTATGGCCGGCATTGTATGGAGTGTTGACACCAGTGTGTATGCAGGTTTCAGCCGGATTGAAAATCCTGCACACCACATCAGATATCCTCAGGGTGGAAACGATGGAGAAGAAACTTATTGTTACCCTCCTTGGAGATCGTGACCTTTTGGGTGAACTTGTATTGGAGGGCCCTGGTATTAAAACCATCAGTGAGGCTTTTCTGGAAAATGAGCGAATAGAAATGAATCATCACCAGAATCGTATCGTGTTAAATTACAGTCATAAGCATAGGGTTGAAATGGTTCTTAGCATCGAATCGATTTCATGAAACTTACCAATACAGCGGGTCTTTCCATCGAGTTCCTGGAAAATGGATCGGTGAAGCATATTGAAGCGGAGCCTATCAGGATTAGTTTAAAAGCTGCCACCCCATTTTCAAAATCCGGGGCTAATATTTTCCTCAGAAAAAGATCAGAACCTTTGGAGTATAAGGCACTCACGGGCCCAGAATCAAACAGCAGCTTCCAGCTAAACGGAGAGGTATTTGTAGCACGTGGCAGCTGGGAAGGTTTAAATTACACTTGTTCACTGCAACTATCAAAATCCAGTATGACCTGGCAGTGGCAGATTGATCTTACCAATTCAACAGATTATCCCATTGAACTGGATTTGGTTTATCTGCAAGATGTTGGTTTAAAGCCGATAACTGCAGGACTGGTGAATGAATATTATGTAAGCCAGTATCTTGAGAGGCTTGTGCTTGTAGATCAGCAGTATGGAGCGGTAGTTTGTTGCCGTCAGAACATGATGGAATCAGTTGGGCATCCCTGGATGATGATAGCTGGTAAAAACCCCTCAGCTGCGGGAAGTGTTGACGGTATGCAGATCTACGGAAAAACCTACCGTGAAACAGGCATTCCCGAAGGCTTGGTTGCCGATACCCTTTCCGGTAATTATGCCGGAGAATCATCCATAATCGCTTTACAGGAAAAACCGTTTATTCTGGAGGGAGGCCAGCATCATCATAGTGCTTTTATTGGCACCTATTTACCGGATCATGAACTGGCAACAACAGTCGATGATTTATTAGGTTTGTCTGGTTGTTTTCTTGAATTTGCTGATTACGAATGTGGTACAGATCCGTATCCGATCAAATTACCTGCTAAGAACCTATTCAATACTTCCTCTTTTTTAAAGGCGGATGACCTTACAGCCAGCGAAATTGATCAGTATTTTGGTCCAGAAAAGCGTTTTTGCGAAATAGAAAACGGGCAGCTCTTATCCTTTTTCCATGGCAAGAATTACCATGTCATGCTTCGTAAAAAAGAAACTGTGGCTGACCGGCCCCACGCACAAATCATGCAAGCCAAAGCTGGTTTTGCCCCCGATGAAAATATCGTGTCAACTACGGCTTTTGCATTTGGTGTTTTCAATTCGCACTTGTCCCAGGGAAATACAAATTTCGGAGTCCTTCTCTCTGTGTGCACCAGCCAGTTCAATGTTTCTCCTGAATCTGGCCAGCGGATCTTCGTGGAAATTGATAATAGTTTCTATTTGCTTGGTGTTCCATCAGCTTTTGAAACCGGGCTGAATTTCTGTCGTTGGATTTACAAACATGAGAACCATTTATTTCAGATACGCACCTGGACCTCAATGAATTCTCCAAAGGTAAATTTGGATTTTCAAGTTCTCAGCGGACCAGATGTAAGGATATTAATCACGCATGATTTTGATCATCTGAACGGCTGGGAAGTACATCCGGGAAATGATCCAGGTCAATTCATTGCCACTCCCGCTGCGGAAAGCATGATTGTTGAGAAATTCCCGGATGCGAAGTTCAGGATCATAATCAACAGTGAGGATTCTGATTACAAAGTTTGTAGCGATGAGGCACTCTATACAGGTGAAAAGATCATTAGCAAATCCTTATTTATCCTGGACGTAAACCACACTTCCAATTTTTGCCTGAGCATTATTGGTGAAGTTGTTATGGATGTTTATAATTCAATAATTGAAGATGCAGATGCGCAATGTCTCACCGATTGCCAGGATGCACATTCGTTCTGGCAGCAGTTGAGCCTAAAACTTTTGTTGAAGGGAGATCATGTGGATACCAAAGCCATCGGTGAAATCCTGCCCTGGTACGGTATGAATGCCCTGATCCATTTTCTGACTCCATACGGACTGGAACAATTCAGCGGTGCAGCGTGGGGAACACGCGATGTATCGCAAGGGCCTGTTGACCTGCTGCTGACTATGGAAAAGTATAGTGAAGCGAAACAAGTTCTGAGGGTGATTTTCTCCAATCAGAACCCCGATGGCGGATGGCCGCAATGGTGGATGTTTGACCGTTTTTCTTCTATTCGGGCAGGTGATTCACATGGAGATGTTTTCTATTGGGTTATCATCGCATTGAGCAATTATATTAAGGTTACCGGGGATCTGACCATCCTCAGCGAGACATTGCCTTACTACGGGAACAGCAACTCTCAAACGGAATTAACGACTGTAAGCGAACACGTTGGGAGACTCATCCGCATGGTAATCGACTCGTTTATTCCAGGTACTTCTCTGGTTCCTTTTGGCGGCGGCGATTGGAATGATTCTCTGCAACCGGTGAATAAGGAGCTGGCGGATCGCATGATATCCAGTTGGACCGTTGAAATGAACTATCTGGCATTTATGCAGTATCAAACTGTTTATGAGCTTGAAGGAGATATTCCAAGAGCTCATGAGTTAAAGGAAATTTGCGAAGGGATTAAATCTGATTTTAATAAATTTCTAGTAAAAGACGGTGTAGTAGGGGGGTACGGGCTTGTGGAGATTGACGGAAGCATATCTCTGATGCTGCATCCGGGTGACACCAAAACAGGTGTTCGATTCAGCTTATTGCCAATGGAGAGGGGGATCATTAGTGAAATATTCACCAGAGAGCAGGCTGAGCATCACCAGGATCTTATTGAAAAGCATCTAAAAGGACCTGATGGAGCACGGCTGATGGACCGGCCACTCAAATATCGGGGTGGCATTCAGAAAATATTCCAGCGTGCAGAAAGCAGTACTTTTTTTGGACGCGAAATCGGCCTCATGTATGTGCACGAGCATATCAGATATGCCGAATCATTAGCCAGGACAGGTAAGGCCGACGCTTTTGTAAAAGCGCTACGCCAGGCAATTCCTATTGCATACAAGCAAGTGGTGCCCTGCGGTGACATTCGCCAATCGAACTGTTATTACAGCAGTTCCGACGTTGCTTTTGAAACACGATACCAGGCTGATGAATTATACGATAAGATCAAAACGGGGAAAATTGAACTCAGAGGGGGCTGGCGCGTCTATTCCAGCGGACCCGGTATTTATGTCAGTTTGATAGTTACCCGCTTACTCGGGATCCGTATCGAGTATGGGAATGTGATCATTGACCCTGTTATTCCCCAATCGATGGATGGATTATCGGCATCAATGGATTTTATGGGTTACCCAGTCACTTTTTGTTACGCTGTTAAGGAAAACTCTTTTAGCCCAAAAACCATTACCCTCGACCGTAAAGATCTTCCGTTTAAATACGAAATCAATAAGTATCGCCAGGGTGGCGCGGTCATTCCGGTGGCAGTATTTTTGGAACGACTAAGCCATCACGGAAGTTTCGTTGAAATACTTTTGTAAAACCAGTTGGAAAAGGAGGTCTGTTAAGTCCGTCAGAACCGGCTTCAAAAAAGCCTTTTTAAATGCCTGTCCAGTAGGTTTGTGTACACCTGTTCTTCAATCGGATCACGGTAATAATCCAATGCACCCATAAACTCACTACCCATTTCCGCGGCTACTTTGTATGATATATGTATCAGTTGCCTGAAGTGAGAATTATAGTCAGGTGAAGTTTGGTTGTGAATCAAGGTGCTTGCAAAATGTGCCGAGCTCCAGGTAAGAACTTCTTTTGATGGGGGAAGTTTTTCCGTATTGATGTGAAGTACTGAAGCATAAGGAGCAGAAAGCTCTTCATACCTGTTCATACCCTGATGATAAACCTCCTTGGCGATTCGTAACCCTTCACCGCCTCCCCGTGCCAATCCAATTACCTCCTCAAGCCAGGTGGTACCGGCGGTTTTGACATGTATACCTGATTTATGTTTCGATACCAGATCCCTGATTGATGGATAGATAGAGAATTTATCGGAACCTGAGTGTATGCTGAGTTTTATATCGTGCTCCAGATTCAGCTGTTCTTTGGCGGTTTTTAATATTTTCAGGTCCTGTTCAAATTCTTCGGCAAATTGTTCGACATCTCCTTCATAATCTACTCCTTTTGGAAACAGACCAGTGAATTTGGGAGCGATGGTATGGGGATCAACCTGCAGATGTTTCAGCTCTTTCAGGATAAAATACAAATCGATAGGGCTTTGAGCCGCCGATACTTCATCCATGGATATCTCCGCAATAAAACCATCGGGTTTCTTCGTCGAAATATAATCATGGAGTTTTTTTACCTCCAATATGGCTGTTAAATACTGGTCGGCAAACCGGTTGAGATCATACTTGGATAATGAGTCATTAAACCCGGGTATAGTCTGGCCAGCTGTGCGCCTTAAAAAATCTGTTTTTATTTTCAATTCTACCGGCCTGCCAATAAAGTGGGCAACATCGATGGTGAAGAAATTGCTGTGATCCAGGAATTTATCCACATTATTTAATGTGATGTGATCTGCATCGATATAATAATTACCCTGCCAATTATTAGCGATAACTGCTTCATCCGCTTCTTTTTTAACCGATTCCTGGGTGGTTCCAACCAGTTCATGTTCACGGTTCGACTTGTTCCAAACCGGAACAACCGGAAACCCGATCCGGTTGATTTCCTGAATTGCTTTAAGCTGGGCCTTGCCTTCGCGGGCAAACCGGTCACCGATGCCGAAGGAGAAATTTTGTAGTATCATTAGGAAAAGAATAAGAATAAAAATAAGAGGTTCGCTGGCGCTCACTAAGAGGTTCGCTGGCGCTCACTAAAAGGTTCGCTTCGCTCACTAATTGGTTCGCTGACGCTCACTAATTGGCTGGCGCAAGTTAAGGGATTTGGAGGTTGGTTGGAGTGATTAGGTTTGTATATTCTATGTTGGTTCGCTTTGCTCACTAAGGATGGAGTTTGTTGTAAATGGGATTACTTATTCAGAAAGTAAAATCATGAAGTTGGTGCAGAATTCAACTGGAAGTTGGGTTAAACTGTCGGGTTCCATGTTCTTTTCCTTTACCGGGCAAGAAAAGAGAGTGAGATCGGTGCGGTAATTGGTATAATAATCGGTGGAACCGGTAAAATATACTTTCGTTTCATCGTTTGAGAAAAGGCAGGAAACGCCGATTCCGTTGTAATCTGATTTCATATCTTCCTGCCGGATAATGTAATACATCCAGGAAGGAGTTTGGTTGAAATCGTAAATTGCCAACCCCTCGCCACGATAGGTGGCTAAAACTTTTGAAGAATTTTTTGCCACCTCACCAAGGTAAGAACTGGTGCCACTCTCTGCAACATTTTCTTCCAAAAGGTTGTTTGCCAGATTGATCCTGCTGTCGCCATTACTGCCTACGATCAAATACTTACCATCACCAGTTCTTCCCCTGACCAACAGGTCTGTTTGTGCAACCCGTTGATAGGAGAATGGTTGTCCAATTGTATACCTAACAATAAAGTGATAATCAGTATGGTAACTTCCCCAGTCGGTTCCATAGCCGTACACCTGACAATAAACATATT
>CAIXKO010000372.1 GCA_903919925.1 uncultured Bacteroidota bacterium | reverse complement strand
TGAGCCCCGTTTGACTGCGGAACAGATTACCGTGGCCTGGACCAGTGGGAAAACGATCAGAATTGACAACCTTGATGAGAAATTGGCTGCTCGTCCGTTGTTTGCTGAGCAGCCTGTTAAGAACGACAAGGGATATAATGTGCTGATAGATATGGCTCACGAGTGCTCATTTGCAACACTATGGGATTTGCCGGAGCGGCTGAATAAAAGCGGTTACCGTGCCATTGGGAGTCACGCTACTGTAAATACGGTACTCGATCCCAAGGGTTACAGCCGCGTGCGAATCTTATATGATACGGTTAACAAAATATACCCGTTTGCCTGGTGGCCAAATACCAGATACGATGTAATTGTCACAGAGCAGTCTACCCCTCAGGCACAAGAATATACTGATGTGGAGATCGAAGCTTTGGTGAAATTTGTAAAGAAAGGTGGGGGTTTGTTGATTCAGGGGAATGTAAGGAAAAAGGGTGTGGGTGTGGGCGTGGGTGTGGGTGTGGGGGAAAAGGGAGGACGCGTGGGTCCTCCCGTACGGGATGGATGGTCATTGAATAAGCTTGCGGGGAGGTTTGGAGGGGAAGTTACTGATCGGGATACCACGATCTCGGGGATCAGGTGGGCTAAATTGGATCTAAGCGAAGAATGGGTACCGGCAGATGTTCCGGGCAGCATGCCCCGTGAAGTTTTAGCCATCAGGAAGTTTGGTAAGGGGCGTGTATTGATCAGCGGCAATTTATCGGCGATACGGAAAAATGGAAAAGATACACAGGAGCGTAAAGCACTGGCGGATTCCCTGTTAAGCAGGATGATGAATGCGTTAACCGCGTTTCAGAAACCAGTTGGCGGCACCCTGATGCTACCACAAACGATGGAGGGAGGAGGAGCCATTTATCCGGAACTTGAAGACAACTTTAGTAATATCGTTTTTTATTATGCGGCAAATCAAAAGCCGGAATTAGTAAAAACGGTTAAAGAAGATGTGCCAAAAGCACAGACATTTATACAGGAAAGGTTGCCATCGACTCCCACTGCTGAGCCCATGTATCTGGTTCTGTGTGCCGGAGGCGGTGGAGGTTGGGCGGTAAATATCTACAAACCAAAGGAAAACGGAATAATCAGTCTGGATGGACATGGAATATTATCCATTTTTGGCCATGAATTGGCGCATACCATGTTTGGACCGGCAAATGATGAAGGCAAAGTGGCAGGAATTGCACCGATTCCTGATCGGGGCGAGGCACATGCCGGATGGTTTCAGGGTAAGGTGAATGCTTTATTTAAACCCGATCTGCTGGATAAGGCCAATAGGGAGTGCAACTCGATGTTTGCTTATGATCCAAAAGGCAATGCGATGGATTTGGCCACCTGTTATGAAAATGAGGCCATGAATCAGAAATGGGGATACGGAAAGGATTGGATTAAAACCTGGTACATCTGGCAAAAGATTGATGATCGTTTTGGGCCATCCTGGTATCCAAAATGGAAATGGGTTCAGCACACACGGTGGAAGGATGATCCCGAACATCATCTCAGCTGGGATGAAATGGTTGAGGATATGAGTATTGCGGTTGGAGAAGATTTGTTTCCATTCTTTATCAAAGCAGGCACCACGCTTAATAAAAAGCGATTGGAGCAAATTGAATTTCAGGGGAAACTGATCAAACTACCGGTTGCACCTATTGAAGTAACGCCGGCTGGGGTGGTTAGGATGGAGGAGGTTCGCTTCGCTCACTAAGAGGCGCTT
>CAIXKO010000371.1 GCA_903919925.1 uncultured Bacteroidota bacterium | reverse complement strand
CGGGCCATGATGCCGCCGGTTTTAAACGATAATTTTATCTCTTCGCTGGTCGCCAAAAAACCACCCGATCTAACCGGTAAACTGATTTCCTGAACCACCACAGGTGCCATTCGCACCTTTACTGCCTCAATTTTTACCGCTTCCTTAACCGGAGCGGTTTTGCACCCTGAAAAACCTAGTGCCATTGCAAATACCATTACCAGAAAGCCTCCTCCTGTTAAAACCCAGGCAGAAATCCCTGATGGAACCGAGGCCTGTAATCCTATATTCTCTTTCATGTTCAAATTTTGTTTATCGCACAAACTTTCTCAAATTCAGCATAATCAGATAGATAGGTGAATTTCGAAATAATTAAATTTTCCTCCGCCTGGGTCAGAGTCGTCCTGGCATCAATAAACTCGATGAGGTTAGCCTGGCCCTCCTCATAGCGCCTCTTAACCAGCCGAAAACCCTCTCGTGCAGTTTTCACCTGGCTGGTGGCAGATTCAATGCCGGCTTGCGCTGTTTTTATTTCATTCAACGCATTGATCACTTGGAGTTCAATCTGTTTGCTCACTTCCTCGGTTTGCCTGCTTAGCATCTCCTTCTGCAATTTTGCCTGCCGGATCCTGGCACGGTTCTGGAAACCGGCAAACAAATCCCAGGTCAAAAGCGCCGAAGCCTGGGCAAAGTCGGCATCCTTATTGATTTTGTACTTCTCACCCTGAATCCCATAATCCGCTACAATCATCAGGTTCGGCAATGCTCCTGACTGGTTCATCTTAACCTGCAACCCGGTGATATGGTCATATACATCCAGTTTTTTTAACTCCTCGCGGTTGGTCATGGCCGATTCTTTATAAACATCAGTATCTAAAGTTATTAATGGAAGAATTTCAGGTGCTAAAAGCACAATCGGTTCGGTTAGTGATCTGTTTAAAAGAAAATTAAAGTAAGCCGATGCAATCTCCTTATTTTTAACGGCTACCTGCATCTTTTGATCAAACTTGCTCATTTCAGTTTGCGCACGGTATAGATTGTCGATGGTGATTTTACCATTGTCGACCAGCTTTTGATTTACCCTTACGTTTTCTTCCAGCAACTTCCGGGTTTCATTCAGCATATTTACAATGCCGTCGGCCATTGCAGTTTGGTAATAAGCTTTCCGGATTTCGGCCACCAGCTCCTGACGGTATTGATCTACAGTGACTTGTTCTGATACCGTTAATTCCTTCTTAATTTGAGAGTTGTAATATACATCGGAATTGAAAACCTGCTGAACCATTCGTATTTTGGTCTCCTGCTCTTCGGGCCTGAGAAACATGAAGGAAAGATTATCAATTGTCGGAAACTTGTTCTCACGTATGATCTGATTCAGTGTGGAATACACCGGATTCAAAAGATCTCCGATCGGCAGGTCAATCGTTCGCCCACCTTCTGATACCGAAAAGCGTGCATTGATGGAAAGGTTCGGAAAAAATAAACCCCTTGCTTCTTTCAACGCCTCGAGACTTTTTTTATACCCAATCTCTTTCTGCTTCAAAGCCAGGTTATTCTCCAAACCAATCCTAACATAATCATCCAGCGGCGACTGGGCCCATCCGTCTCCCACACTCACCACCAACATCATAACCATCATAACCATCATAACCACCATAACCACCAATTTCTCTTTCATATCTTATTCCTTTTTCACCAAAACCCTAACTCTCCCCCCACACCCACACCCACACCCACACACCCTCACACCCTCACACCCACACACCCTCACAGTACCTCTTCACGCTCTTCACCCTCTTCACCCTCTTCACCCTCCTCACCCTCTTCACCCTCCTCACCCTCCTCAAACTATCCGCTTTCTTATATCGTTTTGAATTCTCAAAAACAGCCTCTTCACCAACTCCCTCTCCGATGCCGATGCATCAGCATACAGTTCATCGGCGAACAGAAAAACCTCCTTCATTTTAGTCTGATAATAGTCACTCACCATCCGTCCGAAATCCGTTAGTCCAAGGTTGATTTCTTTCTGATTTCGTGAATTGATACGAACAACCAGTTTTTTCGCAATCAGCTTCCGCACCGTTTGAGAAATGGCACCTCTGGTTACTCCCATTATTTCAGCAATCTGAGTCAAATTGGCGTTCGGATTTTCTCCAATCACCGATACCGTTTGAATCTCAGTAATATAAACCTTAGTGCCGGCTCCGAAATCACACGATTTTTTCTCAAATATCGTGTACAAATGCAGGATACTCTGAAACAACCTGACCAATTCATTCACTTCGCTGTTCATCTGAAAAATGTTTAGCACCTGCACAAAAATAATTATTATTTAGATACTAAACAATAATCGGTTTTTGGAGATGGTGAAACGTAGAAGGAGAAGAGGGTCAGGGGTTAGCAAGATCGGAAAACGCCAACCAGAATTATTTCTACTTTAAAAAGCCTGATATAGAAACCTGTCTATTTATGTATATATTTGGATGTTACCTAAAACCTAAAAGCTATGCCTCCTCAAATCAAAAGGCTTGCACTGCTCTTTGCCATTTTTATCGGACTTTTCTTTGTTGCCCGGCATTTTTTGGTGCCAAAATCGTTTGGCGAATTCGGGCATTACCGAGGGCTGTCGCTGGCTGAAAATCAGGCTTTAACGCCAAAGTATGCGGGCCAGAAAGCCTGTGCGGATTGTCATCAGGACATGGTGGATCTGAAGTCACCAAATGTGCACAAATCGGTATCCTGTGAAACCTGCCATGGCCCGGGCCTGGCTCATGTAAACTCTACTGATTCGATCCTGCCAATGTGGGTTCCGAAAGAAAGAGAGTTTTGCGCGGTATGCCACACAAAGAATGCAGCTCGCAAAGCCGGCAACATCGTTCAGGTGATTGTAGCTGAGCATAATCCCGGACAAAAGTGTATTGAATGTCATAATCCCCACAACCCATGGAAAGATCTCAAGTAAAATCCCGGCGCCGGTTCCTAACCGATGCAGCCCTTTTAACCGGGGGTATCTTTGTTGCATCTGGCTTAAGTCCGTTTGGCAAGCTTTTATTTGCCACCGAACGGAAAAATCCAAACGGTCCCTGGTATGGAATGGGTATCGATCTCGAAAAATGTATTGGCTGCGGACGATGCGCCGATGCATGCAAATCCGAAAACGGCGTGTCGCGTGAGCCATTCTTTTTCCGGACCTGGGTGGAACAGTATACCATCCTTAACGACGGCTCGGTAAAGATTGATTCTCCAAATGGCGGTATCGACGGCTTTACTCAGCAAGCTCCCGATACCGATATTTTCAAGTCTTTCTTTGTTCCGAAAATGTGCAACCACTGTGAGAAATCTCCGTGTATCCAGGTTTGTCCGGTGGGTGCTACCTACGATAGTCCCGAGGGGGTTGTGCTGGTCGATCCTACCTATTGCATTGCTTGCCGGTATTGCGTTCAGGCCTGCCCGTATGGTTGCCGCTACATCGATCCCGAGCGCCATGTGGTTGATAAGTGTACGCTGTGCTATCATCGGATCACTAAAGGCTTATTACCCGCTTGCGTAGAGGTTTGTCCCAAACAGGCAAAAATCTTTGGCGATCTCAATGACCCCAACAGCGATCTGGTAAAGTTTAAGAAAGAACACTCCTGGCAAGTCCTTAAACCGCACATGAATACAGATCCAAAAGTCTTTTATAACGATTTAAGAGCGGAGGTCCGGTAATATGAATCCACATTTTTTGCATCTGTATGATATGCTGTCCAAAGTGGATGGCTTCATCTATCCTAATGAAATCGAGCTGAACTGGAGCATTCTCATCGTTTTATATCCATATATAACCGGTTTGGTTGCCGGGGCTTTTATTCTGGCTTCCCTGGAAAGGGTTTTTAAAATTAAGGTTTTAAGGCCTACCTATACCATTGCGCTGCTAACTGCCCTCTCTTTCATGCTCGTTGCTACTATGCCGCTGATCAGCCATTTGGGTCAGCCTCAGCGATTCTATGAAATTATGATTACTCCCCATTTTACCTCAGCAATGGCCATCTTCGGGTTTGTATACTTATGGTACCTGATGGTAGTGCTGCTCCTGGAAATCTGGCTCGATTACCGCCGTGATCTCGTGCTTTGGTCGCAGGAGAAAAAGGGTGTCATGAAACATGTGTATAAAATTCTGACTCTTGGTGTTACCGACCTTTCCCCGGCTGCATTAAAATGGGACGACAAAATTGGATATGCCGTTACCGTTATCGGTATTCCTTCCGCATTTCTCCTTCACGGGTATGTCGGTTTTATCTTTGGATCGGTGAAAGCCAATCCATGGTGG
>CAIXKO010000370.1 GCA_903919925.1 uncultured Bacteroidota bacterium | reverse complement strand
GTTACCGGCATTCCTTACCAGATTAGCCCGGAGGTGAAATTACTGTATAATCCACAAATGAAGGGAGCTTACAATTTTGTTCCCGGAGTTATGGGGATGATCCTGATGCTGATTTGCGCCATGATGACTTCCGTTTCCATTGCCCGGGAAAAGGAGCTGGGCACCATGGAGCTCTTGCTGGTTTCGCCGATGAAACCCATCTACATCATTCTTTCCAAGGTGGTTCCCTATTTTTTTCTTTCGATTATCAACCTGACCACGATTTTGCTGCTATCCGTATATTTATTGAAGGTGCCGATAGCCGGGAGCCTGTTTTGGCTGATCATTCTTGCCCTTCTGTTCATTTTCGTGTCGCTTGCTCTGGGGCTGCTGATCTCCTCGATGGTGGACAAGCAGCTTATTGCCCTGCTGATCTCCGGCATGGCGCTGATGATGCCAGTAGTATTTCTATCGGGCATGCTGTTCCCGGTGGAAAACATGCCCTGGTTGCTGCGCGTGCTGTCTGAAATCATCCCTGCAAAATGGTTTATCATGGGAGTTAGAAAAATCATGATCAAGGGGTTGAGCTATCCATCCATCACCAAAGAGCTATTGATTTTAAGTTCGATGGCGGTGGTCCTTATCGCGGTAAGCCTTAAAAAATTCAAAACCAGATTGGAATAGCCATGCTGAAATATCTGTTGGAAAAGGAGTTTAAGCAATTCATGCGGAGCAAGTTTCTGCCGAAATTCGTGATTGTTTTTCCGTTTGTAGCCCTGGCGATCTTTCCGCTGGCCGTAAATTTCTCCATAAACAATATCAACCTGAGCGTGGTGGATAACAGCCACAGCACTTACTCCAGCCGTTTGGTGAGGAAAGTGGCCTCCTCAGGCTATTTTAAGTTGATAGAAGCAGGAAGCAATTATCAGGATGCTTTAAAAAGTGTGGAGCTCGATCATTCGGATGTGATACTGGAGATTCCGCCACGGTTTGAGGAGGACCTGGTAACCAATCGAAAATCGGGCGTAATGATATCGGCCAATACGGTGAATGGCATGAAAGGTGGATTAGGAAGCGCTTATCTGGCCAGTATCATGAGTGATTTCAGCCGCGAAATACGGGATGAATGGATCCAGCCGGCCGGTCGCACGATTACTCCATCGTTTGAAATTGTGCCAAAATATAAGTACAACCCGCATCTGAGCTATACCGTTTTCATGATCCCCGCTATCATGATCATGATGCTGGCGATGATATGCGGATTTATTCCGGCACTTAATATCGTTGGGGAAAAAGAGAACGGCACCATGGAACAGATGAATGTGACACCGGTGAATAAGTTCAATTTTATCTTATCGAAATTGATACCGCACTGGATCATCGGCTTTATCGCGTTAACGATTTGCTTTTTTGTTGCCTGGCTCTTTTACCGTTTGGTGCCGGTGGGCCATTACTATACCATTTACCTTTTTGCATCGGTATTTGTGCTGGCTTTCTCCGGTTTCGGTCTGGTGATTTCAAACTATGCCAACACCATTCAGCAAGCCATGTTCATGATGTTTTTTGTGGTGATGTCGTTCGTTTTCCTGAGCGGCTTGTATACGCCGGTGGCTTCCATGCCTGACTGGGCGCAGGTTGTAAGCAATTTCAGCCCCCTGAAATATATGATTCAAGTGCTGAGGCTGGTGTATCTGAAAGGAAGCGGGTTCAGTGAAATGCTGCCGCAGTTTATGGCATTGAGCGCGTTTGCGGTGTTTTTCAATGGGTGGGCGGTTTATAGTTATAGGAAGAGGAAGTAGCTGGTTTAGCGTTGCCAACTTTAAACAGCAAAGGAAACCAAATTACTGTTTGTTTAAAGTTGGCAACTCTAAAAAGGCTACTTCCCCCACACCAGTTCTAAATGTAAACACCTCGCCTTTATGGATTTCAACCCTGCCTTCCCCCCACGTAATCTTAACCTTTTCCCCGGGCCAAGGGTTTTCAATGGTGCAATCGCGGCCTTTCTCGCTGAAAATCCTCACATATTGGACCATTCCTCCCTTTTTTTCTGATGATACAAGGAAAGCACCCCAGGTGCGGAGGTTCTCAAATGATGCATCTTTGGCAAGGGGCCAGGCCGGAAATACCCTGATCATTCCTTCGAAACTCTGTAAAAGCATTTCATTGATGCAGGATGGAACGGCGCTTAAAGTTTCGGTTAATCCGCCTGATTGCGGGACCCAGAGATTTGGCATTGCTGTTTTGGTGATCCGCTCTTTCAGTTTTTTTATGATGGTATCCGGATCATAGCCCACTCTGACAGCGGTAGTAAAATAGGTTTCTATACCGTTTCCCAGATTGTTCCAATCGGCATCGCCTCCCGGGTCGGAGTCCCACCTTCCGATTTCCTGCCTGAGTATAGCGGTAAAAACAGGATCGGTTTTCACCCCCGATACTCCACCCGGATATCCATGAACGTAAGCCATAACCCGGCCAAATCCAGGCTTTGTGCGGCTGTCGGATCCGGAACTTGTCCCCCCTTCGCATGCCATGATCCTGATTTTTCCATCGATATTTACCATCGGAACCGGATAAAGGTGATCACGGATATGAATCCACTTTTCGCGCTTTGATTCATCTTTCTCCAGAAAAGTGCTCATCTCAATAAAGCCTTTGGCAAACATTTTAAGCAGGCCCAGCGTATTGGTATTATTGTAATCGCCTGATAGCATATCCTTTCTCCAATTAGCCGTCCACGGACCAACCTCCCAGAAGTTATCGTTATAATTGTTGTACTGACCATTTTCATATTTGAGATAGTCCTCCCAGAAATCGGCAACTTCCCTGATAAACGGGTAAACCTTTAGTGCATAGGCTTTGTCATAGGTGTGATAAAAGCGCTGAAACATGTTAACAGTCAAAAATACGGCGTCACTTCTCTGACCGCAAAACATGTGCCCTCCCTCCAGATTCAGATCCTTGATGCCATATGTTTTCATCATCTTTTCTTCTGTCAGCGGATACATCGATGAGCTGAACCCTTTGGGCCCGATACCCACCGGGTAATAAACCCCGCGGCAATGGAGAATTTCACGTGCATGCTTTTTTGCCGTCTCCAAATATTCCAGAATGGGTGTGTCATACGGATCTGTCAGTGCAATGTGGTTTGATGAGAAACTTGCCCACCAGGGTGCCTGAAAATTGTAGTTGGAGTGATAGTCGCCCTGCCAGGCATTGATGGCATCATCGGATATGGAGTTGCCACATAATCCGGGAGGGAAATTTTTGTTTCTGCTGCAACAGGCAAGTAAATACTGCGATCCGTAATAATATTTTTGTAAAACAGAATCGCCGGTTTCCACCTTGGACTCCTTCCAGAATTTTTCCCACCAGAGGTTGTTGGCAGCACTGAGTTTTTCAACGGACAGGCTAGTGGCAGATTGTATACCGGCGCAAGCCTGTTCCAGGTATTGCGGGTGGTCATGATTGGTTACGATACTAATCAGGATGATCACTGGTGATCCGGGTTTGAGCACAAATGAATCCCCTGGAGCCCCGATGGTTCGCATGGCAATTGCCACGTGAGAAGGCCATTCCAGATCAGGTGAATCAAAATGCCGCATCACCCATTTTACCACTCCTTTTTCACCGGATTCATTTCTGGACCCGAATCCCTCTTTGGCCCAAAGGTTTGCTGTTATATTACAAGGTTTGCCAGTTACGGATAGTTTAATGGCTACAAAGTTTTTATCGGCCGGAACAAAAGCACTGATATTCACTGTAAGGCCATCTTTAGTAAAAGCACTGTTAATATTAGCATCTGCAATAATCTGCTCAGCATAAAATGTGGCCCCCCGGAGTTCCGGAATGGTCAGAGTTAATCCTCCGGGCAAGCAAAGTCCGCCTTCCGGATATCCGGTTTTGGCTTTCCAGAAATCATTTTTAGACAGGTAAAAGCAAAGGTTATCCGGGTGGCCACCCAGCACAATGCCCACGTCCCCATTACCGGCGATGGGGGCATCAGGAGTGAATGCGGTTGGGATTTTTTTGGCCGGCTCCGTGAATATTCCTTTCCAGGTTGGAATAAATGAAGAAGGCTGGATTTGGCAAAATACGGTAGTACTGTGCAAGACGAATCCTGAAAACAACAAAGCCAGGAAGGTGAGTTTCATGGGTAGCGATTTTTTAGAGTTGCCAACTTTAACTGTCTTTTTAGAGTTGCCAACTTTAACAGCAAAGGAAACCATATTACCTGTCTGTTTAAAGCTGGCAACTCTAATAAATTCAAGCTTGCAAAGCTCAACATTTATCCTCCCCACCACACTAAACTTGCATCGTAATTTTAAATCACGATGCCATGAAAAACAAGAAAACCTATTATCAGCTCATCCTCGACCGCAGCGGTTCGATGAGTGTTTGTGCCGAAGAAACTGTTAGCGGGGTAAACAGCCAGGTTAACCGAATCAGGGAGCTTGCCAACCGGTTTCCGGAGCAAGAGCTGATCACTTCGATGAGCCTTTTCAATCACCAGCTTACTCCGGTATGGGACCGCATCCACCCGCTCAACCTGCCTGAACTCGCTTTTCTGGATTTTCGTCCCGATGGGAATACCGCTCTCCTTGACGCCATTGGCAAAACAATCAGGCACTTGCAAAAAACCATTGGAGATGAAGTGGCCCGCGATGAAGCATCGGTTGTTGTTGTGATCTTTACCGATGGATTCGAAAACTCCTCCACAGAATTTTCTCATGCTCAGGTTGCCTCGCTGATAATGGAACTGGAGCTCACCGATAAATGGTGCTTCAGCTATATTGGCGCCACTCTGGATGCCGTGGAAATAGCCATTAAGATGAACATCCGTGCATCAAATGCCATTCACTTTTCGGTAAAAGAATCTGAAAGGGAATATGAAAGGGTATCCGATTCGATGGTTAATTATTTTACCAGGAAACGACATTGCAGGATCGGAAAAAACTTCCTGTTAAGAGATCCAGATGAGGCAAATAACAAATGACAAAAAACATAGGTGTGGAGGGTGGCTGGCTTGGGGGGATAATTACTAAATTGGTACAAAATTCAATACCGTTGAAATGAACATTCATCTGATCCGCTCACTGGAACTCGACCAAGAAAAGTTTGTCGCCATTTATGATTTGATACATCAATATTCCGGGCCGGTTCAGTACCTGATACATGAGCAACCTGACGAATATTCGACAGACGAAGTGGAGACAGAGATTTGGGAAGAGGAGCGGATAGCGAAAAAGGTGATGCCGTCCAGAAATGTTGTTTGTGATAATGTTGCCCCATACCCTACCCAATTTCTTCGCTGGGATTCCATCTTTGACCATTGCGAGGCAGCGCGCCGGTTCTACCATATTCCAGATGACGAACCAGTTGTATTATTGACTGAGCATGCCAATGAGTACAATTGGTTTTCAGGGGCCGACCGGAATGGCAAGCGCAACCTTTTTGTTCACACCGGCATGTGGGACCGGTACATTTTTTATGATATGAGGTATCCGGTTGTTTATCTGCTGGCCGCTATCCCACTCAGGCTGCAGATGTTCGACACTTTTGAGGATATGGTCGGCTATTTCCATCAGGAGCCCCGCGGATGCATGAACGATTTTTGCCAGGAAAAAAAGGATATAGGGCTCAAACTGCGGACCGCCGATATTTGTCCGGACTGCCGTAAAAGGATCCAGGACCGGAAGGCGGATCCGCAGGTTGTAGCGCAGGTATTCCGGGTTTTCGAATCGATCCGCACTCAGATGCTCTTTCGTGCCTCGTTCACACACAATCCAACACCCAGCCGTTTATGGATCGATTACCCCAAACGGAAAGTATATCTGACCGATTTGGGCAATCTCAGGATTCCGCTGAATCCGATGGAAAAAACGGTATTCCATTTCTTTCTTAATTATCCCGATGGTGTTGCGTTCTCTGCCCTGCCCGATCACCGGAATGAGCTTTGCACCTTATATCGTCATTATTCCGATACTCCGGTTTTTGCAACCATTACTGCCCGTATTGATGATATCTGCGCCAACAAAAGGGACTGCCTGAGCCAGGTGATTTCCCGGATTCGCCGAAAGTTTGAAGATGCTGTACCCGAAGAAATCGCCGGTCAGTATGTTATTGGGGGTGAGGCAGGGAGGAAGAGAAAGATTTTAATTGACCGGTCGCTGGTTAGTATTGGAGAATAAGGGCAGGAGGGAAGAGGTAAAAGGGCAGGAGGAGAGAGGTCAAAGGGCAGGAGGGCAGGAGGGATTAGATTGGGGCAATCCCTTAATCACCAGGGCTAAAGAACAAGGCAATAAAAGCATTAGAGCTAATCCCTTAATCACCAGGGCTAAGGCCCTGGGCAACAAAATCGTCCAACCCTCAGGCATTATCACCATTTCTGATAGTTCCGGAGGAACGAGCGATATGGTAACCCTGGGATTTATCCCGGGGATGAGGCCAACATCCCACCGATGCCGTCAGCAGCCAGCGACCAGCCCACCATCCCACCCCGGTCCGGAAAGAGGGCAGGAGGGCAGGAGGGAAAAGAGGAAAGGAGGGGAAAAGGAGGGAAGGAGGGATTAGATTGGGGCAATCCAATAATCACCAGGGTTAAGGCCCTGGGCAACAAAATCGTCCAACCCTCTGGCATTATCACCATTTCTGATAGTTCCGGAGG
>CAIXKO010000369.1 GCA_903919925.1 uncultured Bacteroidota bacterium | reverse complement strand
TCAGCGATCTCTGAAAGAAGTTTTGTACTTTTATTGCGTAGCATGTTTTTTTGTTGTTATAAGCACCACTAATATGCTGAATATTAGTGGAATAACAAAATGAACGTGCTACTTTTTTTAACATTTTTGTAAACTATTTAGGCGGGTTCAGACCTGCGAAACTTCAGTAATAGTATTCCCGATCCTTGCTGTTCTTCTTTCTTGCTCCAATCAAAGCAATAAACAGCCTTCCGATCTGGTTTTAAAGTATAACCAGCCCGCCCAATCCTGGAACGAAGCCTTACCGGTGGGTAACGGCCGGTTGGGTGCCATGGTGTTTGGTGGTGTTGTACGCGAGCGGATTCAGTTCAATGAAGAGACCCTATGGACCGGCGGGCCGCATGATTACTCACACCCGGGGGCATCGGATTATCTGGATACGATCAGGCAGCTGGTATTTGCCGGCAAGCCACGGGAAGCGGAAAATATTGCCATGGAGCATTTTATGAGTTTACCGCTCGGACAGAAAGCCTATCAGCCTTTTGGGGATTTGTATATCGATTTTCCAGGACATGAAAAGTATACCAATTATCAGCGGAGCCTCGATATCAGTGAGGCATTATCGAGGGTAAGTTACCAGATTAAAGGACTGACATACACCCGGGAAGTATTTTCCAGCGTGCCCGATCAGGTGATTGTGATTCGGCTGACTGTTAATGAGATGAAGAAGCTATCCTTTAACCTGGGTTTTGATTCCCCGCATTTACAGAAGTCTGTTACCACAAGCGGCTCCCGGCAAACCCTCACGGTTGCAGTTAAGGATGGCGCCCTTAATGGGATGGCCCGGCTCCGGCTTGAAACCGATGGAATTGTTACTGACTCCGTTCAAACGATCAAAATAACAGAAGCCGGAACCGCGACGATCTATCTGGCGGCAGCAACCAACTTCGTTAATTTTAAAGATGTGAGCGGGGACCCGGCCAAAAGGGTTGATGATTATTTTGCCGCGATTAAAGGTAAATCCTACAAACAAATCAGGAAGGCCCATATTGCAGATTATCAGCAACTTTTTAACAGGTTCGATATTGGTTTCGGATCGAATAATCGAGATTCTTTGCCAATGGATCAGCGGTTGAGGATTTTCAGTAAATCGCCCGAAGATCCAGGTTTGATCGCCCTGTATGTTCAGTATGGCCGTTACCTGATGATCTCTTCCAGCAGGCCGGGTACCATGCCAGCCAACCTGCAGGGCATCTGGAACCAGGATTTGGAGCCCGCCTGGGATAGCAAGTATACCACCAACATCAATGCCGAGATGAACTATTGGCCGGTGGAAGTCACTAATCTCAGCGAATGCCATGAGCCGTTTTTTAAACTCATTGAAGAGTGCGCACAAACCGGGGCGGTTACGGCAAAAGTTCATTACCGTGCCGATGGTTGGATACTTCATCATAATACCGATATCTGGCGAGGAACGGCTCCCATCAACCATGCTAACCATGGCATCTGGGTTGGTGGCAGCGGCTGGACCAGCAGTCACCTGTGGGAACATTTTCTGTTTACCCGCGATACCGCTTTTCTGCGCAACAGGGCCTGGCCGATCATGCGCGAGGCGGCAAGGTTTTATTCTCAGTACCTGATTCCCGATCCCAAAACCGGCTGGCTGATCAGCACTCCATCCAACTCCCCGGAAATCGGGGGATTGGTGGCCGGTCCTACCATGGATCACCAGATTATCAGGACTCTCTTTAACTCCTGCGTGGAGGCCTCAGATATACTGAACGAGGATCAGAAATTTGCAGCAAAACTGAAAGTGCTTATCCCTAAAATCGCACCTAACCAAATCGGCCGGCTCGGTCAACTTCAAGAGTGGATGCAGGATGTGGATGATCCGAATGAGAAACACCGGCATGTATCATTTTTATGGGGAGTGCATCCGGGAAACGATATCACCTGGGAAAAATCACCTGAGTTGATGAAGGCTGCCCGTCAATCCCTTTTATTCCGCGGAGATGACGGAACCGGTTGGAGCCTGGCCTGGAAGATCAATTTCTGGGCCCGCTTTCTCGATGGCGACCATGCCTATGAGCTGATCAAGCTTTTGTTCCGCGTAAAAGACGAGGCTAATGTCAATTGGAGTGGTGGTTCCTATATCAACCTCTTCGATTCACATCCGCCGTTTCAGATCGATGGTAATTTTGGTGCACCAGCCGGCATAGTGGAATTGCTGGTTCAATCGCACCAAGGGTTTATCGATATTTTACCGGCTTTACCTGCAGCTCTACCCAACGGACATATCAAAGGGGTATGCGCGCGCGGAGGATTTGAGTTGGATTTGGAATGGAAAGCAGGGAAGCTGACAGGTCTCTCAGTTCTTTCCAAAGCAGGGGCAGTTTGTAAGATCAGGATTCAAGGGAAAATGATAGAATTCCCTACAAGCAAAGGGAACCTTTATGCCTGGGGTAAAGATTTTTGATGCAATAGATATGCGATCCAAAACCGCCAGTCCAAACCCTTCCAGGGAAGATGAGCTGTTCAAATACATATCTGGCATCATCAAAAACAAAGGGCAGAAACCCCTCGCCCTTAATTGAGATACAGACCATATCCATATTTTCATTGGCATGAAACCTGATTGCTGTTTATCTGATCTTGTGAGGGAAATAAAAAAGCTTTATCTGGATTAATCGGTTTAGCGCCATTTCAACAAGTAATTACCTGACCGGAGGACACTCTGAAAATAGCAAATCTTTTCCCACTCAATTTAGGCCCAAAAAATGCAACTTTGAATATTAATTGCTAATAGATGCTGAGTTAAATACCATGAAAACAGTACCTTTTTATTTAATCCTGCTGTTCGTCAATCTCAATGCCTTTCCACAGGCTTTTGGCCCTTATAAAAAAATGTTCGATAAGG
>CAIXKO010000368.1 GCA_903919925.1 uncultured Bacteroidota bacterium | reverse complement strand
TCGCCCCGTAACGAAAAATGGCAAACACCGAAGGATCGAACTTTGCGGATACGATAAAACCGTTTACATATTGAGCCGATCCACTCAGCAAAACACTCAGGATAATTGGTGTGCCCAAATTCAGATACTTCTTCCAGAATGCAAACGAGAGGGTGAAATCGCCGTTTTTCACCAGAATGATTATCATCCAGCCCATTCTAAAACCACCTGCAGCTATCATACCCCAGATAGCTCCCTTAACTCCAAGACCGCAAATCACCGGAATTCCAACCGCCAGTATCTGAAAAGTAAAGGCTACCAACCCGTACCTGACCAGCTTTTTTGCCTGATCGGTAATAACGTACCAATACTCAACCAACGTGGAGGGTGCAAATAAAACCAGGTATAAAACCACCATCCAGATGATCGCGGGTGGCAGCTCCTGTCCGAGAAGCCGCTCCAGCACCGGGCTTGCCAGCAGAAGCGTTGCCGCTGAAAGAAGAGAGAAAAGGAGGAGGAGGAGGAAGGAGTTGAAGAAGGGGGAGGAAGAGCGTGAAGAGCGTGAAGAACGTGAAGAGCGTGAAGATCGTGAAGCGTGAAGCGTGAAGCGTGAAGCGGAGGAGGAAGAACGTGAAGCGTGATATCGTGTACGTTCCCGTTCTTCCGCTTCACGCTTCACGTCTACCGTTTCACGATCTTCGTCCACCGTTTCACGCTTCACGTCTACCGTTTCACGATCTTCGTCTTCCGCTTCACGATCTTCGTCTTCCGCTTCACGCTTCACGTCTATCGTTTCACGATCTTCGTCCACCGTTTCACGTTCTGACGTCAGCGGCAGCAATGCCTGTATCAAGCCAGTGAGCCAGAAGTAGGAAACTACACCGGTAAAAAAAAGGAATGCCTCAAAAATACCCACTTCACCGGTGTTTAACCCGGCTCTTGGGAGAATGATGCTGATCAGGAAAACCGATCCGTACCGGAAGAGTTGGAAAAACTGCAATCCGGATAAAGTGTCATTGGGCAGTATTTTGCGCCAATTGATCGGCAAGTTATTCTATTTTAAGCGGATCCTCAATCTTCTGCTTCATTAGCGCCAGATCCAGTACATCCTGAATGGTTCTCACATACCGGAAAGTTAACCCTTTGAGGTACTTAGCCTTGATTTGCTCAATATCGTTGCGGTTTTCTTCAGCCAGAATAATTTCTTTGATTGAAGCACGCTTGGCAGCGAGGATTTTTTCCTTCACTCCGCCAACCGGGATCACCCTTCCGCGAAGCGTGATTTCGCCCGTCATGGCCAGATTGGGTTTCACCTTGCGCTGGGTAAAAGCCGAAGCCAGCGAGGTAACCATGGTTACCCCTGCCGATGGACCATCTTTGGGGATAGCGCCTTCGGGTACATGAATATGAACATTCCAGTGATCAAAAACATTCTCAGGTAAATTCAGTTTTGGAGCATGTGCCTTCAGGTATTCCAAAGCTAAAATGGCCGATTCTTTCATCACTTCACCCAGGTTTCCGGTGAGGGTTAAACCTCCCTTTCCCTTGCTCAGACTGGTTTCAACATATAATATTTGTCCGCCGGTTTCTGTCCAGGCTAAGCCCGTAACCACCCCGGCGAATTCATTTCCCTGATATTCATCTTTCAGCACCTCTGGGTATCCAAGATAACCTTTCATGGTATCGCGGGCAACCTCTTTTGGCAGGATCTCGCCCATGGCAACCTTTTTAGTCAGCTGGCGTACCACCTTGGCAATTTTTTTATCCAGGCTCCTCACACCCGATTCACGGGTATGATTCTCAATAATATACTCGAGGGTATCTTTAGGGAATACAAACTGATCGGCTAGCAATCCGTGATCAACCAACTGCTTGGTAACAAGATGTTTTGTGGCAATTTCAACCTTTTCTTCCACCACATAGCCTGATATTTCAATCATTTCCATACGATCGCGCAGGGCGGGGCTGATGGTTGACGGATTATTGGCGGTGGCGATAAACAGAACCTTGGAAAGATCGTATTCCATCTCCAGGAAGTTATCGTAGAAGCTGCTGTTTTGTTCCGGATCGAGCAGCTCAAGCAGTGCTGAAGCAGGATCTCCCCTGAAATCATTACCTACCTTATCAATCTCATCCAATACAAAAACAGGGTTTGAGGTACCGGCTCGCCGTATGTAATGTATAATCCGGCCGGGCATAGCACCGATATAGGTTTTGCGATGGCCGCGAATTTCCGATTCATCCTTGAGACCTCCGAGCGACATTCTGACATACTTTCTTTTCAGCGCACGTGCCACCGATTTTCCGAGAGATGTTTTTCCAACGCCGGGGGGGCCATACAGGCAAAGAATCGGGGCCTTCATGTCGCCCTTAAGTTTCAAAATTGCCAGGTGTTCCAGAATCCGCTCTTTCACCTGATCAAGGCCGGAGTGGTCCTGGTTAAGGATGCGCTTGGCCCTGCGCAGATCAAAATTGTCCGGCGATACCTCGTTCCAGGGCAGATCGAGCATAACTTCCAGATAATTGAGCTGAACAGAGTATTCGGCTGATGCGGGGTTAATGCGTTCGAGTTTTTCCAGATCGCGGGTAAAAGCCTTAGCTACCTCGGGCGACCAGTTTTTCACTTCGGCCCGCTGCCTGATCTCTTCCACTTCCTGCTCATACGGGCTGCCACCCAACTCATCCTGGATGGTTTTCATCTGCTGATTGAGCAGGTATTCACGCTGTTGCTGATCGATTTCCAGCTTAACCTTACTCTGGATATCCTTTTTCAGCTTCTGTTTCTGGAATTCCAAAGAGAGGTGCTCGAGCAAACGAACGGCGCGGTCGCGGATATTATCGATTTCCAGTAATTCCTGCTTTTCCGTCATTCCGAGATCGGAATTCGAGCAAAGGTAATTGATCAGGAATCCGGCGCCTTCAATGTTCTTTATGGCAAAACTGGCTTCCTGAGGTACATTGGAGGAATATTGTACAATCTTAAGAGCTAAATCCTTAATCGTTCCGATAATGGCTTCAAACTCCTGAGGATCCTCGTCGTTTTCCCTGATATCCAAAAGCGGTGTAACCCTTCCTTTCAGATAAGGTTCCTTGCCGGTGATCTCATCGAGATGAAAACGGCGCTTGCCATGAATGATGACCGAAGTGGTATCATCGGGCATATTCAGGATCTTTACGATGGAGGCCATGGTGCCCACGCGGTTCAAATCACTGACTTCCGGATCTTCGATGGTTGTATCTTTTTGAGCCACAACCCCAACGGAAGTATTGTTTTTGTACGCTTCCTTCACCAGCCGGATCGATTTATCGCGGCCCACGGTAATGGGGATAACCACTCCGGGGAAAAGGACAGTATTGCGCAAGGCCAGTATTGGCAAGGTTTCCGGGATTTCAACCGCACTCAGTTCTTCCTCATTGCCATCCGACAAAAGAGGGACAAAGTCGTTGTCATCATCTCCGAAATCAAAAAATAAGTTGTTTCCCAATTTGATTCCCACTGATTAAAGCAAAAAAAAGCCCCGTGCCGGGGCTTTGGGTTTATATCGCCAGAATTACTTCTGCGCTTTTTTCTCCAGATGCTTGCCAAAGCGACGGTTGAATTTGTCAACACGACCAGCCATATCAAGCAGCTTCACCTTACCGGTAAAGAAGGGGTGCGATGTATTCGAAATTTCGATTTTTACTAACGGATATTCAACTCCATCAAGCTGAATCTTTTCACGCGTTGCTACCGTTGAACGCGTAATAAATGTATACTCGTTTGAGAGGTCTTTAAAGACCACCATTCTGTAATTCTTCGGATGAATATCTTTTTTCATTTCATCATTACTTTAGGGGACGCAAAGATAAGGACTTTTTCCTGTTTATCAAATAGTGCGAAGAAATTATTCATCTTTTTTTAGCTTATCCTTTCTCAGGCTGCTGTTTCCGCCCTCATTGGTAAAGCGGGCAAACGGTACCGAGGGGTTGAGCATGTATCGATAAGTGATATGTTTTTTCATGGGAACCGCACCAATCTGCTCATAAACCTTTCTCATTCGCGGATTGTAATCGCCTACCCACGATAGCTCGAATTCAGTATACCAGCTCTTATTTTTCGTTGCCAGGGCAAATTGCAGAAATAGCGCCGCAATAACACCGGTATTCTGGAACTCAGGAATCACTCCTGCCATTAATACCCGGTTCCGGGTAATGGTTTTGCCATTTTTCAGCCATAGGAATTTCAGGCCCTGCCAAAAATTTAGCCTGCCTTTAAAATGTGCAAGTGCCTGGTTCAGATCAGGAAAGGCTACTACAACACCTACCGGCCGACCGTCTTTATAGGCAAACCAAATAAACTCCTCCACCAGAATCGGCTTTGCATTAGTAAGTATTCCTTCCAGATCTTTCTCAGTGAACGGAGTGAAGTTTTCCATGTAATCGGCCCAGGTGAGGTTCACCACCTCAACCAGATCACGGATGTATTTTTGGGGATTCTTCTTTTCGAAATGGTGAAAAGTGTAGCCCGGTCGTGAAGCCAGGTATTCCGAGAATTTCACGATCCGCTCGGGCCAGGGTTGTGTAATGTCATAATGATAGGAAAACTGCTGAAAGTAGTCGCTAAAACCATAATCTTCGAAAAGTTTCTGATAGTATGGTTTATTATAGGGCATACCATAGCCCTGTTTCATAAATCCCTCGACCAATACTCCCCAGTAAGAAAAGTTTTCACCGAAATTTATGCTGCCATCCATGGCTGCCGCACCTCTTTGACGGAGCCAGTTTCCAGCAGTATCAAAAAGAAAATTAGCTGATTCAGTGTCATTTATGCACTCAAAAAAACCCAATCCACCGCTTGTAAAATTTGATTTCTCAGCTTTTTTGTAATCTATAAAAGCGGCAACGCGGCCGATCAGTTTCCCGGAATCATCCTGCAAAACCCACCGGATGGCTTCACCATGAGAGAGCAGCAGGTTTTTTGCCGGTGTAAAAACGCTCTCC
>CAIXKO010000367.1 GCA_903919925.1 uncultured Bacteroidota bacterium | reverse complement strand
GTGGTGGGGAAATATCCGGTGATTGCAGGGTGCTTCAAGGTTAAGAATAATGCCGAAAAACTACATAAACAGCTAATTGACAAAGGTTACCCAGCCTTTATATCGACATCCCGAAAAGGTTTCTACAAGGTTGGCATGGATTCATTTGCCACCCGCCAGGAAGCCCTCGACGGCCTCGCCCGCCTGAAACGTGCCGAACCGGCCCTCCAGCTCTGGGTAGCCCTCTAGGAAGATCGTGAAACGTGATACGTGAAGCGTGAAACGGAAATCAGACAACCCACCCCCCACACATTTCCCCATCACACCCACACCCACACCCTTTCTTCCATTGGCACATTGGCACATTGGCACATTGTCACATTACTTCACCACCGCCCCATTTCCAATCCCCTCCTCCGGTTTAACAAAGATCAATCTCCCCTGATTATCCTCAGCTAACAGAATCATTCCTTTTGATTCGATCCCTTTGATCATACGCGGTTCCAGGTTGGCCAGCAGGGTGATCTGTTTTCCGATGAGCGCCTGGGGCTCAAAGTGTTCGGCTATTCCAGAAACAACCGTTCGTATATCGAGGCCGGTATCAACTTTTAATTTCATCAGCTTTTGCGTTTTCGGCACTTTCTCCGCTTCCAGTATGGTGGCAATCCTGATATCCATAGCTGAAAATTCATCGTAGGAAATAGCAGGTTTGGCAATTGCCAGACCAGCTGCTTTGGCAAGATTGGCTCTTTTTGTTTCAAGAAGTTTGTTGACCTGGAATTCCACCTGGGCATCCTCAATCTTCTCAAACAGCAATCCTGGTTTTTTCATCTGGTGACCCGATTTTATCAGGTCAACGGCCCCGATAGCTGACCAGGGCATTTCCGAGGTATTCAGGTAACCTCGTAACTGTTTCATGGTAAAGGGCAGAAACGGATCCATCAGAATGGCGATGTTTGCCGTAATCTGCAGGCTCACATGTAAAATTGATGCAACCCGAAGAGGATCAGTTGGAAAGAGCTTCCAAGGTTCGCTTTCCGCGAGATATTTGTTGCCCAATCGTGCCAGACTCATCGCTTCATTGAGCGCTTCCCGAATTCTGAAAACTTCAAGGCTTTGTTCAACTTTCGATTTTATGGCAGTGATCTCACTCAGAGTGGCGGTATCATAATCATTGAGTGAACTGATTTCCGGACACTTACAATCGAAATATTTTTGAGTGAGCACCAGTGTGCGGTTAACAAAATTCCCAAGTACTGCTACCAGCTCATTATTGTTTCGGGTTTGAAAATCCTTCCAGGTGAAATCGTTGTCTTTTGCTTCCGGAGCATTAGCTGTGAGCACATATCGTAAAACATCCTGCTTTCCCGGAAATTCATCGAGATACTCATGCAGCCACACTGCCCAATTCCGGGAAGTGGATATTTTATCATTTTCGAGATTCAGAAATTCGTTGGCCGGAACATTGTCGGGCAAAATATACTCACCGTGGGCCTTGAGCATCACCGGGAAAATAATGCAATGGAAAACGATGTTGTCCTTTCCAATGAAATGGATCATCCTACTATCCTCAGATTTCCAATACTTTTCCCAATCGGGAGTAAGTTCTTTTGTAGCAGATATATAGCCGATGGGTGCATCAAACCATACATACAAAACCTTTCCATTTGCACCTTCCACCGGAACCGGAACACCCCAGTCGAGATCTCTCGATACGGCACGAGGCTGCAAACCCTGATCGAGCCACGATTTGCATTGTCCGTATACATTTGAGCGCCACTCGGTGTGATCTTCGAGTATCCATTTTTTGAGCCATTCCTCATGTTTATCCAGTGGGAGGTACCAGTGTTTTGTTTCTTTTAAGATGGGGGCATTGCCGCTGAGCATTGATTTTGGATCAATCAGCTCCATTGGGCTCAATGATGTGCCACACTTTTCACACTGATCGCCGTATGCTTTTTCATTTCCGCAGCGGGGGCAGGTTCCGGTGATGTAACGGTCGGCCAGAAATTGCTGGTTTGCTTCATCAAAGAATTGCTCCGATGTTTTTTCAACGAACTCGCCCGACTCGTTCAGTTTCCGGAAAAATCCGGATGCAGTTTCATGATGAATAGGTGCCGAGGTGCGGTGATAAATATCGAACCCGATCCCAAACCTGGAAAATGCGTCTTTATTTATGGTATGATAACGATCTACCACATCCTGAGGGGTAATTCCTTCAGTCTTGGCTTTCAGTGTAATAGGAACACCATGCTCATCGGAGCCACAAATAAACAGTACATCTTTTCCATTCTGGCGGAGATATCGCGTATATATATCTGCAGGAACATAAACACCGGCAAGGTGACCGATATGAACCGGGCCGTTTGCATAAGGCAGTGCGGCGGTAACGAGGAAACGTTTATAATCAGACATCAGACAAAATTAATATTCGCAAAATTAGAAAAGAAAATGGATGAACGTAAGGATTTAGGTAAAGCCGGAGAACAACTGGCTGTCGACCATCTTATCGCGAAGGGTTTTATCATTCTGGATCGTAACTGGCGGTTTTCTCACAAGGAGATTGACATTATTGCCCGCGATTTGAATGATATCGTGGTTGTGGAGGTAAAAACCAGAAATGCGCCGGTGCGGGAATTGCAGGAACAGGCAATCAACCGTGAAAAAAGACAATTCCTGATTTCGGCTGCCAATGCTTATGTCAAATACAACCGGATTCCTTTAGAGGTCAGGTTTGATGTGGTTAATGTAATATTTTATAAAGGCAGGCCCGGTATCAGCCACATCAGGAATGCTTTTTTCCCGACTCTTTGGTGATTCCGCGGTGGATTACTTTGCGCAATTCCTCCACGCGGAAAGGTTTCGAAATATAATCGTTCATGCCAGCTTCGATGCAGGTCTCGCGATCGCCTTTCATCGCGTTGGCTGTCATGGCGATAATGTGAATAGGATGGTGCCCGGGAATTTCACTTTCAAGTTCCCTGATTTGCCTCGTGGCTTCCAGCCCGTCCATTACCGGCATCTGTACGTCCATAAAAATCAGGTCATACCGCTTATGTCGGTATTTTGACAAAGCCTCTTCCCCATTTTCGGCGATTTCAACTTTATAACCCAATTTCTCCAGATTGAGGATCGCAATACGCTGGTTTATTTTATTGTCTTCTACTAAAAGGATAGTCATGGTGCCATCAATTTGACCTTCAACCTCAAGCTGTACGCTTGCCGGACTAAAATCAGGGGGAGCAACAACTTCTTCAGTGCTCTCCGGCTGTTCATCGGGTATGATCGGAAACACCACTTTCAGCAAGGCTTTGCGCAGGTCCAGAATCTTAATGGGTTTATTGAGGAATCCTTTGAAGCCGGTTTTAACCAGTTCGTCGGGGGTGATAATATCTGCAATGGAAGAAAGCATGATCAGCTTATTTGTGCTAATGGACGGATCTTCAAATACTTTTCGTGCAAAAGTGATCCCGTCCATTTCGGGCATCTGGCAATCTACTAAAACGGCATCGAAAGTGCTGCCCGTACCAGCCACTTTTCTGAGTATTTCCAGTCCCGCTACAGCATTGTTGACCTCCAATGGCTGGCAATGCCAATACTCCAGGTACTTCCTGAAAATCTGCAGGTTGGTTTCATTGTCGTCGATCACCAGAATTTTCAGACCTTTGAGAACTCCATTCGTTCTTTCCATCTGTTCAGGGGTTGACTCATCCAGGTCAAACTGTACTGAAAACCAAAAGGTAGAGCCTTTTCCAATATGGCTTTCCATATCTATTGTGCCACCCATCATCTCTACCAGTCGTTTGCTGATGATCAGTCCCAATCCGGTGCCCCCAAATTTCCGGGTAATGGATTCGTCAACCTGTGAGAATGATTTGAACAGCCTTTCCTTTTGATCCTGGTGTATTCCAATACCGGTATCACTGATTTTGAAAAGGAATTTATATTGATTTTTGCTCTTTTCGGTCAATGAACAGGAGATCAGTACCTCACCTTTATTTGTAAATTTTATTGCATTGTTAACCAGGTTGAGTAATACCTGCTTTAATCGCAACGGATCTCCAATCAGAGATTCTGGAATATTTGTATCCAGATCCGTAATTAGATTCAGATGTTTACGAATGGCCTTAATAGCCATATTATCAGCCACTTCTTCAATTATTCTCGTCAGGTTGAAAGGAATCTTTTCCAGATCGAGTTTATTGGCTTCGATCTTTGAGAAATCGAGAATATCATTGATGATGGCCAATAATGTATTTGCGGAGCTTTCGATAATCTGCAGATATTCATCCTGTCCTTCAGTCAGGTCCGATCTCATTAATATCTCAGTCATTCCGATGATCCCGTTCATCGGGGTCCTGATTTCATGCGACATATTGGCCAGAAAATTGCTTTTAGCCAGGTTTGCGGATTCGGCCTGCTCCTTTGCATGGAGCAAATCATTGGTACGCTCACGAATCCGATTCTCAAAATCATGCCGCAATTCATTGAACTCTACTGCTACCTGATTAAAGTTTGCCGTGGATTGACGAATTTCATAATAATCATAAGATGGGAAAAGTAGACCGGTTTGCCCCTTGGCCAAACGTGCGGTGGATTCGTGAATTTCCTTCAGAAACAAATTTATGGCCAGATAATGAATGAAACTGACGAGCCCGATCATGAAGACTGATAAACCGGCAAAAACCAATCCTGTTTGTAATTCCTCTGAGTTCTTCTGAACATATAAAGCTGTTATAACTATGGTTACAGCTGTCAACACCACTAAAACGGCAAAAGAAAACCGTAGCGAAAGGCTGCCGGGGAGTTTCACATCAAGATTACGCTTATTTATCTCTTCAAATACCTTGGATCGTAATGATCCGCATAAGAAGTCGGTGATTAAGTAGGCCCAATAAGTGTAAATTCCTACGGCAAGCAATGCTCCAAGACTGAGAATCAGGGTGCCTTCCAGATCATGAGTCGTAAAAAAGGCGTAACCGGTGAGGATCATCCCAACCAGTGAGGAATATGCCAGTGAAACGTAAACATTATCCCGGGGAAACCTATGATAAGCATGCGCAAATTCTGAAAATCTTTCGTTGTTAAGTCGTTCAACCGGTTTCCAACTGAGGCCAGAAACGAGGGTATTGTTTATTACTTTAGGAATTCTGAAAAATCCCGGGAGGCCCAACCGGTTCAGCATTCCGTAATGAACAAAATGCAGAAGGGTTGTGCAGGAGGTTGAAATCGCTCCGATGATAACACCTGTGGCAACAATTTTTCCATCAAATTTATACAGGCTGGTTACCAGCAGAATTGCATAAAGAGTAGCAAACCACGAACCAACCACCGAGAATAGGGCTACGGCAAAAGTAAATGAGAACCTGCGGGCCAGTCCTGAAAAGATGGTCCCGATAAAGAACCCGGTAACCCGGTAATCGCGGTATTGGTTTAGAGGCATAGATTGTTCCAGATTCTGCAAAATTATAAAAATCAGGATAACTAATTAGAGTGGGACAGGGCCAAAATCAATTTGGGTAAATTGGGCAGGAGGGAGGAAGGGCAGGAGGGCAGGAGGGCAGTAAGGCAGAAAGGCAGAAAGGCAGAAAGGCAGGAGGGCAAGAAGTAAAGGTTTTAAAGTTCAAGGAACAATTTGACTCTGAGCGACTTGTAATAGTCGTACTGAATACCATTCCTTCCTGCCCTCCTGTTCTAAAGCTCAATTTTGGCCAGCCCCCTGCTAATCCTAAATTCTTGTTTATCTGTACTTTAGTAAGCTTTGGTTTAAAGTTGCGATCTGTAACGCAAACATTATCAATGATTTGGATTTTGAACCTATAGTTGACATCTTATATAATTACAGTTGACAACTTATTTGGATTTTCTTGTAAGTAACAACTATTCAAGTATTAGCATTCGAGTTTATCAAAGGGGAATTTCGTAATATGCTTATTAGCAAATATATACAGAAAAGATGGCAATTCTATAGAGTTGCCATCTTTAACCAATTCCAGTTTTGACAAGTTTTAACCAGCTTTAACCAGCTGTATCCAGCTTTCCAGCTGTATCCAGCTTTCCAACTTTAAACAGCTCCAGCTTTATCCAGCTGTATCCTCTTTTCCCTTAACTAAACGCAACTTTTAAACTAATAAATTACATCCCCTCAATTCACTGTTATCAAACCTCCCAAGGACCTCAAAACTCCCGTCTGGCTGCAAACGGCCCAAATCCTGCGTTTGAATGAAGGAGCAGGAGAAACGGTTGGCCAGGTCGATAACATCTATTCCGCCCGACCGGCCGTTGGACAGATGCCGGAAGGGATCATACGGGTCGCGAATCAGTACCTTCATCTCAGAAGAAGAGTGGTAAATGCCATCGCCCGTTGACCATGCCTGGGAGAGTAGCTCGGTCATGCCATATTCTGACCCAATTGATTTCAATCCAAAGGCCCGTATCAGGATATCATGCAACTCCTGACGGGTCAATTCTTGGCGCCGGCCTTTCATACCACCGGTTTCCACCACCATGGTGTTTTTTAATGGCATGGGAAATTGTTCAGCCAGGTCGAGCAAGGCAAATGAAACCCCGATCAACATAGTTTTCTGTCCTGATCTTTCCAGTGTTTGGAGATTTTTTGCCAACTCTTCCCGGTTGTTCAGGTAGAAACCGCTAAGGGGGTGCAGGCTCAGGCTGATCAGATGATTCATCATGAAAACCAATGAAGAATTCCGGCGCTCCAGGTAGGATGGCAGGAGCGCCAGAAAACAGTAATCTGCAGGATCACCAAAAAACTGGCGGAACCCCGATTTAAGGCTGTTAATATAGATCTCCTCGTTCAGGAGAAAATGCTTGCTGGTCTCAATTCCGGTGGTACCGCTCGATTCAAAAATCACGGCATCCAGTCCTGGCCCGCTCACCACCCGGTGAGTTTTAAAAAACTCCACCGGAAGGAAAGGAATACGATCAACTGCTGAAACTTGAGCCGGTTGGCAGTTTAAAAGCTCCAGGTACCTTTTGTATACCGGGTTTTCTGCTGCCTGAAAACGGAACATCTCCAAGGCGCGCTGATCGTAATCCCCGTTATCCACCAATGAGTCCGATATTAATAACCGCGGATAGCCTTAATGCCAGGAAGTACTTGTCCTTCAATGTATTCGAGCAGCGCGCCTCCTCCAGTGGAAACATAGGATACCTGATCGGTCATATTAAACTGGTTGAGAGCCGCAACGGAATCCCCGCCACCAACGAGGGAAAAAGCTCCCTTTTCAGTTGCACGGGCAATGGCTTTAGCAATTTCTACCGTTCCCTTCTGAAAGTTCGGCATCTCAAAAACACCCATCGGGCCATTCCAAAGAATAGTGTGAGATCCTTCGATCACTTCAGAGAATTTCTTAATGGTACCACCGGCGATATCTAGTCCCATCCAGCCTTCAGGTACCTGATCAATAGGAGATTCCGAGGTTTTGGCTTCATTGTCGAATTTATCGGCATTAACACCGTCAATTGGTAAATACAGGTTAACTCCCTTTTCACGGGCTGCTTCCATAACCTTTTTGGCCATCTCAACAAAATCTTCCTCAACCAAAGAATTACCAACTGATCCGCCCATGGCCTTGATAAAAGTATAAGTCATGCCACCACCAATAATCAGGTTGTCGACCTTGCCCAGCAGGTTTTCCATGATGGTTATTTTGGTCGATACTTTTGCACCACCGAGAATTGCAGTGAAAGGTTTTTTAGGATCAAGCATCACTTTATCGATACTGCTGACTTCATTGTCCATAATGTATCCGAACAATGATTTACCAGGAAAGAATTCAGCGATAATCGTTGTGGAGGCATGAGCACGGTGAGCGGTACCAAAAGCGTCGTTTACATAAACATCAGCCAGGGCTGCCAGTTTCTTAGCAAATTCAGGATCGCCTTTTTCTTCATTCTTATAAAACCGAAGGTTCTCCAGGAGCAGTACTTCGCCTGGTTTCAGAGCCGATGCAAGAGTTTTTGCCTCTTCACCAATGCAGTCAGGTGCAAATTTGACGTCCACACCCAACTTGGTTTTCAAATCAGGAATCAGGTGTTTCAAACTGTATTTTTCTGTTGGTCCCTCTTTTGGGCGGCCCAGATGTGACATCAGGATGACTGACCCGCCATCCTTCAGAATCTTCTGAATGGTTGGGATGGCTGCCCGGATGCGGGTATCATCAGTAATTTCGAAACTGCTATTCAGCGGGACGTTAAAATCGACCCGAATAATCGCCCGTGTACCGGCGAAGTTGAAGGAATTCATTGTTAACATTGTATATCTTGTATTAGAGGTACTTCAAAAAGCCTCGCAAAGTTAAAAATTGTTGGTTATTTTTGGACCCATGCGCTTCAATGAAATTCCAGGCCAGGCTGCTATCCGGGCACGTTTGTTACAATCGGTGAAAACCAATAGGATAAGCCATGCCCTCATGCTTACCGGTAGTCCGGGGTGCGGTCATTATGCCCTTGCCCTTGCTTTGGCACAGTATCTCCAGTGCACTTCTCCAAATGGGGAAGACTCCTGCGGGGTTTGTCCGGCTTGCCATCAGGCTGCCCGGTATGTTCATCCCGATATTCACTTTGTATTTCCAGTGGCCAAAACCGCCAAAATCAAGGACGAACCTTCCAGCGATGATTTTATCGCGGAATGGAGGCAATACCTGACCGGTAATCCTTTCCCCTCTCTCGAGGGTTGGTATCATGCCATGGGTGTCGAAAATAAACAAGCCGGTATTTTTAAAAAAGAAGCACAGGACATTCTCCGAAAACTTAACTTCAAATCCTATCAATCAGATTATAAGGTAATTATTTTTTGGATGCCGGAAAAAATGAATACTACAGCGGCCAATAAACTGCTGAAAATTATTGAAGAACCTGCTGATCACACCTTGTTTTTGTTTGTCACTTGCGGCACCGATGATATACTACCAACCATTTTATCGCGTACTCAACTGATTAAGGTGCCTAAAATCGAGACAGGCCCGCTGCTTAAAAAACTGGCAGAGGATTATCCGGGTAAGGAGGATCTGATTTTGGGAGTGGTTCAAAGATGCCAGGGCGACTACCTGGTGGCCCAGGAAATGATTGAACAAAGTGATCAGAATGTTCTCAACCGGGATCGTTTTATCCGGTGGATGCGAATTTCCTTTGGTCTGCAGATTATGGAAATTACCGATTGGGTTGGCGAAGTTTCCGAAATCGGGAGGGAACGACTGAAATGGTTCTTACAATACGCCTTAAACATGATCCGGAATAATTTCCTTATGAACCAGGGATTGGCCGAAATAGCCATCATGGATAATGAGGAATCTGCATTCTCATCGAAATTTAATGCATTTATTCATGCTGGAAATATTGAAGACCTGATGAAGGAATTTGATCTGGCCATCGCCCAGATTACCATGAACGCAAATGCCAAAATTCTTCTTACGGATATGAGCCTGCAGATCCACCGGCTGCTCCGAATGCCTGCTCCTGGTGCAAAAGGCTGATGTACACAACTGCATCACAATTCAGCAGGATTAATTATCTTTACCGCCATGGATACATTACAAGACGCAATACTTTTTAGGGGTTGCCCCCATTTAGATACTGAATCGGAAGGAAAACCCTGCCAAAACCAGGAGGGATGCACCAAATTGAGTGTTTTCGACTGGCTTAGAGACATACCTCATGGGATCAGTGAAGAGGATCTCGTGGAAGTACGGTTTAAGAATACCCGAAAGGCGTATTATCGGAATGTTAACACCTTGAATCTGAAACCCGGGGATATGATTGCCGTGGAGGCTTCACCCGGTCATGATATCGGAATGGTCTCCTTAACTGGTCCTCTGGTATTGAATCAGTTACGCAAGTACCGGATCAATCCGGATGAGTATGAGTTCAGGAAAGTTTACCGGAAAGCCAAACAGGCTGATATTGAAAAATGGAAGGAAGCTATTGCCTTAGAGCATCATACCATGCTGAGATCCAGAAAGATTACCCAGATGCTAAAGCTGGATATGAAGGTGGGAGACGTTGAATTTCAAGGCGATAAAACCAAAGCGATTTTTTATTATATCGCAGATGACCGGGTAGATTTTCGTGAACTGATCAAATATATGGCCGATGAGTTCAAAATCCGGGTGGAGATGCGCCAGATTGGTGCCCGTCAGGAAGCAGGACGCATTGGTGGAATCGGTTCATGCGGCAGGGAACTTTGCTGCTCCACTTGGTTAACGAGTTTTGTTACCGTAACCACTACGGTGGCCAGGAACCAGGAACTTTCATTTAATCCCCAAAAGCTTGCAGGACAGTGCGGTAAGCTCAAATGCTGCCTGAATTATGAGGTTGATGCCTATATCGATGCACAAAAAGATTTCCCATCAGCCGAAGTTGTACTCGAAACCAGGGAGGGGAAGGCTTACCATCAGAAAACGGATATTTTTAAACGGATGATGTGGTATTCATTTGATTCATCAGCTTCTACCAATCTTATTCCGATTACTGTGGAAAGAGTAATGGAAATTATACGT
>CAIXKO010000366.1 GCA_903919925.1 uncultured Bacteroidota bacterium | reverse complement strand
TGCCATCAGCTGAATTTCATCGGGAGTTAAAGTTGGCAAATCTTCAGCGAGCATCCTGGTGAAACCAAGCAATGATTGAAACGGGCTGCGGAGGTCGTGCGCTATAATAGAGAAAAACCGGTCTTTTTCAGCAACAATTTTAGATAGTATCTGGTTTTTATGATTTATTTCCTCATCAGCTTTCTTTCGCTCAGTAATGTCCAGGGATATTCCAATAACTCCCTCAATTTCACCGCTTGAACCTACAAAAGGTATTTTGCTGGTGCTAACCCATTTAGTTCCTTTCGGGGTTTTCCATAACTCTTCTATATCATGCATGGCTACCCCGGAATTTATGACTAATAAATCATCCTGATAATACTTTAAAGCAACTTCATGGGAATACAGTGCATCCAGATTTAATCCCTCCAGGTCCTTCTTGTTTTTTTCGTAAGCATCAGCAACATATTGGTTTACGCGTATGAAATTGTTTTTTTTATCTTTGTAAAACACCAGACCTGGAATATGATCAAGTATTGCTTCGAGCTGTCCCGACAAGTACTTATATCGATTTTCACTATCCCTGAGCAGGAGCTCTGCCTTTTTGCGTTCGGTAATATCGATAAACGAAATCAATACTTTTCCCAAGGTTTCTTCGTAACCGGGTACCACCGAAAGGCTTAATAATAAAATCTTTTCGTTGCCATTTTGAGTGACAATGGGGATCTCGCATTCAAAATGAGTTTCTCCTTCGGATAAAGCAATTAATTCTTCCTTAAATGCGATTGAAGAATCATTATTAATGAAATATAAAGGGAGATTCTTTGGAATTTCATATTTATTTTCTGCTTCAAAAAAGCGGACACTGGTTTGATTGATTTCCAGTATTTTTACCAAAGAGGCTATTTCAATGACAACATGAGGGTATGTTGAAAAATAGGTCCGGATATCATCCACACCCTCATTCCTTAATTGGTTAAAATAATTTTTCACCAGGGAGAAATCTTCTTCCCAGATTGAAATGGGAGAATACTCAAAAATGCTTTTTAACCGGACCTCTGCCTCATGCTGCTTTTCCTGTGCAAGTTTTCGCGCGGTGATATCATGAATAAATGCCACCATCCTTCCTCCCTCAAAAGGCTGGTACTGCACACTGATCTCCACATGGAATAAGCTCCCGTCCTTGCGGCGGTGCCTGGTCTCAAACCGGCCTTCACCTGCAGTAATCAACCTTTGCATGTGAGCTCTGGTATCCATAACCGATTCATTAAACTCCAGGTCCGGAATCGTCATATCCAGTAACTCATCCCTGCAGTAACCGCTCATCCGGCAATAAGAATCATTAACCTCCAGAAGGTTACCCTGCAAATCGGTCAGCCAGAATCCATCCATTGCAGTCTGCAATATGGTTCGGAACAAGTCAGATCCTTTATCTGATTGCAGTGCTTTTGCCTCTTTTTTATTGCTCATTCTTTTTCTTGAATCTGGTACAAATATATTATCAGTTCTTTACGCAACGAACAGAAAATCCGCCGCTGCGATAGTAAAAATATCGGTAAATGCCTCCGGTATCAAACATAAACAGACGGCCCCAGCTAACCAGAGCCAATCCTTTGGTATCCGACCAAAACCCGGCAATAGTACCCAACCCGTCAACAACACCTTCATTGGAACGGCCCCCGGCGGGTAATATGGTAAATCCGCTGATATTGTCAGCTCCTGTGTTAGGACTTTTCCACCTAACCGTTCCGGCTTCTTTTAATTTCCCCCCTACATTTCCCGAGTTTCTCCATTCTGTTCCGTTTGCTTCCGATTCGGTCATCCCCTGATTCTTTTCCAAAGTCTTCCACTCATCATCGGTCGGTAAATGCCAGCCCGCCGGACAGGCCTTTCTTGCAGCCGGATAATTATAAAGCACACCATAAATGGCATAATTGACAGTGGCTTTGGCTGCAGTAACCACCGTTCCGTCATAGCCAAAAACATAGTAGCATGAGGAGGATCCGCTGCCTGACTGGCTGACAGATGGAAGCCATGCAAGGTTTTCGGCCATCCAGGTTTGGCTTCCTATAACAACGTATTTGTAAATGTGGTTATCACGTGCATCAGTAAAAGTGGGAATAGTTTTTGTTACCACCAGTGTTCGGGTTTCTGTATCAGTTAATCCGTCAACATCTTTAACTTCCATGATTATCGTATAAGTGCCGGCTGAAGAATACTGGTGAGCAGCTGTTTTTGTTTTGCTTAAGTTTGTATCCCAGGTTCCATCACCGGTCCAATCCCACCTGACTTCCAAATCAATCGCAAGTGTTTCTGCGTCTGAGCTGGCAGATCCGTCAAATTGGAAAACAACAGATTCTTCTCCTTTATCAGGGGTTATGGTGAAATTTGCTATTGGAGCTGTAACAACCCTGCTTACCGCCACCGATTTTGTTTGCCGGCTGGTGAGCCCTTCACTATCTTTTACTTCCATAATAACCTGATAAGTGCCAGCTGAACTAAACACGTGAGGAACTGTTTTTGTCATGGACCAGGTGTGATCCCATACGCCATCACCACTCCAATCCCACCGAACTTCAAGAGAATCTGCCGGGGTTTCAGCATCGTTGCAATTACTGGCATCAAAGTTGAAAACCGTGTTGGCATCACCTGATAAGGGATTGAAGCTGAAGCTGGCTTCAGGGGGCTTATTGCTGCTGGCAACAGTTAGTGAAACATTTGTATCACTGGTCAGGCCCTCCTCGTCTGCAACTTGCAGTTTTATCAGGTAAATTCCTTGAGTGCTAAACAGATGGACTGCAGTTTTTGAGGTGGAATATTCGGTGTCCCAGGTACCGTCACTTTCCCAATCCCACCGACAGGTTAGTTTATCGGTGGCCGTTTCAGTATCAGTACAGCCTCCCGCGTCAAACATAAACCGGGTGAGGGTATTTCCTGTTCCCGGAGTAACGGAAATATTAGCCACCGGCGGAATGTTCTTTTTGCAGGAAACAATTAATGCCAAACCCATCAATAGAAAAATGGAATTTCTCATTGAAATTGTTAGTTGCCCGAATAAAAAGATAATTGCAAATGATTCTTCGCCAATTTAAAGAATCTTTCCAGATATAGTTATGGAATTGGCCAGGAAGTTGATTTTTTTTGACGAAACCACGCTTCTCTGCTGGTCAGATAACCCGGCGAGGCAATTATCCGAGTGCTTCAATAATCCTGGTTTTCACCAGATCATTCAATTCCTCGGGTTTCCTATTCTCCGGATACACAGGCGCCAAAAATTCAAGTGTGATTCTTGAACCTTTTCTGATCCTTTTATTTCCCGATGACATGGCAACCCAGGCTCCGGATATGGCAACCGGAACAATTGGGATATTCAGCTCGGTGCCTAAAATAGCGTACGTTTTCTTAAATTCTCCAATTTCTCCGCTCTTGGTACGGGTTCCTTCCGGAAAAATCAATATCTTTTTCCTTTGTTTTACCACCTCCGCCATTTTCATGATGGACCCTTTTAAGTCTTTCGATAAATCCATGACAATGACATTGTTATGCCGTGCCAAATATCTGCGGATGCTGCTTTTTACATGATCTTTTTTAGCATAGGAGAAGGTGTCCTTCAAAGTAGGTTTATCGAGATAGGAAAGCACCAGAAACGCGTCAAGCTTGCTCTCATGATTCGGCACTATAAAACACGGACCTTCCGGGATATTTTCCATTCCCTTTCCTTCCAGCTTAAAGAACAGTCCAAAAAACCTGCGAACCGAATTAACTATCGGATAAAACAAAAAGGAAGCCGTGGGTAATTCTACCTTCGAGTCGTCCTTTAAATCACCTGCCCATCCTGATTGTTCGTCAGTGTTGTGGAAAAGCTTATTGATTTGTATGTATTCTGCAATTTTTCGAATCGATGGGAATTTGAGCAGTTGATCGTCATCTATTTTGATTCCGAAACTCTTTTCAATGAAGTCGATCAATCCCAATTTGCCTAAAGAATCAAGTGTAATATCGAATTCAAG
>CAIXKO010000365.1 GCA_903919925.1 uncultured Bacteroidota bacterium | reverse complement strand
TGTCTAAACCCTTCTGCAGGGATTTCATCGCGATCAACCCGTGGGCCAAAGGTACACCAACATTCCTGAGTACAGTTGAATCAGTAAGATCCCTTTGTAATCTTGATATCGGCAGCTTTTCACTCAGGTGATCAAAAATGGCATTGGCAAACCCGAAATTCCCTTCAGCATTTTCGAAGTCAATCGGATTAACCTTATGTGGCATCGTGGAAGATCCCACCTCACCTTTCCTGATTTTCTGCTTAAAATAACTCATTGAAATATATGCCCATACATCTCTCGACAGGTCAATTAAAATTACCTGGATACGCCTCATGCAGTCGAAAATGGCTGCCAGGTTATCATAATGCTCGATTTGAGTGGTCACCTGCGATCTGTCGAGTTTCAGTATATTGTTAACTAAGTGATTGCCCACTTTAATCCAGTCGATATCCGGATAGGCAACCACATGAGCATTAAAGTTACCGGTGGCTCCGCCGAACTTGGCGGGGTAGGGAAGGTTCTTCAGGGTTTTAATCTGTTTCTCCAGCCGGTCAACAAAAACGAGGATTTCCTTACCTAACCGTGTGGGGGAGGCAGGCTGACCATGGGTGCGGGCAAGCATCGGTATATCGTACCACTCTTCCGACATTGATTTCAGTTTGCCGTTCAGTTTTAAGAGAACCGGCAGATAAACCTGTTCGACCGCTTCTTTAATGGAAAGGGGCACAGCAGTGTTGTTGATATCCTGCGAGGTTAACCCAAAATGGATAAACTCCTTAAACTGCCCGAGATGGAGGTGGTCAAACTGTTCCTTGAGGTAATACTCAACAGCCTTAACATCATGATTGGTAAGCTTTTAGCCCAATCTCAATGGCTTTTTCATATTGTTTTTTATCCAAATATGTTCGGGCTATGTTGATATAGTAATTTGGAATATCAACCTTATAGTTGATTTGATTTGCCAGTTGAATTGCTTTGTTGAAATATTCAATTGCTGTATTATAATTGCGTTGCTGCCGGTAATTTGCCCCAAGTATATTCAAACAACTCAATTTTGTTCTGTTATCATTATTAAGTTCAGACAATATTATTGCAGAGTCAGTGTAAATTTTACTTAATTTAAGGTAAACATCAGGAGTGCTTTTTTCCAGATTGAATTCATTTTGAAATGGAACTTTCGTCAGCTTAAATTTGGGATGAGTATGTTCGGTAAGTTGATAAAAAGTGGAGCCGATATGTTCGTACAATTCAGGATACTTTTGACTTACGTTGTTTTTGTGGGCAAAATTTTTCGACAAATACAAATAATATAAACTTAGATCGAGGAGGCCGATGCAACGGTTTAAATCGCCAATTTGATAAAGACTGATTATTTTACAGGTAATAATGTTATTTTTTTCAGCAGTCTCCAATGCCTGAAACAAGTATTTATTTGATTCATCATATTTTCCGCTGAGTTTTGCAATAGTTCCCGTGTTAATTAAAACTTTACAAAGTAACTCATTCTCATTGGAAGGAAGAGTAATCTGTTGAATCTGAAATGCACAATTCAATGCACTATCAACATTATAATCAACAAGTTGGTAGGACAATTTGATTAATTTGGAGATATTCCCGGCTGTTTTTGGGGTTTTTTTGAAATCATATAAAAGCGAATCGGTTTGAGCGGTTAAACTCCCGGTCAATACAATTAATTGCATTACCAACAATCGTAAAACTTTGTTCCGGATTCTCATTCGTTATTAAGAATGACGTTGATAATGACGTTGATAATGCGATTTCTGCTTACTCAAGTTCTTTGATAAAATTGTATAATGACTCATCGGTATTCAAACCAAACTTCTGTTTCAATCGCTGTCTGGCTTTTTTTAATGCATCCTCTGTTTTGTATGTTATCGACATAATCTCCTTATTGGTCATATTTAGCTTAAAAAACACACAAAGCTCAGTTTCGTTGTTGGTCAGGTTAGGAAAGCGTTTGTGGAGATTGGAAAAATAATCCGGATGCACTTTTTCAAAATGATTTTCAAATTCTTTCCAATTTATGTTGATGGTATTTACTTTCAGGGAGGAGATGATATCTGAAAGCTTTTTTCCGGCAACTACATGATCAAGTTTATCAAGGTTTTGTAACTCCTTGATCAGCGATTCAATATTTTTGTTGTCATAGATCATCCGGATTTTTGAGGCAGTAAGCGCCTGGGCATTGATTTCCAATTCACGGGTTACTTCATCGAGTTTTTGTTGCAAAATTTCTTGTTCCAGCCTGACTATTTTTTGTTGATCTATTCGCAGCCTGATCATGGAATTTACACGGGCCAAAATTTCAATGGGATCATAAGGTTTTCTGATGTATTCGTTAGCACCTGCTTCGAGGGCAGTTCGCAAATTTTCCACGCTTGTCATTTTACCGGTGGCCACAAGAATCGGAATATCTTTGATATCATCATTTGCTTTGATTATCTTGATGGCCTCCATCCCATCCATTTCAGGCATATCCCAGTCCATGATAATGGCATCAGGCCGATGTTTCACTGCCTGTTCCACGGCAATTTTTCCGTTGGGTGCTGCAAATACCTCATATTGTTGCTGATCCAGCACCGCAAACAAAGTTCTGATGTTTTGCGGTTCATCATCAGCCAGCAGGATTTTATATTTATCCGTATTATTCATATTTGTACAATACTAAGCAAAAAGAAATGACGATGGCATCGAAGTACGAATAATTTCCTGAAAGAATGGCGGCCTGGCCATGGCACCCCATGAAACAATATCAGGTTCTGCTATTGCGTACCCGGATAAGGCTGGCTGCAGACCATTAAACGTCTCCGACCGGAAACCGTTGCACGGGAATTTGGCAATTATTGTTTTACCACCCAATCCCTTATCTTTGTACTCTGGTTTTTAGCCAGATAAAACAGTTTAGTATGTATCAGCCAATTACTACAAGCAATTATACCTTCGAAGATACTATTCGGGGCAATTATTTATACGTTGATAAAACTGATTTTTTTCATCAATTAGTTCAGGAAGAAAAGGGATTCTTTTTCCTCTCCCGTCCCCGCCGGTTCGGCAAATCGCTTTCGGTATCTATCCTGAAAAATATTTTCAAAGGCAACAAAGAGCTGTTTAAAGGGCTGAAAATTTATGATATGCCCTACGATTGGAAGGCGTATCCTGTTATCAATCTGAACATTTCAAAAACCGATTGTTCGTCGGCCGAACAACTCAACAAAGGTTTATCTATTATTTTACATGATAGTGCCAAAGAATTGGGAATTGAGCTTTCATCCGAAACAAAATCAGGTTATTTATTTGGAGAACTGATCAACAAAGCCAAAGACCTCGGCAAAGTAGTCATCCTGATCGACGAATACGACAAGCCCCTGGTCGAAAATATATATGCCCCTCATATTGAAGAGATTCGTCAGGTGTTGGAGAACTTCTATATCAACATAAAAGCTTCGGATGAGCACCTGCGGTTTGTATTTATGACGGGTGTAACGAAATTCTCAAAAGTGTCAGTTTTCTCGAAACTTAACAACCTGCGCGATATAACTATGAGTGAAGCCTTTGCCACCATGTATGGTTACACCCAGGAAGAAGTGGAACACTACTTTGGCGATCGCATAGATGCCCTTGCTGATAAAAACAAAGCTGACCGGATTGAATACCGCGAAAAGATCCAAAAATGGTACAACGGGTTCCGCTTTCACGAAGATGCGCCAACAGTATATAATCCGGTGTCCATGGGCATGTTTATTAACGAAGGCGGCAGGTTCAGTAATTTTTGGTTCTCAACCGGCAGCCCCTCTTTTATCTTCAAGGTATTAAAGAAACAGAATATCGATTTCTTTAAAACTTTCAATGACTATATCCCTGATTTTGTGCTTGATTCGTTCGATGTAACCAACATGCAGGCAGCACCTTTGTTGCTCCAAACAGGCTACCTGACCATTGAAAGCAGCAAATCGATGTTTGACAGAACTTTATATAAACTCAACTTTCCTAATCTGGAAATACAAACAGCATTCGAACATCATTTGCTGGGCATGCTAACTGAACGCAATCTGCAGGATGTTTCCACCGAAATTGTTAAACTCCAAATGGCTTTGCTTGATAACGATACCGGTGCCATTCAGCGCATCCTGAAAAGCCACATCGCCGCCATTCCTTATGCCAACCGCAGCAACATGGAGGAAAACTACCAGAACATTATCTACTCTGTTTTCAGGTTGCTGGGTGCCGAAATCCACAATGAAGTACACATGAACAATGGCCGCATCGACACGGTCATCGTAAACCGCAACCATATCTATATTTTCGAATTCAAAATGGACCAACCAGCCGCCGTGGCCATCGCCCAGATCAAAGAAAAAGGCTACGCCACCCCTTATCTACACGATGGAAAGCCCATTACCCTTATCGGCATCAACTTCTCACGCGGGGAAAGGAATATTGTGGAGTGGGTGGAGGAAACGAATTAAAGTTCCCCACTTTAATCAATTTTGAAGTGGTAGATTCGAATGCAGAATTCCGATCAATACGTTTGTAGAGACGCATATTTGCGTCCGCTTGATAATGCTGCGTGACTCTTATATAACCGGTCTTTAAGGACCCACCCCAACCCCTCCCTGAAAAAGGGAGGGGCTCC
>CAIXKO010000364.1 GCA_903919925.1 uncultured Bacteroidota bacterium | reverse complement strand
GTTGGGGCATAGCTCATTTTGATACGAAACGGGCTTAACGCATATTTGCCGTTATCGGTCGTGTTGGCCGTATCCCACTCTGCCAGCTTTGCCCGGATACTGTTCATGTCAATGACCAGGCCATTGGTTACCGGCCACCATTCGCTGCCGTAATCCAGGTCGCCAAGCAGCAACCCTTCCATTTTCCTGGTAAATTCGGTATGACCGCTTTGCAGGATTACACCGATCTCGCCGGCTGTAATGTCATCATATTCGACCTCACCACGCAGGATTTGCAGTCCTCCCTCTTCCAGGATAAACGACTGGTCGGCAATGTCACCTGCGCGGTTCAGGTTACCCGGCCAGCCAAGGATTTGCTGATTGGGAAGGGTCGGCACCGGAAAAGGATAGGAAAACGATCCGGTATCCTCGTTCAGGAACGGAGAGGAGCGCTCGATACTGATCTTCCCATCAAGGGGAAGTGCAACTGGTTTGCCACCTATGGTTAGTTTCATTTTTTATAAACTTTGGCATTGAATTTATTGATGTCATTGATCGCGTCCGAAAGGCCGTTGGTCCCGTATTTGTTGATGTAGGCATTTGCCTTAATACCGGTACTAAGCTGACGATTCAGTTCTTTTATGGCGTCCACCAGTTCAGGATCATTGGATTGACCAGATGAACTGGCGGTTATTACTGGTAAGGCGGATACTGAACTGGTATATCCACCATCTCTGAATTGGCGTGACTGGCTGACCGCGTGTACCATGGGGTTAAGATCGAGCCTTGCTATTTGTTGATTCCGCCTTGCCGATTCAATGAGGTTGATAAACGGCTGCAACCTGGGATTTCTGACCCCTTCCTGCGGAATGACATATTCTCCCTTGTGAACGATCCCGGCAGGTTCCCACAGTTCTCCGTCACCCGTGTAACCACCCGAGGCGTATCCCTTACTTTTTTTGTTACTTCCGGAAAATTGTCCGATCGTTTGGGCAACAACACTTGCAATTCCTACCGCGGCGGAAGCGGAGTTGATGGCTACCCAGGGCATACCGTAGGTTAGCGGCGAAGCGGCTACCGCCTTGGCGTTGGCAATCGCGGTGTTAAATACAATCTGACCAATGGCTGCCGCCTGCTGAAAAAGAAACATTGCCTTTCCAAAGGCTGTTTCTTTTCCGACCAGATCTGCCATCGCACCAAACAGGGTGTTGGCTGCGCCAAACAGGGCATCGCCGATTGCCTGCCTTTTATCCAACTCCTCATTTTTTATCTCAATCAGCTTGTCGGACAGGTTGCGCTCTGCCTGGGCGATTTTAGCCGCATTGCCATCTGCCTCCCTGATCTCTCTGTCGTGCTGCGTCCTGGCAAGCTGGGTTTCTGCGGCCCACCTTTGTTCATCCGATCTGGCATTGGCCACATCAATGGTGGCTTTATCCATCTGTTTTTCAAGCTCACCGGCTTTATTCAGGTCGGTTGTCTTTTTCTGATGTGCCGCTGTTTTCTCCTCAATGAGCTTATTGATCGTATCATTAAGCACAATCTCTTCACTGGTCAGGTCCTTTTTGTCATTGAGCCTTTTTTTGAGTGCGGTCAGTTCTTCTTTCCACCGCTGCTCTTCCAGCGCTTTCTCTTTCTCAATTCCCTCTTTGAGATTTTCCTCTTTGGCATCAGCGAGTTCCTTTTCTGCTGTTAAGAGTAAGTCTTTAACCCGCTG
>CAIXKO010000363.1 GCA_903919925.1 uncultured Bacteroidota bacterium | reverse complement strand
CAACGCAAACCTGTTATCCGGTTCCCAGCGGATATGCGCAACCTTCACATACATGGTGTTGATTGATCCTGTGAGACGGGTACGATCGATCAATAGTTTCGCCGACCATCTTGTATCAAATTGATAATTAAATCCTAACAAGGCCCGGCCAATCCAAAAGGAATAATCTTTAGATGTACCCTTTGATGGATTGAATTCAGCATTCGTGAAAAAATGAACTACCGGCTTCAACCTGGAATAGTTAAATCCCTTTACACCGGTACTATCCTGACCGGATACCAGTGCGCCGGCAGCGATGATCAAACCCAATATCAGTGAAACAAATTTTCTCATTTACCAATACAATAAACGGTTCCGTCGCCACCACCAAAATAGATTCTGCTACCTGCAATGGCGGGGTTGCCAAAAATCGGACAGCCGGCTTCATAAGTCCAAACAGCGGTGCCATCGCTGATCTTCAGTAATATTATATCACCGCGCATATTCGCGATCAGGATTTTCTCCTGGCAGATTAATGGTGAGGCATCCACTTTTTCGCCTGTATTATATTTCCAGATCAGTTTTCCATCGGATTTGCCGAAACAGTAAACATTTTTATCACGGCTACCGGTAATCACATGATCTCCGGATATTGCTGCCGAGGCCACAAAAGGCAGCTGAACTTTATCATTCAGGTATCGCCAGATCACCTTTTTCTCCGGTATACTCACACAGGAAAAACCTCCGTCGTAATCCCCCACATAGGATAATCCATCTGCTGTAGGAGCCGATCCGGGAACATAAGTCGACACATTAATTTTAACAGAAGCCTTGCCGGTGGCAATATCTACAACATGTAAAAATCCATCGCAACCACCAAAAATGGCTGTTCCATCAACACAGGCGGCGGCACCATTAATAAAGTTGTCGGATTCGTATTTCCAAATATTTTTGCCTGTAGCCGCATCTACACAATGCAAATAGTAATCGTAACTGCCTACAATGATACGGATTGAATTACCTGATTTCCACCAGTTGGCGGATCCGCTTATTTGGCCTTCAGTGGTATATTTCCATTTTTCTTTGCCGTCAGCAAGGTTGAGCGCATAAAGAACACCGGTTAGGTTACTGATGTATATAGTATTGTCGATGATAAGGGCAGGGGATTCAATGCCATTACCGGTATCTACCTTCCAGAGCAATTTCCCGTTCAGATCGAGAGCGTAAACAAATCCATCCATACAGCCAACAACCACCGTGTTTCCATACACAACCGGTGAAGCCTTTATCTCATCGCCGGTTTTGAACGACCATATTTTGCGAACTTTATCAGGTAAGCTTCCGCTCACTTCACCAGTTAGCGCCTGGTTGCCTCTCACTTCCCCCTTGCCTTTTTCTGCATACGCTGCGGAAGAGGCGAGCGCCATCAAAATACAAGTAATAATCTTTATCATAACCGCCATCTTTTCATTGCCAGAGCCCCCGTGGGGCATGAATTTGCTGCTTCCTCAGCCGTGTGAGTCAACCCTTTGCGGATCGATTCACTGAATGGAACGCCGATAACCACATCAAAACCCCGGCCGATAAAAGTAAGCCCGAACTCCTCCTGATGCTTTGCCGTTATCCTCACGCAAATACTGCATTTTATGCATTTCTGAGGTTCAAAAACTACCGTATCGTGCTGAAATTGTTTCGTTACCGGCTTGCGAACCAAACTATGATACCGCTTCTGATCGGCACCATATTCATGAGCATATATTCTGAGCAAACAGGTATCCGGCTTCCGGCATTCGCAATGCATACAGCGGGCTGCTTCAGTCATAACCTCTTGCGGAGTCATCCCCTGCGGAATACCACCAGCCGGCTCCACCCGCTCACCGGGTACCGATTCTTTCATGTATTCGGGATGTTCAACCTCCGTAAGCCGCCCAAAATGAGAATGAAAGTTCCTGTGCTCATCGGTTACTGGTTGCCCACGGAGCTTATTATGGATCTTTAAAGCGGCTTCCTTTCCCAGAGCAGAGGCCTTAATCGCCATTTTCGGAGCTTTTTCCAATGGATGGACAACCGCATCAAACTCTATCTCTAATTCTTTCAAACGATCCAATCCAATTTCTGTGCTCATCAGGAAAATCGCCCCGGCATTCCTGATCCTATCGATCTCCCGATCCAATACCTCTTCAGGAAGCTTATCCCGGGGTACGGAATATCGCAATCCACCACCTGGTAAAGGATTGTTATCGAATATAGTACACTGATATCCGTATTGTTGCAAGTACCACGCAGCGGAGAGTCCGTGGGGCCCGGAACCGATGATGGCAATCTGGGGAAGGGAGGAGGGATGAGTGACGAGTGATGAAGAACTGACGAGTGACGAAGAAGTGACGAGTGACGAGTGACGAGTGACGGGTGTGGATGTGGGGGTGGGTGGGGGGGTGGGGGAATCGCCGGTAAAGCGCTTGAGGAGGCAAATCGATACCGCTGCATCCACCGATTTTCTGCGGCAGGCTCCCTCACATGGTGCCGGACAGATCCGCCCAAGAATCGAGGGGAGGGCTATGTCTTTGATAACAACATCATAGGCTTCACTGAATTTACCCTCCGCCAGCAGAAAGTTCATCAAGGGGATATCCATGTGAGCCGGACAGCTGGTTTGACATGGCGCCTGGCAATCACCCACATGATCGCTCAATAACAAATCCAAAGCAGTTTTCCGTGCCTCCCTGATTTCATCATCCAAGGTGGTAATACTCATCCCCTGGGTGGCTTTTACGGAGCACGATGTGATGAGTTTACCTCCTTTGCCTTCCTTGACCATACAAATCATACAGGAAGTAAAATGTGGTAGTTCACCGTTGTGGCACATCGTGGGAATACTGATTCCCAGGCTCAATGCCGCATCCAATATTTTGGTTCCGGATTCCACCGATACCTGATTACCATCAATTGTTAATTCAATCATTCTCTGTTCAGCATTTTATTACAGCATCAGCCGGACAAACCAGCCTGCAGGTATCACACTTGATGCACTTTCCCATATCAATTTCGTGCTGTTCATGCGGCCGGAAAGCAATGGCATCAACCGGACATTTTTGGGCGCACAAAGTACAGCCAATACACTTATCATTGATGGAATATTTTATAAGATCAACGCATTTACCTGTTGGACAGTGCCCTGCGAGGTGTGCTTCATATTCATGCCTGAAATATCGTAAGGTTGTCAGCACCGGGTTTGGAGCCGTTTGTCCGAGTCCGCATAAACTTCCTTTCTTTGTCCATCCGGCTAGATTCTCCAGTTCGGCCAAATCAGCTTTCTTCCCATGTCCGGAGCAAAGACGGTCAAGAATATCAAGCATTCTGCGGGTTCCGATACGGCAGAAAGTACATTTCCCGCACGACTCTTTTTGCGTAAATGACAAGAAATACCTCGCCATATCCACCATGCAGTCCGTTTCATCCAGCACCACTAATCCTCCGGATCCCATCATGGCACCCAGCTCTTTCATCGATTCAAAATCTACGGGTGTGTCGGCCAGCGATTCGGGTATGCAGCCTCCTGAAGGGCCTCCGATCTGAATAGCTTTGAATTTTTTACCGTTCGCGATACCTCCGCCAATCTCTTCCACAATTTCCCGGATAGTGATACCCATAGGCACTTCGATCAGTCCGCCCCGATTGATTTTGCCGGCCAGGGCAAAAACCTTGGTGCCTTTGCTTTTATCGGTACCCAACCGGTTAAAAGCAGCTGAACCTTTACGGATGATCCAGGAAATCAAGGCAAATGTTTCGGTATTGTTTACCAGAGTCGGAGCATCCCAGAGTCCGGATTCAGCAGGGTAGGGCGGTCGCAGATGCGGGAAGCCCCTCTTACCTTCGATCGAGGCAATCAGCGCGGTTTCCTCCCCGCAAACAAATGCTCCGGCACCTTCATATAAATGAATATCAAAAGAATAGGAGCTTCCAAAAATGTTTGTTCCAATGATTCCGGCTTCCCGGCAAAGTACAATGGCCTGCCTGATCCGGCTCACTGCCAATGGATATTCAGCCCGGATATAGAAAAATCCCTCTGTTGCACCAACGGCGTATCCCGCAATAAGCATCCCCTCAATTACCCGGTAAGGATAGGATTCAAGCAGCATTCTATCCATAAATGCTCCCGGATCTCCTTCATCGCCATTGCATATAACATATTTTTTTTCCGCCTGATGACTGGCAACCATCTCCCATTTTATTCCCGATGGAAATCCTGCTCCACCCCGGCCACGTACTCCACTATCGCTGATCTCCTGAATAATTTGTGTTGGAGTCATTGCCCTTAAGCATTTTCGTAAGGCAACAAAGCCTTGACGGCTCTTATATTCTTCAATATCCAGCGGATTGATCACCCCCCTGAACTCGGTAGCCAGCGGCACCTGTCTACCTAAAAATGATGAAATATGCTTTTCCCTGATTTCCGATGAATATCTTTCAATTCCTTCCCAGCCACTGTCATCCTGAAAAGATTCCACCAAACTGATTGCCTTGACGCTCAATTTTTTAAAAAGCGATGGCGGATTAAAGTGCTTTTCAATGATACTCTTAACATCCCTGGGGTCCACATGGGTATAGAGTATCGGCTCACCCTGGGTTGGAACAATCTCCATTAAGGGAACCTGATGGCACATGCCCACACAGCCTACCGATTTCAGATTTACCCTCAGCCCATTGCTGCTGACAGTATCTTCAACCGCCTCACGGATTTCCTCACTACCACTCGCCACACAGCACGACCCTAATCCAATTCTTATTTCGCCTTCAATTTCTTTCCCATCGCCCGTTCGGTAAGCCTTTCTGACTTTCTTACCCTTCTGCCGCTTAAAATCGTCCAATATCTTGCCAGCCTGATCTGGAGCAACGTGTCCGTAAGTAATTCCATCAATTTGAACTACCGGAGCCAACGTGCAGCATCCCAAACAACTCACTTTTTCCAATGTATACACCCCATTCGCATCGGTTTCCTGGTTCCCGGTAAGCTTCAGCTCGCGGTGCAAAGCATCAAAAATCAGAGTGGCCCCTTTCACATGACAGGCGGTGCCTACACACACCCTGATAATATGCTTGCCAACCGGTTGCATCCGGAATTGCGAGTAAAAGCTCGCCACACCTATAATCTGCTCCGGCGTGATGTCAGTCATCAAGCAGACTTCGCGCAATGCCTCCTCCGGAAGATAATTGTACTTCTTCTGAATGGCCTGCAACAAGGGTATAACCGCCTCGCGGCCACTGCCGGTTTGCGCTATAATCGTTTGTATTTCGCTGGTATACTCGCTATCCACTTACTTAACTTTCTTCCTTATTCTTAACTCTCTTCACGATTCTTCACATTCTTCACGTTCTTCACGCTCTTCACTCTCTTCACGTTCTTCACATTCTTCACGTTCTTCCCGCTTTTATTAACCGCAGTCTTCCCACTGTCTGAAATGGAACTTCATGTCAGATAACTTGTCTTTAGGTACCCTCCCCCTGGCCCCCTCCCTGAAAAAGGGAGGGGGAATGAGCTCTGATTCTCCCTCGGAGAGCAGCCCCTCCCTTTTTCAGGGAGGGGTGGGGGTGGGTACTTAAGACAACTTATGTAGTAGAACTCAAAACAGCGGCAAAGATAAAGTTAATGACCTCATTAAATATTCTAATGGTAACTGCCGGTAATCATTTAATTACTTAGTTGTTGTAATGCAAAACAACGACTTATCCCCTTTTAAATAAATAGCTCCATCGGCAAAGGCTGGTGTGACTACCGATTTTTCACCCAAAACAGGATCACCCAAACTGGTAAGCGTACGATCGACTTTAAATATGTGCATGGTACCACTTTTCTCCATTACGTAAACTTTACCTTCGGCAATCATGGGTGATCCATAAAACCCT
>CAIXKO010000362.1 GCA_903919925.1 uncultured Bacteroidota bacterium | reverse complement strand
TTCATTCGATCACCAGTTGCTTTCATCATACAAAATTACTGCCGATACTGTTTTTTACCAAACCGATGATGCCCTGAGCTATTTGATTAAAGGGTTGCCGCTTGAGTTTAAAAAAACACTGCAAACCTATGTACTATATCCGGTAATTGTTCCTGAACCCACCAGGGTTTACCAACTATCGGCTAGAATTTCAGACAAAGATACCCATGAAACATTGCCTTACACTCACATACGTTATGAAAACCAAATGGTGATCAGCGATCAGAATGGCAATTTTTCATTGCTTTCCACTTCAGGCAACCAATTTCATCTGATCATATCATACCTGGGCTATGAAGTGTCAGACACACTGATGATTGCTGGCGATAACCAATCTGTCAAACTCTCACCGGCGCAATATGGAATTCAGAGAGTGGAAATTAAAGGAAAACCCGCTCAGATTGCCGCAAGCATTACCAGTCACCCAGGCGAGGTGAGGCTGAATCCCCGGATTTCAAACTTTCTTCCGGGCAATGGCGATCATTCCCTTTTTAATTTGCTCAGGCTTCAGCCGGGCATTCTGGCTACCGGAGAGCAATCAAACGATCTCATCATCTGGGGATGCTATGAGGGCCAAAGCCAGGTGCTGTTTGATGGGTTCACGCTATATGGCCTAAAAAACTTCAATGACCAGATTAGTGTTGTTAACCCTTTATTAATTAAGGATATAAAAGTGCTTAAAGGGGGATTCGAACCCAGGTATGGAAATCGCGTGGGTGGAATTGTGGATATCACCGGGTATGATGGGAATACCGATGGCATCCATGGAAACCTGATTGTGAATAACATGACGGTTAACGGAATGCTTTCTGTGCCCGTAACCAGCCAATCGGTATTGGTTGTTGCGTTCCGAAATACTTATTATAATCTTTACAACTCATCCAAACTTCATTTGCCCGCAAGATCCGGAAGATTAAGAGAAAACCCTGTTGATCTGGTTGTTGAGCCGGAATATTCCTTCCGTGATATCAATCTAAAATACAGCGGAACCAGCAAAAGAGGGGATCAATATTCCTTTCATCTTCTTTATGGTACCGATACTTTTTCCTACCATATCAATGTTCCCAGAGAGAATTTTCAGATTCTCGATACTTTGCAGGAAAGGAACCGCCAGCTGGGAGCCGCCGGGAATTATCAGTTCCGATGGAAATCGGGACAGCTGACAACCATTACTGCAAGCTACTCGGCTTCACGGTCAAACAGTTCGAATCAGCTTGATGTGCAGCGGAACAATCATACCCGGTTAATACGAAATACAAACAGTGCAAACCAGATTGGCGATTTTTCATTCAAACTTGGCAACCGTCTGATGCCTGTTGGTAAACACACACTGGAATATGGAACAGGAGTTAATATTCTTGCAGTTGGGTTGAGTGAAACTTCTTTGGGTACTCGGACAACACAAAAATCTCCATCAGGATTACTCGCAAATGCCTATATCCAGGACCGGTTTTCATTATCAAAACACCTGTTTTTACAGTATGGAATCAGGGCCGATTTTCCCTTTTATGCCCCACGGGTGTACGCCCAGCCCAGGGCATCGCTGGAGTGGGAAGCCAGTTCCATATTTAAGATTAAAACATCCATTGGAAGATATAATCAATTCATTGTCAAGTCAACCCAGGAGGATGACTTCGGAAACCTGGTCTATTATTGGGCATTGCCTGATAACAAGGAAATCCCGGTGGTTTCCTCAAACCATTTCTCCATGGGCGGTTATTTTGATTGGGAAAATTTTCAGATACATGCCGAAGCCTGGTATAAAACATACTCCGGATTAACCAGGTACAAAGTGGGAGCTTTCGGAAAAGATCCGGAAATTTTAACCGGGCAGGGACGCGGGGCCGGAATTGACTTGTATATCCAGAAACAAGTGGGACGCATTTCAGGCTGGATAACCTATTCATTGGGCAAAACACTCGAACACTTCCCTAATTTTCCGGCAGGAAGATATCTCAGGGCACCTCAGGATCAAACACATGAAATCAAGTTTGCTGCCTTGCTGGATTTTAGTCCGGTTTTTTTCTCAGTCAATTATGTTTATGGATCCGGATTACCGAACAGGACACAAGCATTGTCGAATCCCGAACTCATTGATTATCCATATAGACGTTTCGATGCATCGCTGACCGGACGTTTCAATATAAAAAAAACATCTTTAGAAGCAGGACTGTCAGTGCTTAACGTATTCAACCGGCAGAACATCAAGGTTTCCAATTTTGTCAGAATTCCACTAACTTCCCTGTCTGCTTTTAACATTCAGGCCGAAGCCATACCCATCACCCCTACCCTGTTTCTGAAATTCTCATTCTAAGAAAATCTTCTGTTGAAAGGTAGGGTATGTCCAATCTTGAGCGGTATAAACACAAAGACCTGCCATTTCAGGTTTCAAATAGTAACCATTAAACTGATTATACAATGAAAATGCAAAGCAGAATTCTTCTATTAACGGTAGCATTAAGCACCATGCTCCTAAGTTGTACCAAGAATGAAAATGTAGTTAACAATCTCAATCTAAAGCAATCGCTCAGCCAGAGCAGCGTGAATCTGAACACGGCTATTGGCGAGATATCATCGACCCAGGCATATAGCATCTTCACCACCTATAACGGAATTCTAAAATCCGGAAACTTACTGGACTCAACCTATAAAGTATATATTCCCCTCGAAAAAATTAAAGGGGTATTTGATTTTAAACCGGTCCGAAGAATTGACAGACATGGCCGATCGATTATTCAATTTTTTAACATGAGTACCGATAACAGCCAGATGATCGTGCGCATGCCATTAAGTAAGGTGAAAAATCCAAGGACTTTGCGGTTCTATTCGCCCGCCGATACTGCGCTGGTCAACAACTTCACTATTGCGGTATCCGATTATCATAATAATTATAACAGCTACCACGATTATGACTATGCGTTGGCATCAGCAATCAGTGTGGACAATGTGGTGGCAGGAAATTTGAATATAAATTCATTGGTTAGCCCGAAAGATGGTATACATTATGCGGCACAATATGCATTTGATGCCAGCTATACGGCAAAGTATCTATATGCATCGGGCGATACAACTGTATCGAGCTTCAGCATTAATGACGGAGAGAAAATCCTGTATGAAGAGAAATTGCTGACCACCAAAAATGACACTGCCCGATTTGGCCGCGAACACCAATATATTTTAACTATCGGCGATGTTCAGATCATCAGGAAAAGGGAAGCACACACGGTTTCGGTATCGGTAAACGGTGTATTGCAGCCCAATGCAACTGTTACCATTGTTGATAAAGATTTTGATCCTGAAGCATCGGTTTGCAAAAAGCGCGATATTCAGATCACCTTTGAAGATGGCACAACCGCACTTGTTTCTGAATTAATCGGGAAATCAGTCGACAATATCAAAACGCTGTTTGATTCACTGCATCAGGTATATTTTGCAGCCTACGTGGTAGATTGGATCGCTTATGATATTTATTATCAGAGATATTAGTTTCACAATGGTTTAGTTTGGATAGTTTTTTGGAGCTGCTTCCGTGTCAATGGTAATTTTTGGCACGGAAGCTTTTTTGTTATTGTAAGGGATATACTATCCGATCCCTGCCGTGGGGAACAAGTATGGATTATAAAAGTTAGAAACATCAACTATTCGAAAATTCCCGATGGTTCAAACTGGTCATGGGTGCCCGGAATGAACGTAATGAACTATCCGTATTTAAAGAACTGAAGGATACTTTATAATGGCTGAATATGTTACCATGGGCAAAAAAAGAAAATGAAACGGGGACTTTAACACCTAAACATGTTGTTTAACACGTTAAAAAATTTGCAATTCTGTATATCTTTCTCTTCGTTTGTATCAAAATTGTTAACCCTAAATGTTATCACTCTAATTATTATTGAAATGACAGGTAAAAATAAAGGTAGAAAAGGACTAATTCTTATCTTGGTATTATCGTTATCTTGGTTTTGCTTAGGAGCTTTTAGTCTGGCAAAGAGAGTAATAACCCCAAGTGCTAGCCAAACAGTATATATGCCAGTGCCGGTTCCATGTTATGCTCCAAATGGTGACATTAAATCTTACGCCAACGATTGCATTGGTGATGGTGCCGGGTGTGATATTAAAGATTGTCCTAAAGGAACATCCAAAATAAAACCAAATATTACTGAACGTTAATAAAAAACATTATAGAATATTGTGATGAAAAAGATTAACAAATTATTCAAAATCAGTTTGATTCTATTTTTGTTATCATTTGGCCTTTTTTTAACATCTAAAAGCCCAAGATTATTTTCTGCTGAGCCAGTGAATGATAAAATGCCTGCACCTCTACCATGCTACTATCCCGGTACGAAGCAAATAGTTTCATATGGAGGTAATTGCCCAGCGGATGGCGCAGGTTGTATTCCTAATCCATGTGACACAACAGCTACTAATTGATTTTGGAATAGTAATCGAATCCGAAATTGCCGATTTTCTCTATTTATAGATCCCCTTTCTTCGCTTCTAAGTATTTCCTAAGAAAAGAATTTTAGCATAATTACATGAGATTGATTTTGGAATATCGATGATAGTTTTAGGGAAACAAAATTATGAAACTACATATTAGCCTTACCATCTTTTTGTTAGGTTTCTTTTTTGTTGGTTGTTCAAAACACCCTAACAAGAGTAAAGATATTGCAACGAGTTATATCAACATGGATGTACCTGAAGTTAATTCAAAAAGCGAGTTAAGTTCTCTCTTTTCCGATTTTACTATAATTGAATTAGAAAGTGGAATTGATCACTATATCAAAGAACCAGCCAGAATACGGATTTATAATAATTTAATTTATATTTTTGACAGAACACTTGGAAATTTATTGATATTCAACAACCAAGGGAAATTTATCAAAAAAGTTTTACGCAAAGGAAAAGGTCCGGGAGAAACAGTCAAGGCGTATGATTTTGATATTGACACTGGCAATAAGCAACTATTAATCTTAGATTTAGCATTAAAGCAAACCTTGCATTTTTCTTTGGACGGTGATTATTTGTTCGTTGAAAAAAATGATTTTCAATCCTTCTATCTGTCATCATTAGCAGTTGGGAAAATCGCGTATTATATTGGGTACTTTGACTTAAAATCTTTCAATCTTCAGATTAAAGAGAAAGGAAAGAAGTTTAAGAGCCTTTTCCCATTTCCAGATAAGATGTACCCCATGCATTTCATTTTTAGTGGTTATATGGCAAAAAATCAAGAAGGGATTCTTTATTCTGATGCTTGTTCTGACAATGTCTACCAAATTTACAGAGATGGCACGTTAAACCTTAAATATTCTTTTGATTTCGGACCTAAGGCATGGAATGAAAGTGACAGGTTTGATTTCAATAAGTTTTTTTTATCAATTTCAAGGTTTGAAACAGATTTTTTACGGAACTATTTTGAAGAAAGCAAGGAAGGATTGGTATTTGAATATCAGATCGGAAATCAATATAGGACTGGTTATTATCTATTTGCGAATAATAAATTATACCTGCCCGATAAAAACCTAATATATAATGCTTATTGTAACGGGTTAAACACGCCTAGGGGAATTACTGATGATGGTAAGTTTATTTCGTATATTGAGCCATATCTAGTTAAAAAGGATATTGTCGATGAAGAAGAAAAGGGTTTTGAAACTGGCTTTGACCTGAAATTAAGGAATCAAATAATGAACAGTGACCTTGAAACTGGTATTTTTCTTGTTTTATATCGATTGAGACAAAATGAAGGTTAAGATTGCAGCTACAATTTTTTTCTTGCTTGGAACAATTTTGTTTTTGATTAATGTGCTGGCAAGTAAGCAGAAATACACAAAAGTTTTAGCTGATTTTGATATAATTAACCTTGGTGAAATTGAAAAAAACTCAAAAGAAATGGCAGTTGGATCCTTCTATCTGAAAAATTGTGGCAAGAATAATTTAAACATCTATCAATTGGAAAGAGATTGCATTTGTACGGATTATAGTGTTTCCGATCCAATAGTATTTCCAAATGATTCTGTTAAAGTCTTGGTAATTTATGACAAGCGAAATCCTGGCTATTTTTCCCATTATATTAAAGTTCACTGCAATAGTGAAAATTCCCCATATATATTTACAATTATTGGTACTATAGTAGACAACACTGACTAAATTAAAAACCCATACTTCCCAATCGAATTGGTGTATCCCATTCCTGCTTTAAAAAACTGCTTTAAAAAACCATAGGCTCTAAATGAACCTTATCTTTAATAGTGGATGGAAATTTCTTAACCTTTTAGTCAATCTTCAAACTCTTGAAAAACTCCTCCTTAGTCAATTTGTCTATAAAATAAGATTTGTCAGCAGCATCGCATTTGAGCAATTTCAAATACTCGCTTTTTGCGGTTTCTTTATCACCCTTTTCGAAATATATCAAAGGAATGATATACAGGCAATAACAGTAAATACTGGATTTTTTATCTTTTATTTTAGCTTCCAGATCAATGAAACATTTTAGCGCCTCATCACTTTTTCTCCGGGAATACAATTCCACTCCTTTTTCAAACAGTTTAATCTCGGCATTTTGATCAGGATCTAAAATAACTCCTTTGAAATAAAAACAATTATCGTTGCAATTTTCGATAATATCTATTTCTTTAATATTTGCAGCAATTTGAGTGAAGAACAAACTAAATCGCAAAACTTCTCCCAGCTTTTTAAATTTATACGAATCGGGACAGGTAGGAATTCCTTCCGATTTTTTCATATAATACAATTCATCTCCCTGAGAGTTTTTTATATAAATACTATCATCGGCACAAAACCACGCTTCCCCTTCGGTTTTTTGGTTCTCGATACTCAAAAAAACGATAGTCTGCTTACCGTTTGATTCAATTTTCTCAATGGTTAAAGTTTTATGACTCTTCATGTTCACTAT
>CAIXKO010000361.1 GCA_903919925.1 uncultured Bacteroidota bacterium | reverse complement strand
TGCTATGTTCCTCAACATCAGAAAGGGCAATCCTGTGCCCGCCAAAATTCTTTCAGATACAAGAATCCAGCTAAATGTTGAGGTGGAAACCCATATCCGCAGCTCCCGAAATGTTATCGCTGAAATACCCGGATCCGATCCTGAACTTAAGAATGAATATATTGTGATATGCGCCCACCATGACCACCTTGGCATCAGCGATGGTCAGGTTATCGCCGGTGCCGATGATGATGGAACCGGTACCGTAGCCCTGCTGGCGATCGCAAAAGCGCTCCTGACCGAACGTCCAAAACGCTCGGTAATAATCGCCTGGTTTACCGGCGAAGAGCAGGGGCTGTACGGATCTCACTACTTTGTGAACAATTGTCCCGTTCCGGTGGAAAAAATCAGCACCTGCCTCAACCTCGATATGCTTGGCCGTAATAATACGGACAGCCTTTTCCTGGTCGGATCAAATCTGCTCAGCTCAGAACTCGATGCAGCAATACAAAAGGCAAACAGGAAATCAGGTATCAATTTTGGGTTCAACTACCTCTATTCAAACCTCACCCACCCGCAACGGGTATATTTCCGAAGCGATCATTATCCCTTTATCCGTTTTGGAATACCATCTGTTTGGCTGTTCTGCGGATTTACCCCAGATTACCATACACCCAAAGATGTTCTGGAATATATTGATTACCAGAAATTTCTAAAGATTACCAAACTAACTTACCTCACTGCTTTTGATATCGGCAATCAGAAAAGTCTCCTGAAACTAGATGCAAACCCGGCAGTAACCTCCCGCGGAAAACACAATATGGCCACCAGCAGCCTGTTCCAAAACAGTACATAATTGTAGGGGTTGAAAATTTTCAACCCTTACCAATAACAGCAATGCCACCGTAGGGGTTGAAGATTTTCAACCCCAAATTTTCAACCCCTGCAATTTAAAATCATTCGTTATATTGTGGTGTAAATTCTAAACTACCCATGGTAATCGGATACCTTCAAAATTCACCCCATTTTGGCCAAAAAATTGAAAATTTCGCCCAAATCCAACTCCTTGCCAAAGGAATTAATGCCAATTTACTGGTACTGCCTGAACTTTTCGCTACAGGATATGCATTCACCTCCAGGGAAGAAGCAGCTGATCTCGCTGAAATTTCCGGTGGGGAAACAACTGCTTTCCTTAGTAAATTATCTGCTGAAACCGGAGCCGTAATTGTTGCCGGTTTTGCCGAAAAAGATGGTAACCAGGTGTTCAACTCATCCATCATGATCTATGGCGATTCCGTGATCGGCATTTACCGTAAAATCCACCTGTTCAATAAGGAAAAAATTTGGTTCGATCCCGGAAACAAACCGCTTGAAGTGCATCAGATCAATGGAATGAAAATAGGCATGATGATCTGTTTCGATTGGCTATTTCCCGAGGTTATGCGCACGCTTACCTTAAAAGGCGCACAAATCATTGCCCATCCTGCAAACCTGGTGATGCCATATTGCCAGAGTGCCATGATTACCAGATGCTTGGAAAACAGGGTGTTTGCCGTGACAGCTAATCGAATTGGACGGGATATCCGTGGAGAAGATGATTTTACCTTTACCGGACAAAGCCAGATAACTGCGTTCAACGGGAACATCCTGTCCTCCGGGCATGCAAGTAAAGCTGACTCATCAACCACAGATATCGATGTTCATCAGGCTGATAATAAAATGATCAATCCATTTAACGATTTAATTAACGATCGAAGAGAAAATTTTTATTTTTAAACTTTCGGTTCAGGATTTTGTACCTTTCGGAATAAAAGCAATACTTTAACTTATTAATAAACAGGAATCCTAAAATATCTCAGCCATGAAATTACTGTTTGGTAGCATTGCAGTTTACCTCACCGTGGGCCTGTCGGGGCTCAACGCCCAAGAGGTGATTTCTTCAGCCGGAACGCAAGCCGCCGGCACCACGGTATCACTCGCCTGGACTGTGGGTGAACCGGTTATAGGAACCGTTTCTAACGGATCCTACACACTGACTCAAGGTTTTCATCAGCCCAGGATTTCATCCTCGGCTGTGGATGATGCGGTAATCCCCGGTCTCAGTTTGGATGTTTATCCGAATCCATCAACCGATGAGCTGAATTTGAGAATCAATGAAGGTGATTTATCACAATTTCAGTATTCCCTGATCACTTTGGAGGGTAAGACATTGTTGCTGAAAAAGATCAGCAAAAATCTCACCCGGATCGATATGAACACTTATGCAGCAGGGAGTTACCTCCTTAAAATTATCGCCAAAAATGGCAAACCGGTTAAAGCATTTAAAATAGTGAAACAATAATCTAATCTCTAAGTCATGAAAAAGCTTTTACTCTTGTGTGTAAGCCTGGCTTTGGCTTCCGTGATGTTTGCTCAGGTGCCTGCCAGTTTCAAGTACCAGGCCATCGCCCGTGACGGGTCCGGTGCTGTTCTTTCCAATAAAAGGGTGAGTTTTCGCATCAATATCCATCAGGGCAATATGACCGGTCCCATTACTTTTGCTGAACGACATTATACTTCAACAAATGAATTTGGATTGGTGAATCTGGAAATCGGTAAAGGAACCGCCGATGTGGGATCCATTTTATCGATAAACTGGGCATCCGGAGATTGTTTTATCCAGGTTGAAATGGACCCTACCGGAGGCGAAAGTTTCCAAACATTGGGGACCAGCCAGCTTCTCAGCGTTCCTTTTGCACTGCATGCAAAAACGGTTGAAACAGGTGATCTTTGGGGCACACAAACCGTTTCAGCCGATGCCTCCCTGGAAGGGAACGGTACTTCGGTAAATCCGCTGAAAATTGCTCAACGCGGTGCTGTTATTGGTAATGTTTTGAAATGGGACGGAACAACCTGGTTACCGTCAGTTGATTCAACAGGAAATCCATTATGGTCCCAAAGCGGAACCGATGTATATTATAACGGCGGTAAAGTGGGTATTGGTAGGATCCCGGGTGGCGATACACGCCAATTTCAGTCAGTTACTGGCAATAATCAAGCCATTGCCGCCAACAACCACAGTGCCACCTGGCCAGCTCTGTATGCTGAAAATTTCGGCGGTGGTTTAGCAGCAGAATTTCGTAGCCCCATAAAAATTTTGGATGGCACCCAGGGTGAAGGTAAAGTATTAACCTCAAATTCAACCGGTATTGCTGCCTGGATATCTCCCCCCTCGCCTATCTGGCTGATCAATTATCCTTATGCATATTACAATTTGGGTAATGTTGGGATCGGAACTGCCTACCCCGATTCAAAGTTGACTTTGAATGGCGGAGATGGCTCAGCTGATATCCATTTGATGAACACACTGACCGGAACCGCTGAAAGCGATGGCGTAAGGTGGGGAACACATGGCGATGGCGTTTATATGTGGAACTACGAAAACACCGATATGACCTTTGCAACCGGCAATGAGGTACGGATGAGAGTAAAAGGAAACGGCAATTTGGAATTGTCTGAAAATTTGTGGCTTCCGCAAGGGAAAAAAATTGGCGTCGGCATTTACGCCCCCACCAATGCGCTTGAATTATATAGCGGCTCCTCAACCTATGCCAAGTTTTATCATACCTCCTCAGGCACGGATTTCAACGATGG
>CAIXKO010000360.1 GCA_903919925.1 uncultured Bacteroidota bacterium | reverse complement strand
TCTGAAATCGCACGAAACTTGCGAAGCTCCTCTTCAGTCTTTTTTCGACTGGCAATTTCTTTTGCTGCCTGCTGCTCCCTTTTTTTCAGCTCTTTGTTTTGTATCTTCAATTCATCCACCTGTTTCTGCAGCTCCTGGATGAGTTTCAGCTTATCCCCTTCCGACAACTGATCGGGTGCCAATTGAAAATATTTATCTCCGGGATGGTTCATGATGTCACTTTGATCATTTTCGATGATAAATATTTATACGTTTTTTTTTCAGCCCAATCTTAATCCTTTATATCGGGGATTTGGAAATAAAACTAAAAAAAATTCTTGATTTCTCTTCACGATTCTTCACCCTCTTCACGTTCTTCACGATTCTTCACGATTCTTCACGTTCTTAACGTTCTTCACGTTCTTCTCGTTCTTCTCGTTCTTCTCGTTCTTCACGTTCTTCACGTTCTTCACGATTCTTCACGTTCTTCCCGTTCTTCCCGTTCTTCCCGTTCTTCACGTTCTTCACCTTCCTACTCCTTCAAACACCTCACCGGCATATAGATATTCGATAAACCAAAGCCCGACCATGTGCTTCCTGTAGCCCGGTCAACACTCCACATCCAGATATTGTCCACTATAATAGGATCGTGCAGATCGGTACTGGAGAAAAACCGGGCTAGTTCATAAGTTTGGTTAAACCGGTATACGGTATCAACCACTACCCCATCCACCCGGAGCAGGCTATAATCAACAAACCCCAGGTCCAGGGCATTGAAATCATATTTACCTCCATACCGCAGTTCCTTGCCGTTTTGTACTCCCCCAATGTATGAAAAGAGGATTTCCCAATCTTCTCTTGATGGCAACCTCCAGCCATTTGGGCATACAGCAATATATTCGTTATCTGTTTCGCTTCTCACTACAGCACCCACCCGATACAACTTACCCACCCGATCGCACCACCTACTCTCCTCAAAAAGACAAATCCACTGGTAAATTCCACTAACCTCTTTTCGGGGAACGGTGTAATTCATGTTTTGCGACATCCACCATTGCTCCCCGATTTTTACCGTTCCATAGAAATTGTCATCGCGCTGATCACGCAGGTATCCGGTTGGATTGGTATTGGAGGAAACCAACACCCGTTGCTGGTCAGTGGAGGATAATCCGGATTTATCCCTGACCTGCAAAATTATATGATATTCCCCTGGCTGCTCAAATTGATGAAAAATGGTTTTCTCCATACTGAAAGGGGTATCCCAAACTCCGTTTCCATCAAAATCCCATCTCACTTCCAGCTCACTGGGTATCTGTTCATCATCCCTCGATAGCCATGAATCCAGATAAAACTGTGTCAGAATGTTCCCATACACCGATCCAATCCGGATACTGGCAATCGGAGGAAGATTTGGACCGGCAACAAGAATAGTTTTGGCAACTTTGTTGAACAGCTTAGTTTCCTTATCTATAACCTTCAATGTTATAACCGATTGCCCTTCCTGGTGCAAAATCACTGTTTTGATTTTCTCTGAGCTTGGCGGGGTCCACTCATATTGCTCCGGTAAATACCAGGAATATTGCAGATTTCGCTGTTTATCAATGGAATAATAGGATCGAGATGCATCTAAAATCAGGGTATCGCCAATTCTGATCAGCGAGTCATTCATCGAGAAATCCGGAATAATCAGCGAATCTTCCATCGTAACTACCAGCTCGCTTGAAAAGGTTGCCGACCGGCCAGATGGATCGCGGACTTCCATTTTGGGATAGTATACTCCGGAAACAGGGTATTGACAGGTGGTTACCGGATTGCTGGAAAAGTCGGTGACCCAGGAGCCTTTTCCCCACAAATCCCACCGGAACCGGAGCTGACTGATCGAATCCTCATCGTCGCGGGTTAACCCGGCATCAAAAGTGAACACAGTTAAGATGTTGCCCTTTTTTGGATGTATAAAAAAAGCCGGCCTGGGGGCCGTATATCCCTGTTCAACGGTAATGGTCAGATTTTTAGTTTCCACCTGCTTCTTACCATCAGCACACTCCACCCGGATTACCTGGCTACCGGGCTTAAGAAACCGATGCTTATACTGATTTCCGGTACTGAAAGGGGTATCCCAAATGCCATCATCGTTCCAGTCCCATCGGTAAAAAAGCGTTCGGTTGGTGCCCGCAGTTTTATCCGGATTAACGGTGATCTCAAATATATCGGTGGTAAATCCTTTGTCGGGCTTTGTACTGATGGTGATATCAGGCAACTTCTCCGGAACCTTATCCTTGCTGCATCCCTGAATAACCGCTGCAGCGAGTACCAGCAGGAAAAATCCAGGAACGGTATTGCTTTGCATGGCGATTAATTGAATGCTATTTTTTTCACCAGTTTTTCCCCTTTGATAATAGTAATCCTGTCCATGGCCCATTTGGTTCCTAACCGCCCGCCCGGAAAACCGTCCCATAAGCAGGTGTCACCCATACACGTGCAGGTTATGCCAGCCTGAAAATAGTAATCGCCCGGCACCAGTTTAAAAGAGTATACCCTTTCCTTGTCCGATACATTTGCGCTGATCAGGAAATCGCCCCGATAAAGATCATAAGTAGTTTTTGCAATACTCAAATCGATCCGCCGGATTCCACTGGCCGGTGCAACCCGCAACGGTACCGGAAAATCAAATTCAACCGTCCCGATATCCGGGTCCTGAGCCGTACCATCCGGATCAACCGGTGTATCAGGCTGACAACCAACGGCAAGTGATAACAATATTACTATCAGATATTTAATCAAGCTATTCATCAACATTTTAACTTATATCCCATCATGAATATCCTTAAACCCCAATTTTTTTGTAAGCTCACTATGCGCCAGTTCGTTAAGAGTGGTATTCGAGAGTTGCAAGTTGCTTATCGTAATTTGCTGAAGGGAGCTGAAAATTCCGATACCATTCTCCAGATTCGTATATTGATTAAGGGAATTGGAAATGGTAGTTTGCTGAAGATCAGGCGAAATCTGTAATGCCAATTCCTCCCCTCCCTTGAAAAGCTTATACTGAACATTTACCACCTTTCGCTCCGCTCCCTCCCGGTATGGGATTTGTTTAGCCATCGCTTCCAGAAACCGGTTACCGCTCAAAACATCAGTCATTTCGATATCGGAACCCAATCCTAATACGGGGTCCATTTCCAATTTTGCCTGATAAACAGCCGTTTGCCCGTTCCAAATTTCATTGTAATGGATAATAAACAATCCTTGAAAAACTCCACGTCCATCGCCTGGCGCCCATCGGGTGGTGTAATTCACTCCCGACTGAAAGGAAATCTTGCGACCGGGAATCTCAACAGGGTCATAAACTTCAGGCCTTCCGGGCAAAGCAGTAGTCCCGGTAACTATACGGTTATCGTCCGGGAAGTGAATATATAAACGGTAAGTAGCCAGGCGCAATAATGGGAAATCAGCTTTATATAATCTCAGGTTATTTTGAGGAAAAAATCCAGAATCCTTTGTTTCAGCTGCTACCGGATCAAAATGGTAAGTGTGTATGGGTAACCCCTCCAGCCACTCTTCCAAATAAACATCAACCGTTAGGTTCCAAACCGTCGAGTCAGCAACCGGAGGTCGTCCGGGATCATTCTGGTCAACCAAAAAACTGCGTCCCAATCGTAAAAACTGCTCATCTGCATCAGGATTCAGCAAGAACCAAACCACCGGAACCGGATCGGACGAGGTGTTGATCCCAAATTCATTGCTGCAAGAGGTTAGCCCAAGTATCACAAAGGCAAGTCCTACAACACAAAGCACAGATTTTCTTTTAACTAAATTCATCCAAATCGATTTTGGACCTATATAAAACGGGGGATAAACAAAGTTACTCTTTATCCTCCATGGTTATTAGCAGGCAAAGCCTTTTTTTTATCTTTGAACCCAAAACTTACTACATATGAAAAAATTTACCCTTGTTTTATTGTCATTAATGCTCATTCTGTTGCAAAGCAGCTTTGCTCAGCAAAAATCAGCACAACCTTCGCTTAAGGGCGACGGCAAAGTGTTTTTCTACGAAGATTTTAATTGGGCAAATGCGGCAGACCCTAAAGGCTGGACCATGCCCGCCGGGTATCAGCTTCTTGATCCCGATGATAACGGATTCAATTTTAAATGGCTTCCTTATGACAGCCTCAACTCGATTCTGGTGAGTGAACCGCCATTCAATTCAACTTCAGGGCATAACGGGTATCTCGGTAATTTTCTGGCTCTTTATAATAACGACAAAGATCCCAGATTAACCATTAATAACTCTATCCAGTTCCCTCCATTTAATTGCAGCGCGCACGGATCTGTGGTGGTTCGGTATGAAACCCATTTTATGAACGGTGGTCCTGGCTTGCAGCAGATGCAGGTTTCTGTTGACAATGGTGTTAGGTGGGCCAACTATAATGTTGGTTTTGGTGTTAATCACAAAGATCGCCCCAACGATTTGGCACCGGGTGTTCCGGCTATTTATGAGGCTAACATTTCGGATATCGCTGCCGGTCAGCCCAATGTAACTATTCGTTTGCACTGGGGAGAAACAACTTTGTATTTCTGGGTTCTCGATGATTTTTCACTGTCAGAGCCTTATGATAATGACCTTCGCCTGAAATATTTCACCGCAGAGTGGGATAATGGCAATGTTGCCGATCCGATGACTCCATTTATCATGATTCCAAAATCGCAGCTTAACGGTACCGGAGGATTTTTCAATTTCCAGTCCAGCGTTCTGAATTTTGGCGAATACGATCAGGATAATGTTTATCTCGATGTAAACATTACTAAAAACAATGAGGTGATCTGGCAAAAGCAAACGGCTCCGCCAACTTATGTGGCTGCATTTGAACTTGATACAATGAAAATTACCGATAAATTTATGCCGGTTGATTATGGGCATTATAAGGTAACTTATGATTTCAAACAGAAAGTGGCTGACGCTACACCGGAGAATAATAAAGCCGATTTCTTTTTCCATGTTAATGACAGTATCTTTTCGCGTTCCGATGATACACCCGATCTTGGCTGGGCTTACCTGCTGGAGAGATACGGCGATATATCAGTCACCTCAATTAACGATTACTTTACCGGGTCGGTTTTCCCGATTGCAGCCGACTGCGAAATTAGTTCCCTGTCAACCTATATCATGGGCGGATTGGCTGACGGAAAAATCGAGTATCAGTTCCAGGTATGGAAAGTGCCTGTTGGTGAGGCCGATGAAACACCTTACAAAGTCCTTACCTCTGAAATGGTTGTGCTTGATTCCAGCCAGTTTAATACATGGATTACCTTGCCTTTTGATAAGGATGGCGAAACGGAATTTCTAAAAGCTGGTGACCTGATATATGCCGGTATATCACAGTGGGATTACCATGCAGATTACATGGTTCGCCGTGGAAAATCATTGAAAATAGGAACCGATCGCAGTTTAAAAATGGTAGGCCCTACTGCAATTGGTCTTTATGATGGCAATATTGAATATGGTCTGGGATCTTTTGTACGGAAAAATCTCATGTGCCGTCTTAATCTCAATGATCATGCTAACCTGATCGATGGAATTGATCCTTCCACTGCCCTCAGCACAGTTGACCAAAACTTCCCGAACCCCTTCAATACTTCAACGGAAATTTCCTATGAACTGGGTATCGGCGGGGATGTAACCATCGAAGTAATGGATATGACCGGGCGCAAGGTGCTGGATCATGCAGAGGGCTTTAAACCAGCCGGAAAACATTCAATAAAATTGGATGCTGCTGGCCTCGATGCCGGAATTTACTTTTATACCCTAAAAGCCGGTCAGTTTAAGCAAACCAGGCAGATGGTTATCTATTAGTAGAGACGCATACTTGCGTCTCTCTTATCGGCAAGTGACGAGAGAAAATTGTTAAAAAAGAGAAGGGGACCAATTCAAATAAGAAATTTGAATTGGTCCCCTTCTCTTTTTTGCTCGTATTAAACTTTCACCCTCAGGTTTATCTTTCTCAGCCTGATATTTTTAGGAGTGACCTCCAGATATTCATCGGATCCGATATATTCCATATACTGCTCCAGCGAGTAGCGCCGTGGTGGTGGTACCGATACCTTATCGTCGGTTCCGGATGCTCTCATGTTGGTGAGTTTCTTAGTTTTAGCCAGGTTGATAACCAAATCGGTGGGCCTGATATGTTCGCCAATCACCTGACCCTGGTATACGGATTCGCCAGGATAAATAAAGAATGTTCCCCGATCCTGAAGTTTGTCTATCGCGTAGGCTATTGCAGGCCCGGTTTCAAGTGCAATCAAAGCACCGTTGCGCTTGTTGTTGATCTCACCTCTCCAGGGTTGGAAACTATCAAAGCGGTGAGCAAAAATTGCCTGTCCCTCTGTCAGGGTTAAAATCTGATTCGACAAACCCATCAGTCCACGCGATGGAATACGGAAGGTTAAACTGTTCTGATCTCCTTTAAACTCAATATTTAATAGTTCGCCCCTTCGCGATGTAACAGCTTCAATGATCTTGCCCTGGAATTGCTCTGGAACATTAACCACCAAATTTTCAACAGGTTCATGAGTAACTCCATCAATCTCTTTCAGTAAGACCTTGGGTTGACCCATTTGGAATTCATAGCCTTCGCGGCGCATCGTTTCCACTAAAATGGATAAGTGCAAAATCCCACGGCCATAAACATTAAGCATATCCGGCGATTCTGTTTCTTCCACCCGTAGCGCCAGATTTTTTTCGATTTCACGGAACAACCGTTCACGAAGGTGACGTGAGGTTACAAATTTGCCATCCTGGCCAAAAAACGGACTATTGTTAATGGTGAAAAGCATACTCATGGTAGGCTCATCAACCTTGATCGGAACCAGTGCTTCCGGGTTTTCAGCATCCGCAACCGTGTCACCGATCTCAAACCCTTCCAGACCCATAATGGCAATAATTTCACCTGACCGGACCGGAGTTTTAACTTTTTCTTTTCCTAAACCCTCAAAAAGATAAAGTTCCTTGATTTGCTCACGCTGCACCAACCCGTGTTGTTTAACCAGCGAAACCCACATCCCTGTCTGCATGGTTCCCCGCAATAGCCTGCCCACCGCAATTCTACCAACATAGGAGGAATAATCCAGTGAAGTAATCATCATCTGAGGAGTTCCCTCCACAAATGGCGAAGCAGGAATGTGCTCCAGGATGGTATCTAACAGATAGGTAACATCTTCAGTCGGATTGTTCCAGTCGGGTCCCATCCAACCATGTTTCGACGAACCATAAACAACCGGAAAATCCAGCTGGTCATTATTGGCATCCAGGTGCATCATCAGCTCAAAAACCTGCTCATGTACCTCATCCGGTTTACAGTTAGGTTTATCAACTTTATTGATAACTACAATTGGTTTTAAATTCAAATTCAACGCCTTTTGCAGTACAAACCGGGTTTGTGGCATTGGGCCTTCAAAGGCATCCACCAAAAGCAGCACGCCATCGGCCATGTTCAGCACCCGTTCAACCTCCCCACCAAAATCGGCATGCCCAGGAGTATCTATAATATTGATTTTAACACCTTTATATCTTACAGAAACATTCTTTGCAAGAATGGTTATTCCGCGTTCCTTTTCCAGATCGTTACTATCTAGTATTAATTCCCCCATTTCCTGGTTGTCGCGGAACAGTTTTACCTGATGCAAAATGCGATCTACCAGAGTAGTTTTACCGTGGTCAACGTGAGCAATAATCGCTATATTCCTGATTTCGTACATGATTCCCTTTCAATAATTTGGCCGGCAAAGGTAACTAAATATTCGGGTATTTGGCATTTCCCGGTAAGCAATTGCTGAAGGCAGAAGGCAGGCAGCAGGCGGCCAAAGGGTAGTGTGTAGAGACGCATACTTGCGTGTCTCTTATCGGCAAGTGACACGCAAGTATGCGCCTTTCATATAACCGGTCTTTAAGTACCCACCCCAACCCCTCCCTGAAAAAGGGAGGGGCTCCTCTCCGATGTAAATTTGGAGCTCTTTCCCCCTCCCTTTTTCAGGGAGGGGGCCAGGGGGTGGGTACTTTAAACGCCTATGCACGAATAGTTTGCGGGTTATTAGG